>JAJFKK010000100.1 GCA_021773245.1 Gammaproteobacteria bacterium | reverse complement strand
CCCATAGGGCTTGATGATCCGCCGAACCAAACATCCTTTCTTGAAACAGTTACATGAGCGCCTTCAGGATCAATAACACATTGACCGGTTTCGTCTTTGATTAAAAATAATTCGTCACTTATCCCTTTTCTAATCGTTACCCATTCGGAATTCTTTCCAGACTGCCGACGTTCTTCAACTTTGAACTGATACCATGTGCAAGTCGATCCTGATAACGGTGATATAATAGGCTGTCCTTCCATGAGATAGCCATGACCAATTAATTCCAAATAGCCTTGAGCTGCTGATCGTATTTTAGATGTAGGTGTGTCTTCTATAATGCGTTTACTCTGTACGTATTTAAAGGCGAAAAAGAAACCGACAGTAGTTCCAATAAGTAAAACAGCTGTTAGAAGCCAGAAGTTATCAGCTGGAGCAACTTTGGCCCATTCACTCAAGTCAGCAAACATAGTGCATATACCTGATTAGCCAAATAAAGCTTTTACGTCGACGTCTTGTTTTTCTTCGTCGCTGAACATAAGTAAGTCACGGTGCAAAAAATTGAAAATGCGAGCAATAACAACATCTGGAAACTGTTCGATACGAACATTATTAGCATTAACTGTTTCATTATAAAATTCACGTCGATCAGCAATAGCATCTTCAAGCCCGGAGATACGGGACTGAAGTTGTTTGAAATTTTCGTTCGCTTTTAAATCGGGATAGGCTTCTGCAACAGCGAATAAATTTCCTAGCCCGGCTCTTAGTTGCGTTTCAGCTGGCCCTAATGATGAAACATCACCTTTTTCTCTGGCAGCAGAGACGGCTGAACGGGCTTGTATGACTTTTTCCAAAGTACCTTTTTCGTGAGCCATGTATTGCTTACAGGTTTCAACTAATTTGGGTAGCTCGTCGTGCCGTTGCTTTAATAACACATCAATATTAGCCCAAGCTTTAGAAACACTGTGTTTGAGTGACACCAGATTGTTATAAATGGTGACCGTGTACATGATTGCTGCTGCTAATAAGACTAAAAAGATAATACTGGAAATGTCCATTTGCCTTCCCCTTTGTTAACTTACTTAACTCATGATATTTTCTTCTAAAACCATGTTTTAAATAGCAATAAGTATACCCATAAAGCAATCTAAATAGTAACAATTATCATTATAAAATCAACAACTTAAACATTGACAAACGACGGCTGGAACCTATTATCTGGTCTATATTTAAACATTGAGGAAGACCCTGCATGCAAGGCGATAAGAAAGTAATAAAGCACTTAAACATTACATTAAAGAATGAATTAACAGCAATTAACCAATATTTTTTACATTCTCGTATGTATAAAGATTTTGGCTTAAAAGAATTAGCCGAGCATGAGTATCATGAATCAATCGATGAAATGAAGCATGCTGACCAATTGATCGAACGAATTCTTTTTCTAGAAGGCTTGCCTAATTTGCAGGAGCTTGGGAAGTTACGAATTGGCGAAAATACAAAAGAAATGTTGGAAGCTGATCTTGCCTTAGAGATGGATGCTGTACCCGATTTGAAAGCTGCAATTGAATATTGCGAAACAGTAAAAGATTATGTTTCTAAAGACTTATTTGAATCTATTCTTGAAAGCGAAGAAGAGCATGTCGATTGGCTTGAAACGCAATTAGCATTAATTGGAAAGGTTGGAATTGAAAATTACCAACAATCAAAAATGTAAGCTTAATCTGTAAGCTGTTGTAAATTAACACAATAATCAAACATTACATTATTCTATAATTCTCAGTTGATAATAATTCTCATTCCTACTAGAATTACTATTAATGTTTAACGAAGAGTTGTCGATATATAAATTATGTATATCTGTGTTTGTAACGCGGTAACTGAAACCGATATTAAAAAAGCCGTTAAAGACGGCGCAAATTGCCTACACCATTTGGAAACGAAACTTGGTGTGAGTAATCAGTGTGGTTCATGTCGATGTGATGCGGCTTCCTGTCTGGAACGCGCACTTGAAAAAGAAATGGGATCTGCTGATCTCATTTCATTCTAACTGTAGTTCTTAACTATCAAATAAATAAGCGAAATTAGCTTACTACGCGATTTAAATGTTAATGATTCTCATTATTGATTGATGTTTTTATTTAACCGGGAGAGGTATAAGAAAATGGGTTTTAAAAAAGGGGTTATGTCATTAGTCATAACTGTCATGGGAGTATCAGTCGTAAATGCAGCTGCACCCGATGCAGAAGAAATGTGGAAAATCATTCAACAGCAACAAAAAGTGATCGAGCAGTTACAACAAAAGCTTGAGCTAACCGAGCAGAAAGTAGAAGTTACAGAACAAAAAGTTGAAGAGACTGCGCAAGAAATTGAAGCAGCGGCTGAAGCAATTGAAGTAGCATCTTCTTCAACATCAGGAAATGGCTGGTGGGATAAGACCTCCGTCGGTGGATATGGAGAGTTACATTACAATAGTAAAGACGGTAATGATGAAATTGATTTTCATCGCTTTGTTTTATATTTCGGTCATGAGTTTAATGATAGCGTCCGATTCTTTTCTGAATTAGAGCTTGAACATGCTCTAGCTGGAGAAGGTAAAAATGGAGAAATTGAGCTTGAGCAGGCATGGATTGAAATGGATATTAACGATAATCATCGAGTTCGTGCCGGCTTAGATATTTTGCCAATTGGTATTGTTAATGTAACTCATGAGCCAAATACGTTTTATGGTGTTGAACGTTCTGAAGTTGAAAAGCGAATTATTCCGGCAACCTGGTGGGAAGCGGGGATTGGTTTAAATGGAGAATTAGCACCGGGATGGAATTATGATGTTGTGCTTCATTCGGGTTTAAGCACAACAAGCAATATTCGCAGTGGCCGCCAAAAGGTTTCTCAAGCAAATGCAGATCACCCTGCAACAACAGCACGTCTACGTTATACAGGTGTGCCAGGTTTAGAGTTAAGCGGTTCGTTTCAATATCAAAGCGATATAACAGCAGGCGCAACAACAGACGCAAACTCAGCGACATTATTTGAAGGTCACGTAGATTATAAACACAACAGTGGTTTAGGTTTACGTGCGCTTTATGCTCAATGGGATTTAGATACACAACTATCTATAGCTGGGGATGATACGCAATACGGATATTACATCGAACCAGCATACCGTTTCCCTGTGAGCTTAATACCGGGTGAAATGGGTATTTTCGCACGTTGGAGTGAGCTTGATTACGGTAATACAAAAGAAGAAGAACGTATCGGTGCTGGTTTTAATTATTGGCCGACTTCACAAGTTGCTTTTAAGTTTGACTATACAAACATCGATGATGTTGATGCAAACACATCAACAAGCACGCTTAACTTAGGACTTGGTTATCAATTCTAGAATAGGCTTTTGTTTTACAACTTATCGTTTAACGATAATATACTTAGTTGGTTATATTAAAGGGCGCTTTTTAGCGCCCTCGTTAGTTATTTATGATGAAGAATAAAATTTCAATTTTTATCTTATTGATTCTTGCAGCTACTGTAACTGTAGCTACGTATGCAAAAGGAGTTTATCTTGAGCCTGAGTTATTTTTAGATCAGGTGTTTGAGAGTAATCCTCCTAAACCTGATAAGATTTGGATTACAAAAAAGTTAAAAGAAGATGTTAATAACATCCTTGGCCACGACCTCAAAACTATTAGAGTTCGTTACTGGAATGATGGTAATAAAACAGCATGGATTCTGGAAGAGATAGGTAGAGATAAACCTATCACCATTGGTGTCGTCGTTAAAGAAAAAAAAATAGATCAGATTAATGTATTAATCTTTCGTGAATCACGCGGCTGGGAAGTTAAGTATCCTTTTTTTACTGATCAATATAAACAAGCTGGACTGGTAAAAGATAATCAACTTGATAGAAAAATTGATGGAATATCCGGCGCTACTTTATCGGTTAATGCCTTAACAAAAGTGGCCCGATTAGCATTATATTTAGACACACAAGCAATTAAACAATAATTTTAATTAATAGATCATGTTCCCACTATTTCAAAAATGGCATAAAAAGTTTGGCGTATTTTCAGCTTTGATAGTTATATTTTTAGCCTCAAGCGGTATAGCTCTAAATCATAGTGAGCAACTAAATTTAAATTCAATTTATATTCAGGCTGACTGGTTACTTGATCTTTATCAAATTAAACCAGCAAACGATCCTATAAGCTTTGAGTCATCTGACGCATGGGCAGTTCAGATTGGAGAGCGACTTTATTTTAATGAACAAGAAATTGCCAAAGACATTACTGAGCTAAAAGGACTTATTGAGATAAATGATTTTTATGTTGTTGCTTATGATGGGCAACTTTCCTTATTAACTCCGGACGCAGAGTTAATTGAACATTTGTCTGGAGCCGCCGGTGTGCCAGCGGGTATGCAAGCTATCGGATTTGATGATCAAGCCAACGTTATTATTAGAGCTGCGCATGGTTACTATAAAGTGAATCTTGATGAGCTTGAATGGGAAGAGTTTGATTATCTTGATGCGACTTGGTCTGAATCAACATCTGTTCCTGATTCGCTAAAAAGTAAACTGCTAAAAAAATATCGGGGAACAGGGCTAACGACGGAAAGAGTTTTGTTGGATTTTCACAGTGGTCGGATAGTTGGTGCATGGGGTGTTTATTTTGTCGATTTAATTGCTGTTTTATTTTTGATACTGGCTTTTACTGGTGTATGGATGTGGTGGGCAAGAAAATAAAAAATTTCTATTAAAATATAATTCGGAATCATTATCATTTATACTTTCAGCATAAATTAGGTTAACTATTAGCAAATCAATGAAAAAATTACTCTTTATCTTATTGATACTCCTTCAGCAGCAACTAATTGCAGCAGAGGTAAACATTTACTCTGCGCGCAAAGAAGCGCTAATTAAACCTTTGCTAAATCAATTCACAAAAGAGACGGGTATTGATGTCAATATTGTTACAGGTAAAGCAGATACGTTATTGAAGCGTTTGGAAGTAGAAGGCAAAAACACTCCGGCAGATATTTTACTTACGGTTGATGTCGCTAGATTAGTCAGAGCAAAAGAAAAAGGTTTGTTTCAAGCTATCGATTCAGATGTATTAGAAAAAATTATTCCTGAATATTATCGTGATTCTGATAGCCAATGGTTTGGATTGTCTTTGCGTTCGCGTGTGATTATTTATTCACCAGATCGAGTTAATGAAGAAGAGTTGAGCAGTTACGAAGATCTTGCTGATAGTAAATGGAAAAATCGTGTCTGCGTTCGCTCATCATCAAATGTTTACAATCAATCTTTAGTTGCTGCGATGATTGCGAAACAGGGCGTAGAAAAAACAGAAGCTTGGGCAAAAGCGTTAGTCAATAATTTTGCAAGAAACCCTAAGGGTGGAGATCGTGATCAAATAAAAGCAGTTGCTGCAGGTGTCTGTGATGTTGCTTTGGTAAATAATTATTATCTTGCGGGCATGTTGGAGTCGAGTCAAAAAAGTGAAATTGCTGCAGCAAATAAAATAAAATTATTTTGGCCAAATCAAAATAGGTCTGGTGCGCATATGAATGTTAGCGGTGCGGGTATTTTAAAACCGGCAAAGCATAAAAAAGAAGCGATTCAATTGCTTGAATATCTGGTTAGTGACAAAGCACAACAATGGTATGCAGATACAAATCATGAGTACTCAATTAATGCGAATATTGAAAGCAGTTCAATATTAAAAAGCTGGGGTAAATTTAAAGCGGATAATCTTAATTTAAGTTTGCTCGGTAAATATAATACTGACGCAGTGTTTTTAATGGATAGAGCAGGCTGGAGATAAATAGAGTGCATTTATGCTTGTAACTCGTGCTGCACAAGCTATCCCTGCTGTCTCCGATATTAAAACAAGGTTTTTTTCAGCTTCCAGATGGAATTTAATACTGATTGTCGTCGCTCTATTATTTAGTATTCCATTAATCGTTGTTCTTGGTTCTGTGTTTTTTCCTGCAAGAGAAGTTTGGTCTCACCT
>JAJFKK010000099.1 GCA_021773245.1 Gammaproteobacteria bacterium | reverse complement strand
ATGGCGAATCTTTTTTTAAACGCAATCGTTTCTAAATGCACACACGGTATTGATTTACATACATGCGCTATTCATCGTGAAAATCTGCCACATATCAGAGCTTATTTAGATGATGAATAAACTGAAGGAATGGCGCGTGCATTTACTTCCCCAGTAATTTTAAATACGTCTATCGTTGAAGGTTCGCTACGCGAAGCAGCTGAAAAACTAGATGTATCAGTAATTGTTTATGAAGCAGGAGAAGCATTACGCTTTGATGAAGTGTCTATAAGAGCAGGTGTCAGAGGAATCGCTTCTGTTATGCGTGAACTTGGAATGTTACCTCCTTTGAAAAGTAAACGTAGACTTGTTGAACCGATTGTTGCTAGTTCCAGTAGCTGGGTACGTGCTCCACAAAGTGGCATATTAAGAGTTCAAAAGTCATTAGGCGCTAGAGTTAAGGTAAATGAATCTCTTGGATTTGTAGCAGACCCATTTGGAGAAGTTGAAGAAGAAATAATGTCTCCCACTGACGGTATTATAATTGGACGCACCAATCTTCCGTTAGTCAATGAAGGTGAAGCTTTATTTCATATCGCTAAATTTAAAAGTCCTGAATCAGCAGCAAATAAAGTGGAATCATTCCAACAAAAACTTGATCCAGCGACAGACATCAATTTACCTGAAGAACCGCCTATTCTTTAAGGTTTTTTATGAAAAAAGTTATTAATGATATTAATGAATTTAATTTTACTAAAGGGCGTGTTATCGCTAGTAAGTATGAAATTATTGAAAAATTAGGTGATGGATATGAAAGCGAAGTTTATAAAATTCAGGAAATTTCAACAGGCATATTGAAAGCTGCCAAATTCTTTTTCCCACAAAGAAATATTAATAATAAAACATCTACCCGTTATGCGAAGCATCTACATAAACTTAGACATTGCCCAATTGTCATTCAATATCATACGGAAGAGAAAATTATATTTAAAAAAACGCTTGTTACTGTATTAGTTTCTGAATTTATAGAAGGAGAACCTTTGTCAGGCTTTATAAAACGACAAAGAGGAAAAAGATTAAGTGCATTTCAAGCTGTACATTTTTTATATGCTCTTTCTGAAGGGTTGGAACATATCCATTACATGGGTGAATATCATGGTGATCTACATGATGAGAATATTATTGTAAATCGATTTGGCTTAGGTTTTGAGCTTAAAGTATTGGATAGTTATTATTGGCCTGATTCAAAAAGAAAAAATATTCATCAAGATGTAATTGATGCAATAAAGATTTTTTACGATGTATTGGGCGGTAAAAAGCATTACTCAAAGCAACCACAAGCTATAAAGAATATATGTTGTGGTTTAAAACATGGTTTGATTTTAAAAAAATTCAAGAACGCTTCTCAATTAAGAGAATATCTAGAACTACTAAGTTGGAATTAGTATTGTATCGAACCCTTACAGGCACGCTATAAATCATAGCTTTTAGAGCAAGTAAGATTTAACTCTAAGTCCATTAATAATTATTACTTTGATAATGTCCGCTTTGGGTCGGTAGTAGCATAAATCAAGTTTTCGCCAAAAGCGGAATAGATATTTTTTGTGCATTCCATGTTTTATTACTTAATCCCTTTATTGTTTTTCCTATCAACTCATCGAGAGTTTGTATTTTTTATAATATTTAATAACTTTTTTAACGTAGTTACGCGTTTCTTTGTAGGGAGGGATTTTATTGCCGTATCTTTTTACTGTTCCTTCACCAGCATTGTAGGCGGCAAGAGCAAGTGATAGATCGTTATTAAACAGTTTTAATAGATAGCGGAGGTAACGTGAGCCACCATAAATATTTTGCCTAGGGTTACGTCGATTACTAACGCCATATTGTTTTGCTGTTTCTGGCATGAGTTGCATTAAACCTACGGCACCTGCTTTCGAAATTGCGTCCGGATTATATGAAGATTCTGCGGTAATGACAGCATGTAATAAGGTATGCGGAAGTTTATATGACTTGGCTATGCTTCTGATTGTCGAGTCAAACTTCTTCTGATTTTTTACCCAGTTAAAATTCTTTGGTATTTTTGCTTCTTCCCAACCTTTCCATGTTTTAACTAATTGCTTATAGCCACTATGGGTTGGTTTATCTGTCAGGATAATGCGGCCATGTTTGTCGACATACTTATATATATCAGCATGACTCTGCATAGAAAGTAGGGTCAATATACTGATTAATAAAATTGTGTGTTTGGCGTTTAACATGAATACTTCTAGTTTTTTAAACCTAGTATTTAAGTAATTTATCTAACTTTATAACAAATATAGAGTTATTTGAATGATTATCAACGCAAATATGGCTGCAATAACGTCATCAAGCATGATTCCAAAGCCACCTTTAAGCCGTTTATCTGCGACAGATATGGGCCATGGTTTTAAAATATCGAAAAATCTAAACAAAACAAAACCGATTAATATCCAGATCCATTCTTTTGGCACCATGAACATGGTTATGAAATAACCGACGATTTCATCCCAAACAATGCCCGGATGGTCATGCACGTTTAGTGCTTTTGCCGTATTGCCACACAAGAAAATACCAATAATGAAGGTGGCAATAATTATCGCGAGATAGATTCTCCAATCTGCCAAATATTGTGCTGGCAATAGCAAATATAAACCTAAGCCAACTACTGTACCCATTGTTCCTGGCATTTTTGGCGAAAGCCCACTACCAAAACCCAACGACAATAAGTGGATTGGATTAAGTAGTAATTTTGCTGGAACTCTCGCTTGTTCAGTATTGTCCATAGTGAGACACTAAAAATTAAAGAGTCTACATTATATCCAAACAATATGCGTATCTCACTCATCTTTCTAATCTTCTTATTAAGTTCATTTGCTACATTTGCAGGCGAAGCTGATGTAATTGCAGCAAAAGTAGAACACTCAGGCGGTAGCTTTTATCGGTTTACTGTAACAGTGCAGCATGATGATGAAGATTGGGAACATTTTGCCAAAGCTTGGGAGATATTAGATTCAGACGGTAATATTTTAGGTGCTCGTGTACTACTCCACCCTCATATTAATGAACAACCATTTACACGTTCACAGTCGATATCACTTCCGGAAAATATTAATCAGGTTACAATTCGTGCATACGATCTGATCCACAAGTTCGGTGGAAAAGAATTAACACTTAAAATAGAGAAAGGAAATCAAGATGAAGCTAACTAAACTTTTTTTAATCAGTTTACTTTTTATA
>JAJFKK010000098.1 GCA_021773245.1 Gammaproteobacteria bacterium | reverse complement strand
ATCGAAGCCGACCTTATGCCCGGCAATTGTTTCAGCAGCTATCTTGCCTTCATGCGTTGCCTTATGTGCCAACATCGGTTGACCTACAATATCTCCAATAGCAAATATATTTGGTACGTTGGTGCGTTGTTGATCATCTACGGCAATGAAACCGCGTTCATCGACATTAACACCTGCTTTATCAGCATCAATTTTTTTGCCGTTTGGTTGACGGCCAACGGCAACTAATATGGCATCGAACTTATCTTTCTCGGGCGCATCTTTACCATCAAAACAAACTTCGAGACCACTCTTCATTGCTTTAACTGATGTGACAGCCGTTTTTAAATAAATATTTTCGTATATCTTTGTTATTCGTTTTTGTAATGGACGTACAATATCTTTATCGCAACCGGCAATTAAACTATCCAGCATTTCAACAACAGTAATTTTACATCCTAAGGATGCATATACAGTTGCCATTTCCAAACCAATAATCCCACCACCAATTACAAGCATACGTTTAGGTATCTTTTCAAGTAACAAGGCATCAGTTGAATCCATGATACGCGGATCATCTGGTATTGTAGGTAGCTTCGTTGCTTGAGAACCGGCTGCGATAATTGCCGAATCAAAAGTAATGGTTTTGGTTTCACCATTTTCTTCAATTTCAATAGAGTTAGCAGAAGTAAATTTACCGACGCCATGTACGATTTCAACTTTCCTTTGTTTCGCCATCGCTTTTAAACCCGAAGTAAGTTTATTAATAACCGATTCAGTCCAGTCACGTACCGGTTTTGGATCAGGTATTTTCGAACCAAGGTCAATGCCGTGTTCTTTTAGTTCATCAACTTCTGAAATTATTTTGCCAATATGAAGTAACGCCTTGGATGGAATACAGCCAACATTTAAACAAACACCGCCAATTGAAGAGTAACGTTCTACCAAAATCGTTTTTAAACCTAAATCAGCAGAACGAAACGCAGCAGTATAACCACCAGGACCAGCGCCAAGTACGATAACTTGAAAATCGTGCTTAGCATTTATAGTTGGAGTTGGCTCTACCTGTGTTGCAGCTGATACTTCTTCAGTGTAATTGTTTTTTACTTCAGGTTTTTCTATTTCAGATGTTGCTTCTGTTTCAAGTTTAAGAATTAAATCTTTTTCAGTTACTTTTTGACCAACGCTGACACAGATTTCTTTAACTATACCTGCTTCAGGGGAAGGGATGTCCATTGTCGATTTTTCACTTTCCAGCGTAATAATCGATTGTTCTTTTTCAATGGTATCACCGACTAAAACAAGGACTTCAATAATTTCGATTCCATCGAAATCACCAATATCAGGAATATTAATTTCTTTAATCACAGTTTATATCCAAAAAAAGCGTCAAAGTAGTATATGACGTATGTCTGTCAAGATAGTGCTTAAAAACTGAGTAAATCGAGCTCCTTGAACACCATCAATGACACGGTGATCATAAGATAGGGAAAATGGCATTATTAGACGTGGTATGAATTCACTGTTTTCGTATACAGGTTTCATTGTAGCGCGTGAAACGCCAAGTATGGCAACTTCCGGAGCATTAACTATCGGTGTAAATTGTAATCCACCAATACCACCTAAACTTGAAATAGTAAAACAACCTCCTTGTAAATCTTTCGGAGGTATTTTGCCTTCTCTTGCCTTATTGCTCAGTTCAGTAATTTCGCGTGCAATATCAAACAGACCTTTTTTATCGACATCACGAATAACAGGTACTACTAAACCATTTTCAGTATTCACCGCTACGCCGATATTGTAATATTTTTTAATAATTAAATTATCACCGCTAGGTTCAATTGATGAATTAAAGTCGGGGAATTTTTGTAAAGCAACAACAGCAGCTTTTACTAAAAATGTAACAAGTGTCAATTTAACACCATCTGTTTTGGCTGATTCCAGTTTTGATTTTCTGAAAGCTTCAAGTTCAGTAATGTCTGCTTCATCAAATTGCGTAACATGTGGAACCGTTATCCAACTACGATGTAATGCTTGTCCAGTCAAACGGCGGATACGCGTTAATTCTTTTGTTTCAATCTCGCCAAACTTAGAAAAATCGACAGGGGGAACTTCCGGTGTTGCAAAAGCTCCTTTATTAGCGAGTTTTTCGCCAGACATAATGCTTTTGGTAAATGCTTTTATATCTTCTTTTAATATTCGGCCTTTAGGTCCAGAACCATAAACAAGTCCTAAATCAACACCGAGTTCTCTGGCAAAGCGTCTAATTGATGGACTGGCATGTGCTTTAGCGGATTGGCTTTGTCCTACCAATTGACTTGAATCAGGTGTTTTAGGTGCGGGTCTTGGTGTGGGTGCAGTTATTGTTTCTTCCTGTTTTATTACAACTGCTTCCGCTTTGTTTTCTTCGGCTGTTTCAGTTTTTGCCGGAGTTTCTTTCGAGGCAGTTTCGCTTGCAAGTAAAGTTGCAATTGTACTGCCTTGAGAGATCTTGTCTCCAACAGACACTTTGATTTGTTTTATTTCTCCAGCATGTGGCGAAGGAATATCCATTGTGGACTTTTCACTTTCAAGCGTAAGCAAGGTGTCTTCAGCTTCAACAGTGTCACCAACATTAACTGCAATTTCGATAACTTCAATAGCATCGAAATCACCGATGTCGGGTAGCATTATTTCTATTTCTTTCGACAAAATAACTTTTTCCTAAATTTTCATTTTACCTATCTGACCGCCATGGATGGCGGAAATACTTGCTATGCAGGAGCAATTGCAAGTGCTTTTGACACAATAATCCTTTACTAAACAGTTGTTGGTTCCGGTTTTTCCGGATCGATATTGTATTTTTTAATCGCATCTGCAACCGTTTTAGCTGGGATGCTTCCTTCATCGGCTAATGCTTTTAATGCTGCTATTACAACGTAGTATCGATTAACTTCAAAAAATTTACGTAATTGTTTTCTAGTGTCGCTTCGTCCAAAGCCATCAGTTCCAAGGACTGAATAATGACCTGGTACAAATTCACGTATTTGGTCAGCATAAATTTTCATATAATCTGTAGCAGCTAAGGTAGGAATACTTGAATCTCTTAGTAAGGACTCAACATAAGATGCTTTTGCTTTTTTAGTTGGATGTAACATATTCCAACGTTGTGTGGATAAACCCTCACGCCGCAATTCATTAAAACTGGTTGCACTCCATATATTGGAAGTGAGGCCAAAGTCTTCTTCTAATAAATCTGCAGCAGCAATGACTTCGCGTAAGATTGCTCCGGAACCGATTAATTGAATTTGAGCTTTACCTTTAGTTGCTTTTTTAAATAAATACATCCCTTTAATAATGCCTTCTTCTGTATTTTTTGGCATAGCTGGATGTGTATAGTTTTCATTCATAACAGCGATGTAATAAAAAACATCTTCGTTATCTTGATACATACGTTTCATGCCATCTTGAATAATGACTGTGAGTTCATATGCAAAAGTAGGATCGTAGGAAATACAATTAGGTATGGTTGAAGCAGATAAATGGCTGTGACCGTCTTGATGTTGCAAGCCTTCGCCAGCCAATGTGGTTCTGCCTGCTGTACCACCTAAAAGAAAACCACGCGCACGCATATCACCTGATGCCCAGGCCAAATCACCAATACGTTGGAAACCAAACATGGAGTAATAAATAAAAAACGGAATCATTTGTATGCCGTTATTACGATAAGATGTTGCTGCAGCTATCCATGAAGAATAACCACCGGCTTCGTTTATGCCTTCTTCCAGTACTTGTCCTTTTATATCTTCCCGGTAATACATAACCTGGTCAGAATCGACAGGATCATAAAGTTGACCAACAGCAGAATAAATCCCGTATTGTCTAAACATACCTTCCATGCCGAACGTGCGGGCTTCATCAGGCACAATCGGTACAATATGTTTACTAATCTTTTTATCTTTTAATAAACCATTGAGTATGCGAACGAATGCCATCGTGGTTGATATTTCTCGATCGCCAGTACTCTCAAGCAATTTCTTATGAATACTGATATCAGGAATTTCAAGTTTTGGCGCAGGATTCCGTTTACCAAAAAAATAACCGCCCAATGCTTCACGACGTTCTCTTAAATACTTTGCTTCTTCGCTATCTTCATCTGGTTTATAAAAAGGTGCTTCATTTATATCTTCATCAGAAATCGGAATATTAAAACGGTCACGGAAATGTTTGAGAGATTCTTCGCCTAGTTTCTTTTGTTGATGAGATATGTTCATGCCTTCACCAGCATTACCCATACCATAACCTTTGACTGTTTTAACCAGTATCACAGTTGGTTGTCCAGTAGTCTTAACCGCTTCGGCATAGGCAGCATAAACTTTATGTGGATCATGGCCGCCACGATTCAAACGCCAGATATCATCATCTGACATGTTAGCGACCATTTCTTTTAACTCAGGATATTTACCGAAGAAGTGTTCGCGAACATAAGCACCATCTTTTGCTTTATAAGCTTGATACTCACCATCAACACATTCTTCCATACGTTTATATAACAGACCTGATGTGTCACGAGCGATTAATGGATCCCAATAAGATCCCCAAATAAGTTTAATTACATTCCAGCCCGCACCGCGAAATGTACCTTCGAGTTCTTGGATAATTTTATGGTTACCACGAACCGGACCATCTAATCGTTGCAAATTACAATTAACAACAAAAATCAGATTGTCGAGTTTTTCGCGAGCAGCGAGACCAATAGCACCGAGTGATTCGGGTTCATCCATTTCGCCATCACCCATAAACGCCCAGACTTTACGTTTAGTAGCTTTAATTAACTCCCTGTTTTCGAGATAGTGCATGAAGCGTGCTTGGTAAATAGCCATGAGTGGTCCAAGTCCCATGGAAACAGTTGGAAACTGCCAATAATCAGGCATTAACCAGGGATGGGGGTAGGAAGAGAGCCCTTTGCCATCGACTTCTTGCCTGAAGTTCATCAATTGATCTTCAGTAATACGACCGGTCATGAAAGCACGTGCGTAAATGCCGGGAGCAGAGTGACCTTGCACAAATAATAGATCGCCACCATGATCTTTAGTTGGCGCATGAAAAAAATGATTAAAACCAACATCATATAAGGTCGCTGAAGAGGCAAAGCTGGCAATATGCCCACCTAGCTCACCACTTTTACGGTTTGCTTTAACCACCATAGCCATTGCATTCCAACGAACCAAGGAACGAATACGCCATTCAAGACCAGCATCTCCCGGTGATTTTTGCTCACGAGAAGGCGGGATTGTATTTAAATATGCAGTATTTGCGGAATAGGGAAGATAGGCGCCGGATTTTCGCGCGCGAGCGATGAGTTGTTCTAATATATAGTGTCCACGCTCAATGCCTTCGTTCTCAAGCATTGAATCCAACGCTTCAAGCCACTCTTGAGTTTCCTGTGGATCGATATCTTTATCTTGTTCTGACATGTTGCTCAGTATCCCTTCCTTAATTATTCAGAATTAACCGCTAGTTAATGAACAAACTGCTATTATTCTTTTTTTATCTGACCCTGATACTATTTTAGGATTATTTTTAGTAAAAGTATCGTTTATTAGTGTGTATTAGCTATATGCATAATAAATACCAATAATGTCTATATATAAGAATACTAAGGATTTTTAACAATATGAGTATTAAATTACAGCAAAAGGCGGCTCTTCCAACCAGACAAAATATAAATGCGATTACAAACTGGTTGATGGTGTTTGCACTTCCATTAGAAAAAACTATAAATAAAGCAAGTCGCTTTCCTTACCAGACACAAATTCTTAATCGTCGTAAGCAACTTGATTTAAAAGAAGCAGATACCAGTCC
>JAJFKK010000097.1 GCA_021773245.1 Gammaproteobacteria bacterium | reverse complement strand
ACCAGTACAACTATATAACCCCAAATGGATAACGTTATTGGGTTTAGTTATCTTTCTTATCTTTTTTATATCTGAATTATTTCTTCATGATGAAAATATTTCAGGAATAACATCAGTAGCTTTGTTCATCCTTTATTCTGTTCGGCTTGTTGGCTGGTATACATCCGGTATTTGGAAAAAACCATTGCTGTGGAGTTTGTATTTAGCAATGTTATTTATTGTTGTCGGTTTTTTATTGTTTGCTTTAAGCATCTACACGGGTATTCCAAAATTTATAGCCATACATGCACTAGCCTATGGCGGGATCGGAACGATGACGATGTCTATGATGGCCCGAGTGTCACTAGGACATACTGGTAGAAATATAAATGAACCACCTGAAACGGTGAAATACATGCTTGCCTTGATATTGCTAGGCGCAGCATTCCGAGTATTTTTACCCATGCTTGTACCTGACAACTACCTGATTTGGATAATAACTTCCCAGCTTCTCTGGCTCATCGCATTCATAATGTTTGTCATGTCATATGCACCAATCTTGATGAAGGACAGGGTAGACGGGAAGTTTGGCTAAAGCACTATTTGATTAGTGCTTTAAAGTAAACTTATGTGTTTTTTTCGTTAGGAATTAGTTCGGAATATTAAATACCAGCATGGCGTGTTTTTAACGTAGTTTATACAATAAATACTTAATACATATAGTGATGGAAATTTTGTTTTTGACCTAGATCAAGGCAAAAAAAAGCAAGCACAACTATTATTAACCTTTAAGAGGTTGTTAATAAGAAATGCAATCAACAGTGGCTAAATCTATCAGTCGACGTCAATTTCTTCGTGGTAATTTCCGCAAGAATGCTAACAGTATTCGCCCTCCATGGTCCTTAGTAGAAAATGAATTCATAAATGCTTGTACACAGTGCAATGAATGCGTCGATAAGTGTCCTGAAAAAATTATTGTCAAAGGTGATGGCGGATACCCCGTTATCAATTTCGATCTTGGTGGTTGTACGTTTTGTCAGGAATGTGTCGCTGCTTGTGATGAAGGCGGCGCTCTTCATATCAATAATACTGAGCAGCTTCCGTGGAATATAACGGCAGACGTATCTAACGAATGTATTTCTATGCAGGGTGTAATGTGTCGTTCTTGTGCGGATAGTTGTGAAGAAGAAGCAATTACATTTCAACTTCAGGTGGGTGGTATCAGTCAACCTGAAATAAACACAGGATCGTGTACAGGTTGCGGATTTTGTATTGTTACCTGTCCGGTCAAAGCCATAAAGATTTCTGAGAATAAAGCCCATGAGGAATACAACTATGAACACAATTAATGTGTGTGGTGTTGTGGTATTTGCAAAGCCTGTACATCTAAAGGCTGTGCAACAACAACTGGAAGGAGAAGACGGAGTGGAGATTCATGCCGCAACAGAAGATGGTCGTCTGGTAGTAACCGTGGAAAAAGAAGACCAGCAACAAACGGGAGATTTTCTTCATAAAATTCAGGCATTAGACCATGTGATTTCAGCATCGATGGTTTATCAATATTTTGATCAAGTATAAGAAAACGAGTGGGAGATGGCATCATGAAATTAACGCGACGCGATTTTGTAAAGACAAATGCAATAGCAGCGACTGCAGCGGCAGCCGGTGTCACAATTCCGGGAATCAATAGCGCATATGCTAAGTCAGATGACACAATACGCTGGGACAAAGCACCTTGCCGTTTTTGTGGTACAGGTTGTAGCGTACTTGTCGGCACCAAAGGTGGAAAGATAGTCGCGACACAAGGTGACCCGGATGCACCAGTCAATAAAGGCCTGAACTGTATTAAGGGTTATTTCCTCTCCAAGATTATGTATGGCAAAGATCGTTTAACGACTCCTTTGTTAAGAATGACGGCTGGTGAATACGACAAGGAAGGCGAGTTTACTCCTGTCAGTTGGGATAAAGCCTTTGATGTTATGGCAGAGAAATGGAAAGTATCCCTTGCCAAGGATATGGAAAACAATAAGGGCAAGGCTGCCAATGAACTGACTTCCACTGTAGGCATGTTTGGCTCCGGTCAATGGACAGTATGGGAAGGTTATGCGGCTTCCAAACTTTATAAGGCGGGTTTTCGTAGTAATCATATTGATCCTAATGCACGTCATTGCATGGCCTCAGCTGTAGCCGGTTTTGTTCGTACCTTTGGTTCCGATGAACCGATGGGCGTATATGATGATCTAGAACATGCCGATGCCTTTGTACTTTGGGGCTCCAATATGGCAGAGATGCATCCGATTTTATGGTCACGATTGACTGACAGAAGGTTGACTGGAGACGACGTCAAGGTTGCGGTGTTATCTACCTTTAAACATCGTTGTTACGAATTGGCTGATTTGGATCTTACCTTTGAACCACAAACTGATCTGGCCATACTTAATTACATTGCCAATTACATTATTCAGTCAGGTAATGTGAATAAAGATTTCATTAGTAAGCACGTAAATTTCCGTTTGGGTAATCCTGACATTGGCTATGGTTTACGTCCTGAACACCCACTTGAGGTCAAGGCGAAAAATAACAAGTCGCGTAAGGATACAATCGGTTCCAAAGAGATAACGTTTGAAGAATTTGCGGAGTTTGTTTCAACTTACGATCTCGAATCCACCGCAAAACTAAGTAAGGTTCCTGCAGAAAAAATTCAGGCATTGGCCGAAATGTACGCTGATCCGAATCGTAAGGTCGTATCGTACTGGACTATGGGATTTAACCAGCATACACGAGGCACCTGGGCCAATAACATGGTCTACAATATTCATCTTCTGACCGGCAAGATTTCAGAACCTGGTAATGGTCCTTTTTCACTAACAGGACAACCTTCAGCCTGTGGTACAGCACGCGAAGTCGGTACCTTTTCTCATCGTTTGCCTGCTGACCTTGTCGTCGCGAAAGAACCGCACAGAAAATTCAGTGAAAAGATCTGGAAACTTCCTGAAGGTACCTTGAACGGTAAGGTGGGTTATCACGCAGTATTACAAAATCGCAAGTTGAAGGACGGTAAGCTCAATGCCTATTGGGTCATGTGTAATAATAATATGCAGGCTGCACCGAATATGAATGAGGAAGGTTTACCCGGTTATCGTAATCCTGACAATTTTATTGTTGTTTCTGATCCCTACCCAACAGTTACTGCTATGGCAGCTGATTTGATCTTACCTACAGCGATGTGGACCGAGAAAGAAGGCGCCTACGGTAATGCTGAAAGACGCACACAATTCTGGCGCGAACAAGTCAGTGCGCCGGGAGATGCAAAGTCCGATCTTTGGCAACTGGTCGAATTTTCCAAACGCTTCAAGGTTGAAGAAGTTTGGCCAGAAGAGTTATTGGCTAAGGCGCCTGAATATCGTGGCAAAACTTTGTATGACATCCTCTATGAAAATGGACAGGTAAATGAATTTCCTGTTCAACAGGTCACAGATGCAGATAACAATGAATACACCAATCATGAAATGGATGACTTTGGTTTTTATATTCAAAAAGGTTTGTTTGAAGAATACCGACGCTTTGGTACAGAAGGACCTAAGAAAGGTCATGATCTAGGTGAGTTTGATCAATATCACAAAGTACGTGGTATGCGTTGGCCGGTTGTGAACGGCAAGGAAACGCTGTGGCGTTATCGTGAAGGTTATGACCCATTTGTCAAAGCCGGTGCAGAGGTCGAATTTTATGGTAAACCAGATGGTAAGGCTTGGGCGTTTGCGTTGCCTTATGAGCCACCAGCAGAGTCTCCAGACAATGAATTTGACCTCTGGTTAAGTACAGGGCGTGTTTTGGAGCATTGGCACTCCGGTTCTATGACACGACGTGTGCCAGAACTATATCGTGCTTTCCCGGATGCCTTGCTTTACATGCATCCGAAAGATGCCAAGAAGCGTGGTTTGAAGCGTGGCATGACTGCAAAAATTGAAACCCGACGTGGTGAGATTACAGCACGTGTAGAAACACGTGGCCGAAATCGTCCACCTGAAGGTTTGGTCTTTGTTCCTTGGTTTGATGCTAGCCGTTTGGTAAATAAACTAACGTTGGATGCCACTTGTCCTATTTCGAAAGAAACAGATTTTAAAAAGTGTGCATGTAAAGTTCTTAGATCAGCATAAATATTAGACACTGGCAGATGACTGAAGCAAGTCAAAAATCAGGTGCAATGAGCCGCAGGCAATTTTTGTCAGATACGGCCAAGACCGCTTGCGGTGTCAGTCTGTTTGGATTTGGTTTGGGGATGTATTCGCAACAAGCGCGTTCATTACCGCCACTGGCTGTCAGACCTCCCGGTGCTTTAGCAGAGGATGAATTTGCCAGTGCTTGTATACGCTGTGGTCTATGTGTGCGTGATTGTCCTTATGACACGCTGAAATTAGGACGCTTTGGAGATGATGTGCTAACAGGGACACCCTACTTTACTGCGCGAGATGTGCCCTGTGAAATGTGTGATGACATTCCTTGTTTAAAGGCTTGTCCAACGGGTGCGCTGGATCCTGAACTTGAAATTATTGATGATGCTCGTATGGGCTTGGCAGCATTGATTGATCAGGAAACCTGTTTGAATTTTCAAGGCTTGCGCTGTGAAGTATGTTATCGGATATGTCCGTTAATCGAAGAAGCAATAACGCTAGATCTACAACATAATCAACGTAGTGGCGATCATGCTTTTTTTATTCCGGTTGTGCATTCGGATGCCTGCACAGGTTGTGGTAAATGTGAACATGCTTGTGTGCTTCCTGAAGCCGCGATCAAGGTCATGCCGAGAAAACTTGCTAAGGGCAAGTCGGCTGAGCATTACCGACTTGGTTGGGAAGAAAAACAAAAAGCAGGCGGGAGTCTGGTGAATCCAGATGTACAACATGAATATAACCTCCCAGCAGGTGTTGAGTATGAGCATGGTGGCAGAGGTTTAATTGAAGAAAAGGTTGAGGCTGTTCCTTTTAGTGGCAACCCGCTTGATACGCTGAAACAGCACAAGGCAGATTTACAATGAAAAAGTTAAAGATGCCTGGTACTGATCGAATCGCTCGCGTTGGCTGGTTAAAAGCAAACGAATGGTTATTGCTGAGAAGAGCGAGTCAATTATTCATTCTCGGTCTTTTTCTAATAGGACCCGTTGCAGATATATGGATTGTTAAAGGAAATCTTGCCTCAAGTCTGACACTAGATACTTTGGCATTAACTGATCCCTATGTCTTATTACAGTCCTTGTTTGCCGGACATATGATGCAGGCAACCGCCATCATCGGTGCGTTAATTGTTCTGATATTTTATTTATTGGTCGGTGGTCGTGTTTATTGTTCATGGGTATGCCCGATTAATATTATTACCGATACGGCAAACTGGTTACGCAAGAAACTTGATATTAAAGGACAAGGACTGCGTTTTAGTCTCAAAACCGGTTATTGGCTATTAGCCATGACACTGATACTGGCGTTTATTACTAAAACTATTGCATGGGAATTGGTTAACCCGGTATCAATGGTTTATCGGGGCATTCTATATGGGATGGGGTCTGCTTGGTTGATGGTTCTCGCTATTTTTATGTTTGATTTATTTGTTAGTCGACGAGGTTGGTGTTCTCATCTTTGTCCCGTTGGAATCTTTTATGGCTTGTTAGGAAGTAAAAGTATTTTAAGGATCACGGCAATGAACAGGGAACAATGTAATGATTGCATGGACTGTTTTTCAGTATGTCCCGAACCGCAAGTAATAAAACCGGCACTAAAAATACTGACCGAAGATAAAAACCCACTAATTCAATCTGGACGTTGCACAAATTGCGCACGTTGCATTGATGTTTGCGACCAGAATGTTTTTTCATTTACTACTCGTTTCAATAAACAAGATGGTATGCATCTACACCAACAAAAGGAAATAATGCCATGAAAAAAATATTACTGGCTGGAACAATTTTGATTTTAGGCTTTGCAGGAGTCATCCCTCAGCTATTAGCAGAGGAGCAAGTCAATTCTTTACGAGGCGATCATGCACTTGATGAGAACTCCATTGAACCTGAAATGAAAAACTGGCAATTGGATCGTGACCCAATAGCGCGAGATCATGTTAAACAACCGCCATTGATTCCGCATAAAACACAGGGATACACAATTAACCTTAAATTCAACAAATGTATGTCTTGTCATAGTTGGACAAAATATAAGGATGCAGGTGCTACCAAGATAAGTCAGTCGCATTTTGAGGACCGTGATAATAATGTTATGGCAAATGTTGCTGCTCGGCGTTATTTTTGTACGCAGTGTCATGTGCCGCAGGTTGATGCTAAACCGCTCGTTGAAAATACTTTTCAACCTCTACCCACTGTAAAATAAATTGATTTATAACGTTTAAATGAAATATCAATTATTAAAAAGGCAGATTTCATCATGAGTTTGAAAGATAAATATAAAAATTTACAAGGTTGGCTGGCAGGCTTTTCGGTTATCACGCTTGTTGTTAGTGCCTTTGCTTTGGGTATCATATTCTGGGGTGGTTTTAACTGGACTATGGAAATGACTAATACAGAGCAGTTTTGTATCTCTTGTCATGAGATGGAAGATAACGTGTATATGGAGTATCAAAATACCATTCACTACTCTAACCGAACAGGCGTTCGTGCAACGTGCCCTGACTGTCATGTACCTAAAGAATGGGGTCATAAGATCGTTCGTAAGATTAGGGCAAGTAATGAGTTGTTGCATAAAGTCCTCGGTACGATAAATACACGCGAAAAATTTGAAGCAAATCGACTGGAACTTGCTCAACATGAATGGGCAAGAATGAAGAAAACTGATTCAAGGGAATGTAGGAATTGTCATAGTTTCGATTCTATGGACTATACTGCGCAAGGACGTCGTGCTTATAAAAGACACATTAAAGCGGTTGATGATGGACAGACTTGCATTGATTGTCATAAAGGGATTGCCCATGAACTACCGGATATGCATGAAGTAGATGCGAGTGTTGTTGTTGGACAGAAATCTAAATAGTTAATCTTTTGACAGCACTGCTGTAAGAAAGCATAGCAAAGAAGCGCATGGTACAAGTTTAGTTAATAGTGAAAAGACCTGTCTCGATTGTCATAAAGGTATTGCACATCAATTACCAGATATGCTGGGGCTTGAAGGTTGCTAATAATCATTTAAATTGTATTTGCTGGTGCTTGATCTGGATCAAGGTATTTAAAGATCCAAGCAATTATCTTAGCCAATAGTCATTTTTTAGGGTAAGAGAGTTGAAGCAAACTATTATTTTCAATAAAGAATTAATCAGTCGATATAATCTATACGGACCGAGATATACGTCTTACCCAACGGCAACACAGTTCAATGAAGATTTTGGTGAAAAGGAATATTATCAAACTGTTATTGATTCTAATGAAGATTTTTTACCAAAACCTTTATCAATCTATGTGCATCTCCCATTTTGTAATACGGTTTGTTTCTATTGTGCATGCAATAAAATTATTACGGCAAACCGCAAACGTGCACTTCCTTATCTAGAAGACTTATATAAAGAGATTAATTTACAAGGGCCGTTGTTTGACAAAGATCGAGTTGTTAATCAGCTACATTTAGGAGGAGGGACGCCGACGTACATTTCTCATGAAAACTTGATTGAACTAATAGATGTTATAAGAAGTAACTTCACATTACTCGATGATGACTTAGGTGAATACTCTATTGAGGTTGATCCACGTGAAATAAAAATTGAAACAGTATCTCTGTTAAGAAATCTTGGTTTTAATAGAATGAGTATAGGCGTACAGGATTTTAATGCTGAAGTACAAAAGGCTGTTAATCGAATCCAATCATATGAGCAAACACTCAATGTTTTTACTGAAGCTAGAAAACATGGCTTTCAATCAATTAATATCGATTTGATTTATGGGCTGCCAAAACAATCAGTTAGTAGTTTTAGTAATACAATCAATAAAATTATCGATATAAACCCTGATCGAATTGCAATATATAACTATGCTCATCTTCCAAATTTATTTAAAACGCAAAATCAAATAAAAGAAGAAGATTTGCCTTCACCAAAAGAAAAACTGGAAATATTGAATAAGGCTGTCGAATCATTAACGGATGCGGGTTATATCTATATTGGTATGGATCATTTTTCAAAACCTGATGACGAATT
Source organism: Gammaproteobacteria bacterium (assembly GCA_021773245.1). Lineage (GTDB taxonomy): Bacteria > Pseudomonadota > Gammaproteobacteria > Eutrophobiales > Eutrophobiaceae > UBA7359. The sequence continues at coordinate 16,661 of JAJFKK010000097.1, read as the reverse complement.
AGCTATAGCGCAACGTAAAGGTGGCTTATATAGAAATTTTCAAGGCTACTCCACAAATGCAGATTGTGATGTTATTGGTTTTGGAGTCACGGCGATTAGTAAAATTAATAATGCATATTCGCAAAATAGCCGTTCTATCGAAGACTATCATGAAGCATTAGGAAAAAATAAAGTGCCTGTTTTTCGTGGTTATAAACTAACAAGTGATGATGAACTTCGCAGGGAGGTAATTACTCAGTTAGTTTGTCATTTTCAAGTTGAATTCCGTAAAATTGAAGATCTTTTCAAAATTGATTTTGAAGACTATTTTTCAGAAGAACTGAAAATATTACGTGAAATTGAAAAGGACGCGCTATTAAAAATAAGTAATGACTTTATTGAAGTACTTCCCACAGGACGGTTTCTCATCAGAAATATATGTTCTGTTTTTGATGTTTATCATGATCAGGAAAATAGCAAAAGTAATTTTTCAAAAATGATTTAATACGATTGCCTCAGATGGGATAAAGCAAATGGGCTTGCATGAATCCCACGAAAATTAATATAGCTGATATTAAATTATCTTGGGTCTGACATTTCATTCAGCTTATCTTCAAAAATATTCTTTTCCATTTTTTCTATCGGTATATTTATAAAACTTTTAATACGTTGTTCTATTTCGATAAATATCTTTGCAAACTCGTCTTCTTGATCTTTTTCTGAAGAAAACTCGCGCGCAGGGTCATCGATATTCCAATGTAAGGATAATGGTTTGCCAGGGAAAATTGGACAAATTTCATTCGCCGCATTTGAGCATACGGTAATAACGATATCCATATCAGGTGAATCAATTTCGCTAAATTTATCCCAACTTTTACTTTCAAAGCCCAGAGTATCAAAATCATTTTTTTTCAGCGTTTCCAGTGTTTTCGGGTGTACCTTACCTTTAGGCTGGCTACCTGCACTATACGAATTAAACTTGTTTTTACCCCATCGTTTTAATAGTGCTTCAGCCATGACGCTCCGGGCAGAATTTCCGGTGCATAAAAACAGGACATTATATTGACGGACTTGTGGCATTATTTATTTTCCTTTTTTGCTAGAATTTTTCTATATGCTTATTATATAAAGCAAATAACGATTTATTTTATAACAATATTTCGATTACATAGGATATGATTAGATTATATGAACAGGTTTAAGGTAATCGCGTGGACAAATCTGAACAAATTATAGATTTTTCAAAAATCAAGGCAAATTGCTCAAATTGTAATTTACAAGAGCTTTGTTTGCCTCGCGGCTTGAACGCCAAAAATATGGAGAAGCTTGATCATGTTGTTAAAGGTTCTCGTCCAATACAGAAAGGCCAGCACATCTTTCGAGGTGACGATGGTTTTCTGGCATTTTATGCGGTGCGTTCTGGATCAGTTAAAGTATACATCCTTGATGAATCTGGCGAAGAGCAAATTATCGGTTTTTATTTTCCAGGTGAAATTCTCGGCTTTGATGCAATAGAAGAACATAAACATTCCTGTCACGCAATTGCTCTTGAGACAACAACGGTTTGTTCTATACCCTACGAGAAGATAAATGAAATTAGTGCTCAGATACCTCAGCTTCAAGATCAGATGTTTCGTTTAATGAGCCGTGAATTATCAAAAGAAAATAAGTTATTACTGATCATTAACAAGCGTAGTGCTGAAGAACGATTGGCGACATTTTTAGTTAGCCTCTCTTCCCGATTTCATAAACTAGGTTATTCAGCCAAGGAGTATAATTTACCTATGTCACGTCAAGATATTGGAAATTATCTTGGACTGACTATAGAAACAGTTAGTCGATTGTTTACAAAGTTTCAACGCAATGGCCTTATTGATATAAATAAAAGGACACTTTGTTTGAAAGATTTACCAACATTGCATTCAATATGTAATGGCTTTTCAGAAAAGGGTAAGGACAATAACTCTGCAGCCTGATAAACGCTAAACCAAATCAGTTGTATGAGGAAATAATTATACCTTATGCTTGTCACATTAATTATTGCATTTAATCTCGGTTTATTCAGTACGCTTCATTGTATCGGTATGTGTGGTGGTATTCTCACAGCAATGATGTTGGCTAACCCAGATTTAGAAAAAAATAATAAATTAAAAATATTTAATCGCAGTCTGGCATATAATTTTGGGCGCATAAGTAGTTACTCTTTGGCAGGATTAATTAGTGGACTTTTAGGTTCAAAAATTATCGGCGTATCTCAGAATGTTAACGCACATTTAATACTGCAAAGTATAGCTGCATTAGTGTTAATTGCTTTGGCTCTTAATATTCTAGGAGTACTGCCTTTTAAAAAGCTGGTCGAATCTATCGGGATGAAGCTTTGGAAAACTATCCAACCATTTGGAAAATGTTTATATCCTATTAACTCATTGTGGCGAGCGATGTTCTTTGGAATGCTGTGGGGTTGGCTGCCATGCGGACTGGTTTATTCAGCTTTGATATTAAGTTTGAGTACTGCCACACCACTCGACGGTATGCTAACAATGCTCTTTTTTGGTTTAGGTACACTTCCTGCGATGTTAACTGCTGGATATTTTTCTAATTATCTCAATACTGTAAAAGATAATTCAAAGTTAAGGTTAATAACCGCAATTTTAATGATATTGATAGCATTAAGTTTGCCGGCATCAACGATTTATTTTTCAAAGCACCACGATCATGGGACAACCGCTGCAGCAGGACATCAACATCATTAAATCTGACAATACTAAAAACGGTTTAATTATTATCAGGCAATTTTTATCGAGGGCACGTCTGCATCGTTTAAAGTTTCGGTGTCTTTTAATACGAGACTGATTTCATCTGCGGACTGTGGTTTCCCAAATAAATAACCCTGTATCTCATCACAATGTTCGTTTTTGAGAAATTTTAATTGCTCCGCGGTTTCCACTCCTTCAGCTATGACACTCAAGCCAAGGCTATGCCCCAGAGTGACAATTGTCTTTGTGATTTCGCAGTCGTCTACTGCATCAGGCATATACCTGATAAATTCACGGTCAATCTTTAATTGATCCAGTGGTAGTTTTTTCAGGTAAGACATGGATGAATAACCTGTGCCAAAGTCATCCATTGAAATCTTTAAACCAAGTTGTTTAAGTCGGTTTAAAATTTCGATTGTTTCTTCCGGATTATCCATGACACAACTTTCAGTAATTTCCAATGCCAGGGAATTGAAGCCGATATCTGCCTCTTTAATTATTTTGATAATATTGGCTTCAAGATCTTTATCTTTAAGTTGGCGCGGTGACAGGTTGATTGAAACCCTGGGTACTTTGTAACCTGATGCTTGCCATTCTTTAATTTGATTGCATGCCGTTTTTATTACCCATATTCCTATTTCGGTTATTAATCCCGTTTCTTCGGCTATGGGTATAAACACAAAGGGTGAAACCATACCCAGTTTGGGATGTTGCCAGCGAATCAGGGCTTCCATTCCTGATAGCATGTACTTGTTACAATCAACCTGAGGTTGGTAATATAGTTCAAGTTGTTGCTTTTCAATTGCTTCCCTAAGTTCATTGCTAAGCACAGTATGTTTATAAACTGAATCGCCTAGTTCCTGATTATAGTAATAGCAATTATTGCGACCCTCATCTTTTGCCTGATACATTGCTGTATCTGACGTTTTATATAAGCCCTCAACATCAGACGCGTCATCAGGATAAACTGAAACACCGATACTGGCAGAAATAAAGGAATTCTTCTCCTCACCCAATACGAAAGGTTTTGCCAGTGCTGTTAATATCTTATTAACTACGACATCTATGCCATCACTGTTCTTCAAGTCAGGCAACATGATAATAAATTCATCACCACCATTCCGACATACAGTATCAGAATCTCTTATACAGCCCTGCAAGCGTCTCGCAGTTTCTACCAGTAGTTCATCTCCGGCACTGTGACCCATTAAATCGTTAATGTTCTTGAAGTGATCGAGATCCATAAAAAGGATTGCAATTTTTGTTTTAGTTCTCTGTGAGCGTTTTATTGATGTGTTTAGTCGATCATTAAACAGATTGCGGTTCGGTAAACCGGTAAGTTCATCGTATTTAGCTTTATAGGTAAGCTCGGTGCGCATATCGTTGATTTTTTCCATTACATCAATATATGATTTTATTAATGTAGGCTTGAGTGGCTTGGGCAGGTAAAAACCTCCTCCAGCATTGATACCTTTTTGTAAGGCGTCATCTTCCTTAGTAGATGTCATGAATATTACCGGAATCCATTCGATTGATCTTTTCCGGATGATATCAACCGTCTGGAAACCATCGAGACCAGGCATGACCACGTCAGTAACGATCAAGTCAAAGTGTTGCTTGTCATACATGTCCAATGCAGTTTCGCCACAATCCGCTATGGTTGTGTTGTGACCTGCTTCATTAAAGAAGGCCTCAACAAATAGCCGAATTGCTTTATCATCGTCAATAACCAGTACGTTCATGAGCTGTTATCTGTTCCAATTAATCTTGATTCTTAATATATCGGCAGTGGTTGTTAAAAGCTTTAGATGAGTCATGTTTGAGATGGGTATTTTTACAATTGTAAAAATATTAAAAATACCTATGTTTATCAACGGTTAAGTGAAGATTAAGCATCTGATTCTGTTAAAAACTAAGCGATGAAAAATAACGGTATGCTTGTTTTGATGGGTGTTGGCTGTGCTGTAGTAACTTGGATGCGGTTTGATAAATTGAGTATCTGGCGATTTAAGGTGGTGGTGTATTTTCATCCTTTACATCGTCATCATCCATTAATATCTGATGTCCATGTCCTTCAAGATCATCAAACTGGCCTGAGCGTATCGCCCAAAATAATACTCCTGCCAATATTGCGACAAACACTAACGAGACAATGATGAGCAAGAATACTATTTCCATATCAAGAATAATCAGTCGTTGTTATTTTTGTGGCATTGATGACGACAATCAATGAACTTAATGACATCCCTAACGCTGCCATCCACGGTGTTATAAGCCCGGTAATAGCAAAAGGCAAGGCTGTAATATTGTACGCTAAGGCCCAGGTAAAATTGATATGAATGGTACCATTGGTCTTTGTTACAATCTTTAACATGGTTTTGAGTGATTCTATTTTATTATTCAATAGCAATACGTCAGCATTAAGTTTAGTAATATCGCTAGCATCGGTCATGGCAATCGCCACATCTGCCTGGGCAAAGGCAGGTGCATCATTGATACCGTCACCAATCATACAGACTTGATGCCCTTGTTGTTGTAGATGAGCAATACTGTTTAACTTGTCTTCAGGTTTCAATTCGGCATGGCGTACATTGATGCCGAGTTTGTCGGCAACTCGATTTACGATGGAGTAATGATCTCCACTCATTAAAATAATTTTCTTTCCCTGTTTCTCTAGATAATGAATTAACGCTTTGCTGTTATCACGGAGTTCATCATTAAAGTACAATGTTGCTATTATTGAATTGGTATTGGCTAACACTATTTTTCTTAAGGATGCGTTTGTGTCTGGTTCATGAACAACATTTTCAGAACAGTGTTCATTAATAAATTTTTCAGTTCCGATATACCAGGTTCCTTCGATTTCTCCGCTGATACCTTGTCCAGGAAAATTTTCTATGTGATTAGCACGAATGGGGTCAGAAATTTTTGACGCATTCACGATTGCTTTTGCTAACGGGTGTTCGGAGGCAACTTCAAGCGCTGAGGCTATTGATAATATTTCCTCTCTTTTGAAATTAGTATCAACGATATTAATCTGTATGAGTTCCAATTCGCCTTTCGTCAGTGTCCCGGTTTTATCGAAGACAAAGCAATCAGATTTTGCAATTTTTTCTATTGCATCATTGTTAATCAAGGCAATTCCGTATTGCATCAATGTAGCTGCTGCGGATGAAAAAGCAGTCGGTGTCGCAAGTGATAATGCACACGGGCAACTAACGACAAGAACAGTAATGGTGATTGCCAACCATTGAGATTGATCAGCTTGATACCAATAGAGTGCGGTAAGGCCAGCAATAATGAGTAAACAAACGATGAAGATCGACACGATCTTGTTTGCCAATAGTACGGTGGCTGCTTTATTACTACTTGCCTTATCTATTATGCGGGTGATATTTGACAGGACAGTGTGTTCACCAATGTTTGTTATTTTGATAAACAAAGGGGACTCTATATTAGTGCTGCCGCCAATAACATGCATTCCTGGTGTCTTGGTAACAGGCATACTCTCACCAGTAATCAATGATTCATTAACAGATGAAAGACCTTGCAAGATTTCACCATCAACTGGAATGACTTCCCCCGGCTTAACTAACACCTGGTCTGAAATGGACAGAGTATTTGATTCAACAATTTCATGATTGCCATCGGCATTAACCCGCGTCGCGGTCAAAGGTAATATGGATGATACTTTATCCAGATAAGCCGTCGATTTTCTTCGACTCATGAACTCAAAGTAACGTCCGCCGAGGATAAAGAAAACGAACATAACAATAGAGTCGTAATAGACATGACCACTGTTTTGCAAGGTAGACCATAAGCTACTGCAAAAGGCAATCGATAGGCCGAGAGCAATGGGCACATCCATCCCCGGGCGTTTGTTTTTAATATCTCGATAGGCACCTGTTAACAAGGGTCGGCCTGAATAAAACAAAACCGGTAAGGTCAGTAATAAACTAATCCAGTGAAAGAAAATACGATACTGCTTTTCAATTCCTGAGGCTTCACCAAAGTAAAGTGCGATAGCAATCATCATCACTTGCATACCAAATAGACCGGCGATACCAAGACGTATTAATTGTGACTTACGTTCATTGTCGTAAATCAATTCGCGTTGTTTATGATTATAGGGTAGGGCGCTATAGCCGAGCTGGGTAATGGCAGTAAGAATGTCACTCAGCGAAATATCAGGTTCCTGCCAGCAAATTCGGGAACGCTGTGTGGAATAATTGACGCTAACATGCTTAATTCCCTTTAAATTTGAAAGCCGTGATTCGATCAACCAAACACATGCAGGACAACTAATTCCTTCAATTATTAATTTAGCTTCTTTGCTAGCATCATCATTATCGTTGACAAATTCTAATTGAATCTGAGGATTATTAAATGCAGTAAGCTTCTTTAAATCCTCCGGCACCAGAGATTCAGGTCTTTGTGGGAGACTGGTACGGTGTCTGTAATAATCGCTTAAACCAAACTCGATAATTTGTTCAGCAACGGCTTTACAGCCATAGCAACACATAGCTTGCGGCTGTTTATCTATCACAACGCTCAAGTCAAGCCCGTTTGGAACTGGTTCTCCACAATGAAAACAATCAATCTGCATGATGGTTATTCTATAGAAAATTATCGAAATAAGATTTGAATAAATATTGTTTGTTGAATTTACCGAAAATTAAAATGAAGTTCAGAATAGGGCAGAAATTTTGTGTGGAGAACTAAGCGTGGAGATCAAGTACTAAAAAAACTAATGGGTTTTGACCTCCGTTCGGATCAACTCCTCCAAGGCTGGAATATCAGTCAACGTAACTAGTTTACCACTTGCCTTGAGTAGCCCCTGTTCTTGCAAACGTGTAAATTGCCGGCTTATCGATTCCAGTGCCAGGCCCAGATAACTGGCTATATCTTGTCGAGACATAGCAATATGAAATTCTATAAAAGGTAAGCCTCTGCCCTTGAAACGATTAGAAAGATCGATCAGAAAAGCAGCAAGACGTTCATCAGCACGTTGTCGTCCCAACACTAATGATTGCTTTTGATCCATAAGGATTTGATTACTTAACAGTTGGATGAGCTGTTCCTGAAACTGGGGAAGGCGGTTGCCTAACAGATCCAGATCTTCGAATTGAAGCTGACAAACGTTACCTTGTTCAAGTGCTTGTGCATTACAGCTGTAGTTGGGGGAACGGACTGAGTCTAGTCCCAGTAACTCTCCAGGGAAATGAAACCCGATAACCTGTTCTTTACCGTCACTTAACCAGGAGTATGTCTTGAAAGATCCACTCTTGATTGCATACACGGCCTTAAAAGTGTCCCCTGTTTGAAATAATGCTTCACCCTTCTCTATGGGATCTCGTCGGCGGAGGATCCGTTCCACTGTATCCGGTTCTTCATGGAGAAAATTTCCTAACAAATTCAATACGCCGAACAGGTTGCAGTTATTGCAACCCACTTCAGTTTTGCATGTATTACATTTATTCAGTTTTGAATTAGCCATTATCAATTCCAAAGATACTTCTTTTAGAATAAAAGTCATTTTCAAAGAAGTCTATCTCAATCAAACGACTATTAGCACAACGTTTATGAGAGAACTAAAAAAGTAGCATTGTAAATAACTCATTAAAAGGTGCTGGCGGCAAATCTATTGTAATAAGCAATGAAACTTGGATTATTTTGTTACCAGTATCAGTTATCTACATCGCCATATTAAAAACAGTTAATGATATCCTGACATATAAAATTATTTTCTCGAGAAAACAAGCACTTAAAAAAAATATAAAATTAACGTTATAAAATTTGATTTAAATCAATTTTTATTGCGTCGCAATATGAAATATTCCGTTCATAAAGATTGGCGAGAACAAGCGCACAACAAAAAGAATAACAACGAATTATAAAAAAATTTATTAACTTTAGTTTTTGGGAGAAGTTTTCATGCGTAATTTAATAAAATTATTAATGTTGTCAGTTGCAACATTAGTTTTTGCAGGCTCAGCTGCTGCATTAGGCTTAGCTGATTTAGATCTGGATGGTTCAGTGGGTAAGGGTGAGCATAAATATGTTCCGGCTATTTCTAACCCACTATTTAATGAAACGCCGTACATCACAACTGAGGTTCGTCCAATTTACTTGCATCAAAAAATGCCCTCAAATCAGGCAGGGCTTTTTGGCGGTTCAATAAATCTGGTTGCTGCCGAAATCCGTATAGCGTTGACCGATAATCTCGGAATTATTGCTACGAAAGATGGCTTTGGATGGATTGACTTTGATAACACCAGCAATGGCTCTGCGGCAGGTATAAATGATCCGGAAGGTTTGGCCAACATTTCTCTGGGTTTGAAATACGCATTTCATAATGATGTTGAAAATGGCAGCATTGCAACTGTCGGTGTGGAATATGAGCCACCTTCTGGGACATTGTCTATAGGCACATCCTTGGCATATCCTTTGGATAACGTTGATTTACAAGAATCAGGTGATGGTTTCGTTAATGTTTTCCTTACTGGTGCAAAGCGATATGAAAAATGGGGTTTTCAAGCGAGTGCCGGTGTTAATGCTGCGATAGATACTGATCATGATTCGTCATTGATACATTATACTCTTCATGCCGATTATGAACTTTTTGAAGGTTTCTATCCTATGGTTTCGTTGAATGGCTTTACAATTTATAACGAAGCGAATAGACCAGGAATGACTGCTGCTGCAGTTGCCGGTTTTGATGGGGTGGATCTGGTTAACTTGGGCTGTTCTATCGATTGTGGGACAGTGTTGACTGCTGCAGGCGGTATTCGCATGCGAGCAACGGATAATCTAATATTTGGCTTAGGACTTGAGAAATCAATCGCGCGACAAGACTTGATGGATTGGAGAACTTATGCAGATATGGTTATCCATTTCTAATAAAAATGTTTGGGAAGCTCTGACTTAAAATCGGAGCTTCTTTAGAATAAAGATGTTAATTTATAGTAAAGTTTTAAAGGATGTAGCATTTTGCGACAGCCTGTATTTGATATTAGTCAAGACTAATTATTTTTAATAGAAATAAGATATATTAGTAAAAAATAATCGATTATTTAGATTTTAGGAGTTGCCACGATGGCAGATAGTGCTACATATAATTATAAGGTCGTTCGCCAGTTTGCAATAATGACGATCGTTTGGGGAATTGTTGGCATGCTTGTCGGGGTTCTTATTGCTGCACAATTAGCATGGCCAGCATTAAATTTTGATATTCCTTGGTTAACTTTCGGTCGTTTACGTCCCTTGCATACTAATGCAGTAATATTTGCATTTGGTGGATCGGCGTTATTTTCAACGTCGTATTATATTGTTCAGCGAACCTGTCATGTGCGTTTATGTAGCGACAGAGTGGCCGCTTTTACATTTTGGGGCTGGCAAACTGTTATTGTCTTAGCTGCAATTACATTACCTCTTGGAATAACTTCTTCAAAAGAATATGCCGAGCTTGAATGGCCGATTGATATTTTAATTACAATTGTCTGGGTTGCTTACGCATATGTTTTTTTTGGCACGATTGTTAAAAGAAAAATTAAACATATCTATGTAGCAAACTGGTTTTTCGCGGCATACATTCTCACTATTGCCGTGTTACATATTTTTAATAGTTTAGCCGTTCCCGTTGGTTTTCTAAAATCATATTCAATCTATGCTGGTGTGCAAGATGCTATGGTGCAGTGGTGGTATGGACATAATGCGGTAGGTTTTTTCTTAACCTCGGGTTTTCTGGGAATGATGTATTACTTTGTTCCTAAGCAGGCAGAGCGTCCTGTTTATTCTTATAGATTATCAATTGTGCATTTTTGGGCATTAACCTTTACTTATATCTGGGCAGGTCCGCATCATTTGCATTACACCGCATTACCAGATTGGGCTCAATCTTTAGGCATGGTGATGTCGATTATCCTTTTAGCGCCTTCATGGGGCGGTATGATTAATGGGATGATGACCTTATCTGGTGCCTGGGATAAGTTGCGTACTGATCCGGTGCTACGCATGTTAATTGTTTCTTTATCTTTTTATGGTATGTCGACGTTCGAAGGACCAATGATGGCTATAAAAACAGTCAACGCGCTCTCGCATTATACGGACTGGACGATCGGACATGTGCATTCCGGTGCATTGGGTTGGGTGGCATTTATCAGTCTGGGTTGTATGTATTACCTAATTCCTCGCTTATATGGTCGAACGATTTACAGTGTCAAACTGATTGAAGTTCACTTTTGGGTATCAACACTTGGTGTGGTTCTTTACATCGTATCGATGTGGGTTGCGGGGATCATGCAAGGCTTGATGTGGCGTGCTGTTAATGACGATGGTACCTTAACTTATAGTTTTGTTGAATCCGTAGAAGCAATGCATCCATTTTACATTATACGTTTTCTTGGTGGCGGATTATTCCTGCTAGGAACGTTAGTAATGGCATACAACATATGGAAAACAGTTGCCGGTAGTAAACCAGTAACTGCAACTATACCTGAGCCTGTTGGCGCACATTAAGGAGACAGATGATGGCGTTACAACATACACATATAGAAAAAAACATTGGTTTAATGATGATACTGATTGTATTAATGATCAGCATTGGTGGTCTGGTACAAATCATTCCATTATTTTTTATGCACTCAACGACTGAACCAGTTGAAGGATTAAAACCTTATTCAGCTTTACAACTTTCTGGTCGAGACATTTATGTCAGTGAAGGATGTTATTTATGTCATTCACAAATGATAAGACCTTTTCGTGCTGAGGTAGAACGTTATGGGCATTACTCTTTAGCGGGTGAATTTGTTTATGACCGTCCTTTTCAATGGGGATCAAAACGTACTGGGCCAGACTTGCACCGTGTAGGTGGTCGATACAGCGATGAATGGCATCGAGTACATTTGATTAATCCACGCGACGTTGTGCCCGAATCAATCATGCCGGGTTATCCATGGTTCGAAACGACTATGCTAGACGCAAGTAGTATCAAAAAGAAGATGGAAGTTTTACGTACTTTAGGCGCGCCTTATACTGATGATGAAATAGAAAAAGCACCTGCAGCACTTGAGGGAAAGACTCAAATGGACGCAGTAATTGCTTATCTTCAGGTATTGGGTACATCTGTTAAAACGAGACGATGAGAGTTTAATATGAGTTTACTATTTTCAGCTTGGACAGTTTTAGTGGCGCTGGTTTTTTTCGGCATTGTCATTTGGGTATTTCGTGAGGATAAAGAAAACTTTGATGCGGCGGCGAGAATTCCGTTTGAAGAAGATGAAGCGCCTTTATTAGAAGGTAATTTGGAGGATAAAAATGGCTGATTTTACCAGTGGCTTTTGGACATGGTTTATTAGCCTAACAACTATTGCGAGTATTATTTTTCTTTTTGTATTCCTTCTCATTTGTTCAAAGAAGAATGACGTTGATGAAAATGAAACAATGGGACATGTCTGGGATGGTAATCTTGAAGAGTTAAATACACCTTTACCTCGTTGGTGGTTCTATTCATTTATTTTCACCATTTTCTGGGGCGCAGCTTATCTCGTTTTTTATCCAGGACTTGGATCTTATCCTGGTATATTAGGATGGAGTCAAGCAGGTCAACTTGAAAAAGAAATGCAAGTTGCAAATGAAACCTATGGGCCGCTTTTCGAAAAATTTAAAAATACTGATATTGTAGAATTAGCGAAGGATGATGCAGCATTAAAAGTAGGTGAACGACTCTACGCTAGTTACTGCACGACATGTCACGGATCAGATGCCAGAGGTGCGAGAGGTTATCCCAATTTGCGTGACGATGATTGGCTCTATGGTGGTGAACCAGAAAATATTAAAACAACAATCATGGAAGGAAGGAAAGCAGCAATGCCTCCATGGGGTGAAGTGTTAAGTGATGACGATTTATTTAATGTTGTGAGTTATGTTGAAAAATTATCCGGTCGTGTCGTTGATGACTTGCATGCTTCATCAGGAAAAGAAATTTACACTAAGATGTGTGTTGTATGTCATGGTGCAGAAGGAAAAGGGAATCAAATGATGGGTGCAGCTAACTTAACAGATGATGTCTGGCTTTATGGCGGATCCCAAAAGAAAATAAAAGAATCAATTGCATTAGGTCGAAATGGAAACATGCCTCCTCATAAAGAATTTTTAGGTGAAGCAAAAGTACATATTCTTTCAGCATATATTTATAGCCTAAGCAATTAATAAAAATCATGGAAACCTTGGCTCGAATTGGATCTATGTCTGTCGTGCAGAGGGTTGCAACAGTATTATGGCTGTCATTCTTAATGGCAGGTGTTGCAACAGGTTTCTTTTTTTCTGTCATTGATCCATTAGAGTTGAAGTATTGCGTCGACTTTCCAGAAGTAAGTCGTACTGCTGCATATTCAATCGGATTCATCCTTTTTTGGCTGCTAACATCGACGTCTAGTTTGTTAGCCGCTTTCTTTATATATCCGACTAAAGAGACAAAGGCATCAAAGAGTCAGGGTTGATACACATAAATATTAATCCTTAATGCAAAAGAACAATCAAAAAGTTAATCGACTCATATGAGTTCAGCCTCGAATAAAACCGAGCAATCGTTGTATGCAAAGCGTGAAAAGATATATCCACGCGAAGTGCACGGTCGTTTTGCGTTTCTCAGAACATTATCTGTAATCATTTTATTGGGTTTATTTTTTATTTTACCTTGGATAGAAATGGCAGGACGTCAGGTAATTTTGTTTGATTTGCCAGCACGAAAATTTCATGTCTTCTGGTTGACATTCTGGCCACAAGATTTTTTATTACTTGCCTTCTTACTCATTTTGGCAGCATTCACATTGTTTTTCTTTACCGCACTTGCCGGTCGATTGTGGTGTGGCTATGCCTGTCCCCAGACAGTGTGGACAGATGTCTATTTATGGATCGAGAGAAAAGTAGAAGGTTCACGCATCAAGCAAATACGGCTCGATAAAGCAGATTGGTCACTAAATAAAATATTGCGTAAATTGTTAAAGCATTTCATTTGGTTATTGATTGCTGGCGCAACAGCTGTGACCTATGTTTCATACTTTACCTCTGAAAAAGCTTTAAGCCATGGGTTGTTTAGCTTTCAACTGGGTGGCTGGGAATTGTTCTGGATTGGTTTCTTTACACTTGCAACCTATATCAATGCAGGTTTTATGCGCGAGCAAGTCTGTAAATATATGTGCCCCTATGCGCGTTTCCAGAGCGCGATGTTTGATAATGACACGCTGATTATTTCTTATGATGAAAAGCGTGGTGAACCTCGTGGGTCAAGACGCTCAGACGTACACACGGATTACAAAAAAGAAGGATTAGGTGACTGTATTAACTGCACTATGTGCGTACAAGTCTGCCCAACTGGTATTGATATACGAGACGGCCTGCAATACGAATGCATAGGTTGTTCGGCTTGCATTGATGTCTGTGATGACGTTATGGACAAAATGAGTTATCCAAAAGGACTAATTCGTTATACAACTCAGCATGCAGTAGATGGGAAACCAAGTAAGATACTACGGCCTCGCATCGTAATATATTTTGTTCTGCTCGTTCTTTTTAGCTCTCTATTTATTTATTCGGTAAGTCAACGAAACATAATTGATCTCGATATCATTCGCGATCGAAATCAACTGTACCGTGAAACGTCAGGCTTAATTGAAAACATCTATACATTAAAGTTAATCAATAAGGACAGTCGAAATCATGAATTCAATATTAATGTCGACGGCATTGAAGACTTAATATTATTAATAGATAGAGACAGTATCAGCGTTGAAAGTGGAACAGTGTATGACTTACCAGTTCGGGTACGTGCAAAGGAAGAAGATTTAGTAGGACGCAGCACGGTTATTCACTTTACAATTTCAGCTATGGACCAAACAGGTCTGAGTATTAAACAAGAAGCAAAATTCTTAGGGCCTAATCCATGAGTATTATTAATAACGAAAAAATTAAACCCTGGCACAAAGAATTCTATGTCTGGATGATTATCTTTTTTCCAATGCTTGCTGTGGTTGCTGGTATCTATACGATTATTCTTGCAATTCAATCTGATGATGGTTTAGTTGTTGATGATTACTATAAAGAAGGACTAGAAATTAACCGTACAATTGAGCGAGATAAGATTGCATCAGATTATCAATTGAATACAGAAGTTAATTTAAATGAAGAATTAGAAGAAGTAGCCATTACTTTAATAGCTAACACAGATTTTGTTTATCCAAAACAGTTATCTATTTCATTCTTACATGCGACTAGAGCAGGTTTAGATAAACAAGCAAATGTATTATTAACGAATGAAAATGTTTATCGCGGTAATTTGTCTAAGTTGAGTCCAGGGAAATGGTACGTTCACATGCAACATGATGATTGGCGTTTAATAAAAATAATTTATATTGATCAATAAAGATAATCTGAGTTGTTTCAGTTAGCGATAGATTTTCACTATATCGTTAAGTTCTTCCATATTTAAAAAACTCCATCATTAAAACATATCGACCAAGCTAAAAAATGTGGGTCTCACCTATCCACAATATTTAGTCTTAGTAGTTTTGTGGGAATCAGAAAAGCTACAACACAAGCTAGCAGATATACAAAAATACGTCGCTTGCCAGACTGAATTATCAAAACCAAAATTTACCGAACTTCTTGCTATCTTGTGCAATCTTACAGAGTCATTGAACGTTACCGAAAAATGAGGCGTCAGCATGCTAAGCACTTGTTATTAAAGATAAATAAAGGTTATGCAAAGTTATAATAACTGTTAAATTAAATAATCTTTTTGCCGATAACAAAAAGAGGTATTTATAGTGTATATTTATGTCTCAAATATACGACGAAAAATAAAATATAAGCTATATTATTTATATAAAAAACATATTTTTATAACATAAAGGAATAAGAAATCTAAAAAAGAAGCATAAAAGAGCGTTGCTTGAGATTTAAAGTGTGAGCTAGTTCACACTTTAATTTGTGTGCTTATCCAAATTGCGGGATTAATCACAATTTATTGATTTAAAAGTATTTCTTTAGCAATTCGTAACATTATTGGAATAGTTTTTGCGCTATTTAATAAACTATACTTAAAAGAGAGGAGTTGATGCCTGAATTTGGGTATCAATAATGAGAAGAAATGTTTAATTTTCTGAAAAAAAGAACAGAACATCCCAAGCAGAATCGTTCTAAGCTAGCTTATGACGGCGCGCATGACAGTTATGGTCCGCAGAAATTAAGTGTCGCTGATTCACTACAAGCACTCGAACCGCGGATCATGTTCGACGCAGCTGGTGTGGCTACTGGTGCAGAAGTCGCTGCTGATAACGTAGCGCAAGATCAAGCGGAGCAAGCACTTACTCCTGAAATTCTTGAAGCACAGGCAGTCAATCAGGAAAACGAAGAAAATAACGAAATTGTTGAAGCGTTGGCCGATCTGGTTCCACCAGCAGGCCGTAATGAAATTATTTTTGTCGACAAAAGCGTCGATGATTACACCTCTCTTATTTCAGAAATTAGCAGCGACGCAGAATTAGTCTTCATTGACAGCAATTCTGATGGGCTCGAACAAATATCCAGCATCCTTGAAGGCCGCACCGATATCGATGCAATCCATATCATTTCGCATGGCGATAGCGGCGAACTCTCTTTAGGCAATGCCACACTGACCCAAGAGTCGATTCAAGGCGAACATGCCGATGAACTCGCAACGATAAAGGCAGCTCTTGCTGAAGATGCTGATCTATTAATCTACGGTTGTAACTTTGCCGAAGGTGTAGAAGGCAAATCTGCAGCCGATGCACTCGCTGAAGCAACCGGTGCCGATGTCGCGGCATCAGATGATTTAACCGGTGCCGAATCCCTAGGCGGCGACTGGGACCTCGAATATGAATTCGGTGATGTCGGTACTGTAACACT
>JAJFKK010000096.1 GCA_021773245.1 Gammaproteobacteria bacterium | reverse complement strand
TTAAATAGTGTATTTGCGCAATAGTTATTAAATAGAGGAAAGACATATGTCTATCAGTGCAACTGAAATTAGTGACCTGATTAAAAAGAAAATCCAGTCAATGGATCTTGATACCGAAGCACGTACCGAAGGTACGGTTGTTAGTCTTGCTGATGGTGTTGCCAGAATTCATGGCTTAAGCGATGTGATGCAAGGGGAAATGATTGAATTTCCGGGCAATACTTATGGCTTAGCTTTGAACCTGGAACGAGATTCTGTTGGTGCGGTAATTCTTGGTAGTTACGAAAATATTTCTGAAGGTGATGTTGTTAAATGCACCAAACGTATTCTTGAAGTCCCGGTTGGTGAAGCCTTGTTGGGTCGCGTAGTCGACGCATTAGGTAATCCGATTGATGGTAAAGGCGAGATCAATACAACAGAAAGCTCTCCAATTGAAAAAATTGCGCCGGGCGTAATCGCAAGAAAGTCTGTTGATCAGCCTGTACAAACAGGATTGAAATCAATCGATTCGATGGTGCCAGTTGGACGTGGTCAACGTGAATTAATTATTGGTGACCGCCAGACAGGTAAAACAGCTGTTGCAATCGATGCCATCATTAATCAAAAAGGCACTGGTGTTAAATGTATCTATGTTGCTATCGGTCAGAAAGCATCTTCAATCAACGTTGTTATTCGTAAACTTGAAGAGCACGGCGCATTGGATCACACCATCATTGTTGCTGCGACAGCATCTGAATCAGCGGCTATGCAATATGCTGCTCCTTATTCAGGTTGTTCAATGGGTGAATATTTCCGTGATAAGGGTGAAGATGCCCTAATCATTTATGATGATTTGACCAAGCAAGCTTGGGCTTATCGTCAAATGTCATTGTTATTGAAACGTCCACCAGGTCGTGAAGCGTATCCAGGTGATGTTTTCTATCTCCATTCCCGTTTATTAGAACGTGCTTCACGTATTAATGAGGATTATGTTGAGAAGCTGACTGGTGGCAAAGTAAAAGGTAAGACCGGTTCTTTAACCGCATTGCCGATTATTGAAACACAAGCCGGTGACGTATCAGCTTTCGTACCGACCAACGTGATTTCGATTACCGACGGCCAAATCTTTTTAGAATCTGATTTGTTTAACTCAGGTTTCCGTCCTGCTATTAACGCAGGTTTATCGGTATCTCGTGTGGGTGGTGCAGCTCAAACTAAAATCATCAAGAAGTTAGGTGGTGGTATTCGTTTAGCCTTGGCGCAGTATCGTGAATTAGCAGCATTTGCACAGTTTGCATCAGATCTTGATGAAGCTACTCGCAAGCAGCTTGAGCGTGGTACACGTGTTATGGAATTGATGAAACAGAAACAATATTCTCCACTCAATGTTGCAGATATGGGCGTCAGTCTGTTCGCTGTTGAAAATGATTTTATGGATGATGTTCCTCTGGAAAAAGTCGGTGCCTTTGAAGAAGCATTACATGATTATATGAAGAGCGAACAATCTGCCTTAATGGATAAGATTGGTGCTGAAGGTAATTATAATGATGACATCGAAAGTGGCTTAAAAGAGGCCATCGGTAAATTCAAAGAAAACGGGACCTGGTAAATGGCCGGCGGAAAAGAAATACGAACTAAGATCGCGAGTGTAAAAAACACTCAGAAGATCACCAAAGCTATGGAAATGGTAGCGGCGAGTAAGATGCGTAAAGCACAAGAACGCATGAATGCTTCACGTCCCTATGCTGAAAAAATTCGTAATGTAATTTCCCATTTAGCTCATGCTAATCCTGAATACAAGCATCCTTATCTTGTTGCTAGAGATGAAGTAAAACGTGTCGGTGTAATCGTTGTTTCTACAGATCGTGGTTTGTGTGGTGGTTTAAATGCAAACATGTTTCGTATGTTAATGAAGCAATTCGGTACGTGGGAAAGCGAAGGCAAGGAAGTTGAGTTATGTGTTATTGGTAGTAAAGGAGCTGGGTTTTTTGGATCGATCGGAGCCAAAATAGTTGGTCAGGTAACGCATGTCGGTGATGAACCTAGTCTCGACGAATTGATCGGCGCGGTCATGATTATGTTGAACAATTTTAAAGAAGGCGAGATTGACGAGTTACATCTTGTTTCAAACAAGTTTGTAAACTCTATTGTTCAACAGCCATATTTAGAACAACTGATTCCTGGTAAACCTATGGAAGATGAAGATTATGGTCATCATTGGGATTATTTATATGAACCCGATGCAGAAGAAGTTTTAGACCAGCTATTAACACGCTATATCGAATCACAAGTTTATACAGGTGTAGTTGAAAATATTGCCTGTGAAATGTCTGCACGTATGGTGGCAATGAAGAGTGCCTCTGATAATGCGGGTGACTTGATTGATGAATTAGAATTGATCTATAACAAGGCAAGACAAGCGGCAATTACTCAGGAATTATCTGAAATTGTTGCTGGTGCTGCTGCAGTATAGATGTAAGTTAAAGAATTTTTACACATAGATATTTTAGAGAATAAAAACGAGGAACGAAAACGATGAGTTCTGGAAAGATCGTACAAATTATTGGTGCTGTATTGGACGTCGAGTTTCCAAGCGATGCAATACCGAAAATATATGACGCTTTGAAAGTTGAAGGAGAAGGTATTAATACCACTCTTGAGGTTCAACAGCAGATAGGAGACGGAATCGTTAGAACCATTGCATTGGGTTCAACAGATGGTTTACAACGTGGTTTAACGGTAAACAATACTGGCGAAGCTATCTCTATTCCTGTGGGAACAAAAACCCTCGGTCGTATTATGAATGTATTGGGCGAACCTATTGATGAAGTTGGTCCTATTGAAACCGATGAACGTATGGTTATTCATCGTGACGCTCCAAAGTTTACCGAATTGAGCCCATCTACAGAATTACTCGAAACCGGTGTTAAAGTTATCGACTTGATTATCCCGTTTGCTAAGGGTGGTAAAGTTGGTTTGTTTGGTGGTGCTGGTGTGGGCAAGACCGTAAACATGATGGAATTGATTAACAACATTGCGACGAAACACTCTGGCCTCTCTGTATTTGCCGGTGTTGGTGAACGTACTCGTGAGGGTAATGACTTCTATTATGAAATGCAGGAGTCGGGTGTTGTAAACGTAGAGAATTTTGAAGAATCAAAAGTATCGATGGTTTATGGCCAAATGAATGAACCACCAGGTAACCGTCTTCGTGTCGCATTGACTGGATTGACTCTTGCAGAAAAATTCCGTGAAGAAGGACGTGATGTATTGTTGTTTATCGATAATATTTATCGATTTACTCTTGCTGGTGTGGAATGTTCAGCGCTATTAGGTCGTATGCCTGCTGCGGTGGGTTACCCACCAACACTTGCTGAAGAAATGGGTAAGCTTCAAGAACGTATTACTTCAACCAAAAAGGGTTCGATTACATCGATTCAGGCTGTCTATGTTCCTGCGGATGATTTAACCGATCCATCTCCTGCTACAACTTTCGCGCATTTAGATTCTACCGTTGTATTGTCTCGACAGATTGCAGAACTTGGTTTGTATCCTGCTATTGACCCACTAGATTCAACCAGCCGTCAGCTAGATCCATTAGTTGTTGGTCAAGAGCATTATGATGTTGCTCGTGGCGTACAAAACACATTACAACGTTATAAAGAATTACGTGACATTATCGCAATTCTGGGCATGGATGAATTATCTGAAGAAGATAAGTTAGCTGTTGCCCGTGCTCGTAAAATTCAACGTTTCTTAACCCAACCTTACTTTGTCGCTAAAGTATTTACTGGTCAGGATGGTGTTTATGTTTCTTTGAAAGATACCTTACGAGGTTTCAAAGGAATTATTGAAGGCGAATATGATGAGCTTCCAGAGCAAGCGTTTTATAACGTTGGTACCATTGAAGAAGCTATTGAAAAAGCTAAAACCCTATAAGGCATTGAAATTATCATGACAGATACAATTCATGTAGATATCGTAAGTGCTGAACACGAAATATTTTCGGGCAGTGCAGAAATGGTATTTGCGCCTGCCGAATTAGGTGAAGTGGGTATTGCGCCAGGTCATGCACCATTCGTGACAAAATTGGGTCCGGGTGAAGTACGTGTTAAAGATCACGAAGGTAAGGAATCTGCATTTTACGTTTCAGGTGGTATGTTGGAAGTTCAGCCTAAGATGGTTACCGTCCTTTCTGATACTGCACAACGTGCTGAAGATCTTGATGAAGCGGCAATTCTGAAAGCGAAAGAAGAAGCTGAGAATGCATTTCATGACAAAGGTGATGCAATTGACTACGCTAAGGCTCGTGCGGCACTAGCTGAAACAGCCGCCCAATTACAAACTCTCCAACGTTTAAGAAAACGTTCAGGTCGTTAATTTTATATTCGTATCTCGTGGTTTCACGGGATACGAGTGTTATCTCTTTTTTCTCCACAGTAAACGAAGCTTATGTTGCTGCCTTTTATCGTTTAATATATCAGTATGAGTCTTAGCATTATAATTCTTGCTGCCGGTCAGGGTACACGCATGTATTCTGATAAACCAAAAGTATTGCATACATTAGCAGGACGACCTTTACTCACACACGTTTACCATACTGCCGCTGCGTTATCTAATCGTGAAATTCATATTGTTTATGGTCATGGCGGTGAGCAGGTGCCTGAAGCATCACGTGAATTTCATGCATCTTGGGTAAAACAAGAAGAGCAATTAGGTACGGGGCATGCTGTACAGCAAGTTTTCCCTAATCTTCCCGATGTAGATAATATTTTGATACTTTATGGTGATGTACCTTTAATTACCGAACAGACTTTAGAAGTTTTAGTTGATGCTGCATCAGAATCGGGTTTTTCATTACTTACAACCTATTTAGATAATCCTCGAGGCTATGGCAGGATTATTCGTGATGATAAAGAGAAAATTACGGCAATCGTTGAAGAGAAAGACGCAAGCGAAGATCAACGCAAAATTTGTGAAGTTAATACCGGGTTTATGGTCGTTAACGGAAAAAAATTAAAAGAATGGGTTAATGCGCTTAAGAATGAAAATAAACAAAACGAATATTATTTAACTGATATTGTCGAGTTAGCTGTAAAAGATGGTGTTAATGTAACATCAGTCATAGCTGACTCACCGATAGAAGTTCAGGGGATTAATACGCGCTCACAACTTTGTGAAGCAGAACGATATTTTCAATTAGTTCAAGCGCATCATTTAATGAATAACGGGGTTGGTTTAATGGATCCCGGTCGCTTTGATTTACGCGGCGAACTTGAAATAGGCCGTGATAATGAAATTGATATCAATGTTGTGATCGAAGGAAGAGTGAAGCTTGGAAACAATGTCACTATCGGATCTAATTGTCATATAAAGGACACTATTATTGCTGATAATGTACATGTATTACCTAATACAATGATCGACAATGCTGTTATTGGCAATGGATGTCGCATTGGACCCTTTGCACGAATTCGTCCTGATACAAGTTTAAGTGAAGATGTTCATGTAGGCAATTTTGTTGAACTTAAAAAAACGGATGTAGGTAAAGGAAGTAAGGTTAATCATTTAAGCTATTTAGGTGATAGTCATGTTGGCAGTGGAACTAATATAGGTGCTGGCACAATTACCTGTAATTATGATGGCGTAAATAAACATCAAACTATTATTGGAGATGATGTTTTTGTTGGTTCAGATGTTCAATTAATTGCACCAGTTAAAGTAAATAATGGCGCTACTATTGCTGCGGGTACGACAGTAACGAAAGATGTAGCTGAAAATGCATTAGCGATTAGTCGGGCAGATCAAAAAGCTATTCCTAAATGGAAAAGACCCACAAAAAAATAAAGTAATCATAATATGAAAGCAGGTTTTTATCAGTTTCGTCCTCTCTTTGGTAAAGCTAATCAGAATTGCCAAAAAATTATAAGCGCGTTAGAAAATGTAGACGCAGATTTAATTGTTCTGCCTGAACTTGCACTTTCCGGTTATTACTTTAAAGACAAAAGTGAATCACTAAAATATTCAGAAGACCCACAAAATAGTAAGCATTTAGATTCGTTAGCTAATCTTGCGAATAAAAACAATCTACATTTGGTTGTCGGTTTTGCAGAAAAACAAGGTGAGCAATGTTATAACAGTGCTGCGTTAATTGGCCCTAATGGTATTGAACATATTTATCGAAAGGTACATTTATTTAACGAAGAAAAATTTTGTTTTGATCCTGGAGATACACCTTTCATCGTTAACAATATTAAAGGTGTTAAAATTGGAATGATGATTTGTTTTGATTGGGTTTTTCCTGAAGTGACGCGTGTATTAGCACTACAAGGTGCGCAGATTATTTGTCAGCCTTCAAATCTGGTTTTGACATTTTGTCAGCAAACGATGCTTGCTCGTTGTATAGAAAATAAAGTATTCGCTATTACCGCTAATCGATATGGTACAGATAAACGCCCACAGGGCAGTTTAAAATTTACTGGCATGAGTCAAGTTGTTGCGCCTGGAGGCAAGTTATTGCACCGCGCTGCTTCACAACGTGATGCTTTATTTGTTACTGATATCAATCCTAAAGATGCCGATAATAAAATGATTACCGAGCACAATGGCGTGTTATCTGACCGACGACCTGAATTTTATTCTTTATTAAATAATTTATAGCGGGAATTACTATGAGTTTTGCTACAGCTGATTTGTATGATGAACATGAAGAAAACCTTCAAATTGCAACGCCTATGTTTAATGATTACGGTGGCAAGAAACGTTTTTCGGGGCCAGCATCAACTGTAAAAGTGTTTGAGGATAATTCCTTGGTTCGTGCAGCATTGGAAGAACCAGGTGAAGGACGCGTATTGATTATTGATGGTGATGCATCATTACGTTGTGCTTTAGTTGGCGACATGTTGGCTGAATTAGGAAAAAATAATGGTTGGGAAGGTATTGTTGTTTATGGTTGTATTCGTGATGCAACAGTGATTGCCAATATTGATATAGGTGTTAAAGCGTTAAATACCAATCCTCGAAAGAGTGTCAAAAAAGGTGTTGGAGATAGAGATATTACTATTACATTTGCTGATGTAAGCATAAGTGCCGGTGATTATATTTATGCGGATGAAGACGGTGTCGTTATTAGTACCGAAAAACTCACATAATCCATACTGGAGTAATTTCTTAAGAAAGAAAATAGGCTAGACTTATCTTATAGCTTAATCATTTAGGGATTTGATATGAAAACGAAATTTCTTTTTTCAAGTTTAGTGTTAGTTGTCTTCTCGACAGTTGTGAGTGCTGAATGTGTACAACAGCCAGAAGAAACGGGTGGTAGTGAATTGTTTGGTACATTGATCGGCGCTGCAGTCGGTGGATTAGTCGGCTCGCAAATTGGTGGTGGTACTGGAAATAAGGTTGCTATTGGAGCAGGCGTATTGGCCGGTGGCTTTTTAGGTAATCAGGTTGGGAAATCACTGGATTGTCAGGATCAACAATATCATTATGATACAACTCAAAATGCACTTGAAACCCAAAAAGTGGGACAGTCATCAACATGGGTTAATCCTGATTCAGGTCATTCAGGTGAAATAACACCGACTCGTACCTATTCCTCTGAGGGTCAAGCTTGCCGTGATTTTACTCAAGTTATTAAAGTCGATGGGGCAGATGAAACAATTAATGGTACAGCCTGTCGGCAAGATGATGGTAGCTGGAAACCAGTAAGCTAACAATATTATAAACCGCTTCGGCGGTTTTTTTCTTTGTAATACTAATTCCAATAGCAAGGGCATTAAAAATGAAAAAGTTTTTATTAATAATAAATATTATATTTATAACATCATCAGTAATAGCACATGATAATGAACCGCTATTTAATCAGGTTAATTTACAAGCACAATCAGAACAAGAGGTGCCTAATGACCAGTTAACAGTTTTACTAGCTGTCGAAGAAGAGGGAAAAGAAGCAACTAAAATTGCCAACAAAATTAATAAGGATATGGATTGGGCTCTTAGTAAATCCAAACCACATCAAGATATAAAGACACGCAGTTTGTCGTACAACACATATCCTGTTTATGATAAACGTAGCGTAGTTGCCTGGCGAGCGACTCAGCAGTTGGAATTAAAAAGTACTAATATCACTAAGCTTTCTGAACTTGTTGGAGTTTTACAAGAACGATTACAAGTTAAGAATATGAGTTTTAGTCCAACAAAAGAAACGCGTAAGCATTATGAAGATGGGTTGATTGAAGAAGCAATGATTGCTTTTAAACAACGTGTCGAACTTATAAAGAAACATATGGATAACAAGAATGTACGTATTGTTAACATACATGTGAATACTGGTGGTGGGCATTCAAGACCTGTCTATGCTGAAAATAGAGTCATGTCTATGAGTAGTAAGAGCGCTCCAGCTGTAGAAGCAGGAACAAGTAGTATTAGTGTTACTGTATCTGGCTCAGTTCAGTTTTTCTGAAAAAACACTATTTGACAGCATGTTTATAAATAAATCAGAGCAACTTAAGCAAAGAAACAATTTTATTTTATTGTTTGCTGGACTGTTGTTACTTATCGGTTTGCTGGTGATCTATAGAGAAGGAATAACTTGGTTTACGACAAGCAAATGGTCTCATATTTCTATTTTTAGCTGGATAAGCATAAGTGTCATTTTCATTTTTGCTCTCGTATTACAGTATTATTTTATAATGTTAATGCGCTATAGCTTTTTCAAATATCTTGTTTTGTGGTTTATCCCTATAGCTTGGTTATTTAACAATGGACTTGTTGCTTTACACCGATTTTTTGATTGGACAACAGATATTGTTTCACCGACAGGCTGGGTGCCAGTAGGGGAATTAATAGGATGGCTATTAAGCGCGGTCTACGCCCCTATGTTAGTAGGAGGCGGAATTGTTGTCGCTATTATTGATTCTAATGGATCGATGTTAACTCAAGCTTGTTACTACGCGGGTATTGCACTAGATGTAGCAGATATTTCTGGCTGGAATATTATTTCTTACGTCATGAATTTTATAAGTGTTGCTTGGGACATGGTATCAAATTCATTTGTGCAGCAAGTAATGAGCGAAAGAGCGATGAATCGCTCTTTCCTGGATTTTAGTTTGTCGAGTATATTTAATCTGCCGTACTGGGTTCTAAGTATTGGTTATAGTTTTACTTGTATCCTTATCTGATTAGAAAATACAGTGCTTTGCAAAGTCAGTAACTTCGTTTGCTGACCAATCACCCTTTGATTTTTCTTTAAGTTGCTTACACCATTTTTCACTTCCAACTTCAGGGGCGCATGCTGAAAGTAGTGAAAAGGAAATAATAAACGTTAATAGTAGTAAGAGTTTATTCATGATCTACTCCGTGTGTTAGATTAGATAAGACTTTTTTTGCTGCGTTTATAGTTGTTTCTATATCATTATTGCTATGAGAAATGGAAACAAAACCTGCTTCAAATGATGAAGGCGCTAAATATATTCCTTCATTGAGCATGCCATGGAAAAATTGATTAAATTGTTCCTGGTTACAATTCATCACCTTGTCAAAGGAATCTATTCTTTCTTCATTTGAAAAGAACAGGCCGAACATGCCACCCACGTGATTTGTAGTCAAAGCGATGTCTGATTCTTTAGCAGCGTCAGATAAACCTTCAATTAAAGTGTTTGTTTTTTCTGAAAGAGTTTTAAAGAATGATGATTCTGATATAAGTTCAAGTGTTTTTAATCCTGCTGCCATCGCTACAGGATTTCCTGATAAGGTGCCTGCTTGATATACAGGTCCGTCAGGAGAGATATGATCCATGATTTCTTTTTTACCGCCAAAAGCCCCAACAGGCATGCCGCCACCGATGACTTTACCTAGAATAGTTAAGTCAGGGGCAATGTTATAGATAGATTGCGCGCCACCTAATGCCACGCGAAATCCTGTCATAACTTCATCAAAGATTAATACAGATTTATATTCATCGCAGGTTTCTTTTAAACAACCAAGAAACTCGCTTGAAGCGGGTACACAATTCATATTGCCTGCAATCGGTTCTACAATAATAGCGGCTATTTGATTACCAATTTCTGCAAAGACATTTTTAATTTGATCAATATTGTTATAGCTAAGCGTAATAGTGTGTTGTGCCAGATCAGCTGGTACTCCAGGTGAAGTAGGTACGCCAAGAGTTAACGCGCCTGAACCTGCCTTAACCAATAAGGAATCTGCATGACCATGATAACAACCTTCAAATTTAATAATCTTATCTCTGCTTGTAAAACCTCGTGCCAGTCTTATCGCACTCATAGCTGCTTCTGTTCCCGAGCTAACCATACGAACTTTTTCAATTGAGGGTAGCAACTCGCAAATTTTATTGGCCATTTGCGTTTCAATTTCAGTAGGAGCACCAAAGCTAAGACCGTTATCTGCAGCATCTTTCACAGCTTGAATCACTTCAGGATGAGCATGTCCCAGTACCATCGGGCCCCATGAGCCGACATAATCAATGTATCGCCTACCTTCACTATCATATAGATAAGGCCCCGCAGCACGCTTAATAAATATTGGTGTTCCTGATACAGATTTAAATGCGCGGACAGGTGAATTTACACCACCGGGTATATGTTGTTTTGCTGCGTTAAATAATTTTTCAGTCATAATATTTTTACGTTTGAAATAAATTTTTATAGGCTTTTGTTGCGCTAATAGTATCTGAGTCAGAATAAAGGCCACTGATAACAGCTAGAAAATCAACATTAGCACTAACTAATTTTTTTCCATTTTCCGGTGTTATGCCGCCTATGGCAACTATTGGAGTTTTTAAAATAGATTTCGCTTCTTGCAGTAATTCTATAGAGGCTTCTTTGGCATTAGGTTTGGTTGTTGAAGGAAAAAATGAACCAAAGGCAACATAATCAGCACCAGCTGCTTCAGCAGCTGTTGCTAGTTTTATATCGTTATAACATGATATGCCAATAATTTTAGAACCCAGGATTTTTCTGGCATTTTCTATCGTTTCATCATTGCTTCCGAGATGGA
This sequence comes from Gammaproteobacteria bacterium, assembly GCA_021773245.1. Lineage (GTDB taxonomy): Bacteria > Pseudomonadota > Gammaproteobacteria > Eutrophobiales > Eutrophobiaceae > UBA7359. The sequence continues at coordinate 188 of JAJFKK010000096.1, read as the reverse complement.
CGCCGTCAGCTAAGATATCTTTTGCTAATGTCACGTCATCATTGATAATGAAAGGAGTATTATATTTATGACAAAGAAGCTGTAGATTTAATGCTAGTTCCTTTTTCTTATTCTGATTAGTGTCTTTATTTCTGTATTGAAAAAAGGATATGCCAATTTTCAATATCTCTTCAGATTTTTTCATTAAT
>JAJFKK010000095.1 GCA_021773245.1 Gammaproteobacteria bacterium | reverse complement strand
CAAGCTATCGCCTCAAATTTTATCTCCGGTATTATCATACTTTTGGATCGTTCTATTACCGTAGGTGATTACATTGAACTTGAAGATGGCCAAACCGGTATCATTCGTGAATTAAAAATGCGTTCTACCACATTGGAAACATTTGATGGTAAAGACATCATGGTTCCAAACGAACGTTTTATTACAACCAATTTTATAAACTGGACACATAAAAATAAAAAACAACGTTATTCAATAGAATTTCAAGTCTCTTATAAAACCGATCTACACGCACTCTTTGATCTATTAAGAGAAGTTGTAGCCAGTCATCCGCAGGTTCTAAGTGGTAAAGATTTACCTATAGAAGAACGTCCCGATGCTGAAATTGCGGGCTTTGGTGATTCCGGTGTCGATATCCTTATCGAATTCTGGATGGAAGGAATAGACGATGGCAAGAATCGTGTAGGCGCAGATCTGTTGCAAATGATCTGGGATGCGTTTAAAGAACACGGTATTGAAATTCCATATCCTCAACGTGAAGTTAAGATTCTTAATCCTAACGAAGCTCAGTTAAGCAAATAAAAAAGAGTCGGCCGATAAGCCGGGTTCTGTCGTGGACAATCATTCATCTGGGATGCATATCACTATGCACCTCAAGCAACCTACCCGGAAACAGTGCGGGCCGCACCATCGTTTCCCTATTTGGTCTTGCTCCAGGTGGGGTTTACCCTGCCACTGCTATTGCTAACAGCGCGGTGCGCTCTTACCGCACCATTTCACCCTTACCTGACGAATCAGGCGGTATATTTTCTGTGGCACTTTCCATCGACTCACGCCGCCCAGAAGTTATCTGGCACCTCGCCCTTTGGAGCCCGGACTTTCCTCTATTAAAACAAGTTCAACAGCGATTGCCTGGCCGACTCTCGGGGGCTAGTTTATTGGCAGATGACTGACTTGCAAGGATTATTCGTTAAAGAGAGCAAATACTTTTACTGTTTGCGCGACCGACCCTTTTCATATTGCGGTTTATCACGAAGCTTTTGTTCGTTTTGTAATTTCTGAAAATTCTCCCAACGGCGTTGATCGAGTTCACCCGACTCCAATGCTGCTTTAATCCCACACTTTATTTCGGTTTCATGTTGGCAGTTATTAAATTTACATTGCATCATAAATTGCATGACATCATCAAACGCATCTTCAATGCCGGTTTCACAATCGCTTAACTGTAATTCTCTTATTCCAGGTGTATCGATCAATATGCCGCCGTCATTGAGTAAATGTAATGAACGTGAGGTTGTTGTGTGTTGACCTTTACCATCTTCAACACTTACTTCTGCTGTTAATTGTTCAGCATCTGTTAAACCATTTATTATTGTTGATTTACCAACACCAGAAGAACCGACTAAAGCAATAGTGTGCCCTTCAGTACAACAATTTCTTATTACTTTTAAACTCAATTTATCCTTTGCATTAACACACTCAACACGTAAATCTTTTTGTAATGCCTGTGCTTCTTGCTTAAAAGAGTCTGTATCATCGATCAGGTCAACTTTCGTTAAAATGACTACAGGTGTAATTCCTGCCTCAAAAGCTAATGCCATGTAACGTTCAATACGCGAAACGTTAAAATCCTGATCACAAGACATCACTATAAATAAAGTATCGACATTTGCTGCAATCGTTTGATCATTTGTACGTTTACCTGCTGCCTTACGTATCAGTACTGATTCTCGATCAAGAATGCGTAAAGGACGCTCACCTTCATTTGGGATTAATATCCAATCACCAACGGCCAGGTTCTTAGGCTCACTGAACACACCCACTTCAAATGTTTCAACACCTTTACTACTCCAAACAAAACAATGACTACGGTGAATTTTTGAAATACGGGCAGAATAAGATTGATTTATTTCTTCGGAGTTTAATTGTTCTCCGAAAAATGATTTCCAGCCTAATTGAGATAAATTAAAAATAATACGTTCCTAAATTATAGAGATGACTAATGTACTATATCTTTTTGCTGCTTGATAATCGTTAGCATCGCCATTGAAAATACAATTGCTTCATCGTTCTGTCAAAAAACAAAACCATAATTTTAAAAGTAAGGATTTTAGACTTATTTAAAAAATTCGTCTCTTTTATCAAATTTCAGACACCCGTAAAATGTAGTACACTAAGTAATAATTGATCTAAATCAAGACAGAAATCTGTTTATAAGCCATTATTTAATAAAGACATTAAGAGTTAATACTATGAACTTGTATACATATAAATATTTAAAAAGAATTTTATTTATTAGCTTAATTTGTTTCTACAATTTTGCTTCTGCTATCACACCTGACGAGATTGTTTTCAACACAACTCAAGAAGTACTAAATCGACTTGAAGCAGACAAAGTACGCCTGGAAAAAGAACCCGAATATATACAGACTATAGTCAAACAGCTAATCGTGCCTCACCTTGATTTTACGACAATGGCATCGTTAACATTAGGGGATAAATGGGATGTGTTAACGGACGATGAGAAAAGTTGTTTCAGTCTAAGTTTTAAAAATCTCCTTGTAGAACGCTATGCTTTTGTTCTTTTAAGTTATCGCAATCAAAACATTAGTTATCAATCCGCTAAACCCATTGGTGAAAAAGATGTCGTCTCAATTATGCAAATATTGACGCGACCAGACGTTAAACCTCTTACCATAGAATATCCGATGCAACCAGAAGCAGATAGCTGGAAAGTCATCGACCTTGTCATTGATGATATTAGCCTGATTAGAAATTATAGAATGATGTTTAATAGCGAGATTAAACATCAAGGTCTGCTGGGATTTATTTATAGCTTTCAAGAATGTAATTGATATAGAAAAAATAATAGATTTACTCAGGTATAAATCTTTATTATAAAAGTATCTCTCCTGTGAATTTAAAGCATATCTATAATTTTTTAATACTTAAGAACCCACTAAAAGTTCTTTTTGTATTTGCTTTTCTAGGTATTCTAGCCGCCTATTATTCACTCAACTTTGAACTTGATGCATCTGCGGACTCTCTCGTCCTGGAAAATGATGAGAGCCTCAACTATTACCGTGAAATTAGCCAACGATATGGTTCTGATGATTTTATTGTTATCAGTTTCCAACCCCATGCTGATTTATTTTCAGAGCAATCTTTAGCGACGATTCGTGCACTTCGAGATGGCCTGCTCGAACTTGAAAATATTGAATCAGTAAATTCGATTCTGGATATGCCTATCATTTATGAATCTGGCTTGAACCTGTCAGATTTAACTGGCGATCTAAGCACAATAGATAACAATGATATTGATAAGGATTTAGCCCGAAAAGAATTCCAGTCAAATCCACTTTACAGAGAATTACTGCTGAGCCTGGATGGTAATACAACGGCTATTCAGGCGATGTTTAAAAATGATCCTGAATATTACGATCTCATAAACAAACGACAACTATTTCAAGAAAAAAACGAAGAGTTAACTAGTAGCGAATTAGAAACACTTGAACTATTAAATAATCAGATTAAAGAAAAAAACCAGTTATATTCGCAACAGCGTGAGGAAGATATACGTCGTATCAGACAGATAATTAAGCAGCAACATAATCAGGGAAAATTGTATCTCGGTGGCACACCAATGATTACCGTTGATATGATTGAATTCATCCGCCATGATTTGATCGTATTTGGCACTGGCGTATTTTTATTTTTAGTACTTATCCTTTCTCTCTTTTTTCAGAAAGTACGTTGGGTCGTATTGCCCATGCTTGTTTGTGCTGTGACGTGTTTAATGACGATTGGCTTTATGGGCTATGTTGGTTGGACGATTACCGTTATCTCATCCAATTTTTTATCCATCCTGTTAATTATTACCTTATCCCTTACGATCCACCTCATCGTACGTTACCGTGATTTACAACTGCAACAGCCTGCAGCAACACATAGAGAGTTGATTCAATCAACAATGGTCTCGATGGGTCGCCCTTGTTTTTATACTGTATTAACAACAGCAGTGGCGTTTGCTTCATTAGTTGTTAGCGAAATTAGACCCGTTATTGATTTTGGTTGGATCATGGTTATTGGACTAGGTTTCGCATTTGTTACCAGTTTTACATTAATGCCGGCAATTCTTTCTCTATTAGATGATATTGAAATATCAACTGGCCGCGACATTACTCGTAATATAACGCTCGCATTAGCTAAACAAGTTCATGACCGACCAATAATTATCGTCTTCATTGCATCATTATTATTGTTATCTCTTGGTATCGGTATTACAGAACTGAAAGTTGAAAACCGCTTTATCAATAATTTCAAATCAGATACTGAAATCTATCAAGGCATGATGGTTATTGATAATCAGTTAGGCGGCACGATGCCGCTTGATATCATTATCGATGCCGATCAATCATTCATTGACATGCGTGATGAATTAGCAACAGAATCAAACGAGCTTGATGCTTTATTTTTTGATGACGTAGAAACATTAGCTGAACCTAGCTATTGGTTAAACCCTGAAATGTTAGATAAGGCAAAAAAAGTTCAGGAACATTTGGAATCCTATCCTGTTGTCGGCAAGGTTATTTCATTAGTGACTTCAATATCAATTGTTGAAAAGTTGAACGGCACGCCGTTTGATGAATTTGAATTAGCAGTGGTACGAAAACGAATTCCTGAGTCAATAGAAGCTGATTTAATAACTCCCTATCTTTCTGAAGACTCCAATCAGATTCGGTTCAGCTTACGTGTCATCGAATCTGACCCTGTATTAAACCGTAAAGCCTTATTAACCAGCATTCATGATTTTTTAATCGATGAAATGAAATTTGAAGAAGAACAGATTCATATAACTGGCTTGATGGTGCTGTATAACAACATGCTACAGAGCCTCTTTCGATCTCAAATCTTAACGATTGGTGCCGTTTTCGCAGCAATCTTATTTATGTTTATTATTTTATTCCGAAATTTTCAATTAGCCTTAATAGCCATCGTGCCTAATATTTTTTCTGCAGTTTTAATTCTTGGCATTATGGGTTGGGCAGGAATACCGTTAGATATGATGAC
>JAJFKK010000094.1 GCA_021773245.1 Gammaproteobacteria bacterium | reverse complement strand
AAAGTGCGGGCACCTTAGCTCAATCGTTATACAATTAATCTAAATAGGTAAACATATGAAACTCTTTTTTCGCATCGTACTATTAGCCATTCTATTACCAACAATGAGTTATGGGGAAAATAAACACATACACGAAGAACATGTAAAAGCCACGGGAGTAGAGGCACTTTCTCCTGACTTGCGCAATTTGCTTGCTCAAGAAATGCAAGCGTTGCAGAGTGGAATGATGTCTATCATCCCAGCATACATTTCTGGAAATTGGGGTGAAATTGAAAGCACCGCAAAAAAAATGAAGAATAGCTATATATTGAAACAAAGTCTCACTAAAAGCCAAGTCAAGGAATTACATACAGCATTACCTCATTCCTTTATAGAAAAAGATAAAAGATTCCATTATTTGGCGGGCATGCTTGAGCACGCCGCAAAAAATAAAAAAGCAGAGCTAATAAATTTCTATTTTTCCGAAATGAATGAGTCGTGTGTTAGCTGCCATGCTAAATTTGCAACTCATAAATTTCCAAACTTTTTATCAAAGGAAAAGAAAGAAGAACATACTCACTAAAATGCATAACAAGTTATATTTAGTAAGGAACTGAGCTGTGAAGCAGGAAATAATTATTGGCAGTTCTGTTGCTGTTGCAGTAATTTTAATTATTCATGGCGGGCTACATAAACTCTTGAAATTCAAAATGGATGAGAGTGCTATATTAAAGTTCTTTGAAAGTTCTGATAGCGATTATAAATTTCGAAGCACTAATGCTATATCCGCAGGTACAGACATATCTGTAAAGCGTGTTACGATTGTCTGCGGTAAGAGTAAAGCAATACAGAGAAACTCCAAAGACAAGGAATCTTGGTGCCTAAAATAACCAGTATACGTATAACAAGTCGCGGCAAGTCTATGCACTTGGCGTTAGCTGCCCAATAAATTTGGAGATATTATGAGTGAAATAAAATACCCAATAGATGGCGCGTGTCAGTGTGGTGGAATTACATATCAACTTCTAGAGCAACCATTATTAGTTGCTGCTTGTCATTGTAGAGAATGCCAAAAATTATCTACTAGTGCATTTAGTATTACGGCGTTTGTTAAGTCAGACACGGTGAAATTCACTGGAGAAATGAGTGAGTGGAGTCGCAGCTCAGATAGCGGGAACATCAGTGCCGCTAAGTTTTGCCCTACATGTGGAAATAGGATGTATCATTATAATCCAGATGATGTAAGCACGCTTAAATTGAAACCGAGTAATTTGTCGGATACCAGGGTAATTGAACCTTCTGTTCATATTTGGGTTAGTGAGAAGCAAGATTGGTATGAAATTCCAGAGGGTGTAAAGGTTTTTGAGGGACAGCCATGATCCGGCTCCCACTTAACGGCGTTAGACGTAAAAAAAGAGATTAATATGCTTAAAGAAAAAAATGTATTGTATAAACCCTTCACATTAGGTGACATCCAACTGCCCAATCGGGTACTGATGGCTCCTTTGACTCGGTCTCGCTCGAAACAGCCGGGTGATATTCCTTGTGAACTCAATGCTACTTACTATGGACAACGGGCCGATGCCGGATTGATATTTAGTGAAGCAACCCAAGTTTCGCCGCAGGGCAAAGGCTATGCTTTTACGCCGGGGATTTACTCTGACGACCAGATTGAAGGGTGGCGTAAAGTCACTACGGCGGTGCATGACGCCGGTGGACTGATCTATCTACAACTCTGGCACGTTGGCCGAATTTCTCGTCCCGAGTTGCAACCTGATGGTCAGCAGCCCGTTGCACCCTCGGCGATCAAGCCGGTGGGTGCGCAAACGTTCATTGATGAAAAATCCGGCATGCTTGAAGTGTTAGAGCCGAGAGCACTATCGACTGAAGAGATACCAAGTGTTGTCGAACAATTCCGCCAAGGCGCAATCAATGCCAAACAGGCTGGTTTCGACGGTGTTGAGATTCATGGTGCCAACGGTTATTTACTTGATCAATTTATTCGCAGTAAGTCGAATCAGCGTACAGATGAATATGGCGGTTCTATCGACAATCGCCTGCGCTTTCCACTAATGGTGGTGGATGCGGTGGTAGACGTCTGGGGTGTTGACCGCACCGGGATTCGGGTTTCACCAACGGGAACCTTCAACGATATGCATGACGATGATCCGGTGTCGACTTACGGCGCGTTCGCAAAAGAACTCAATGACAGAGATATTGCCTTCATTGAAGTAGTTGAGGATTCCTTCCAAGGTAATGCAGAAAATGGACGTCCGGAAGCAGTCATTCAGGCGATTCGTGAAAATTTCAAAGGCGCCTATATTGCTAATGGCAATTATTCCGTTGAGGAGGCGCAGCAAAGGATCGATTCAGGGTTGTGTGACCTTGTTACGTTTGGTCGATTATTCATTTCTAATCCCGATCTACCTAAACGGTTTCTGGAAAGTGCGCCGCTCAATGATTTTGACGAAGGCACTTTTTATGGTGGTGATGAGAATGGCTACACTGATTATCCAGCTCTTGATTAATAGATGTTTTATAAACTTAAGTTTCAACAGTACAGCTGTAATGGAGTGGGGAGCCTACTTCGCATACTTGAGGTGATGTTGGCAACGAACGCGCAGCCTAATCCTTGCACAATTAAGCTTAAACGTTAACCTTACTTAGTTTCATTCCATTTCTCCCATCAATATTATTTCTTCTTCGGAATAACGTGGAGTGATATGTTGTGGGCAGTTTCTGTCCCAAGCTTCGATGTGAATTAGAAATGCGCGCTCAATATTTGCTTTGTATTCACTGTCTCCAAGTTTTTCTATTAATGCCTGATCTGTTTCAGTGACTTCCGAAGTACCCCAGAGTTTGATGCGCGTGCGGTTTGGGTAATCCATTAAAAAGATACAAACCTTATTATTATCTTGCAGATTACCGTATGAGATGTATTGACGATTACCACTGAAGTCAGCAAAGCCCAGTGTTTTATTATCTATAACTTTCAGAAAACCTTTTGGTCCACCACGATGTTGGATATAGGGTTGACCTTCTGCATTAACAGTAGCCATATAGAACGAATCGCGTTGTGCTATGAAACCAGCTAAAAATTCAGTAACCGTACTTTCCCAACTACCGCTCTGTTCCATATTTGCGTAGGCACTACGAGACTCTTTTTCTTTTTGAATTTTCTTTACTGTATCAGTAAAAGCGATATCACTTGTATATTCTCTCATCTTCTTTCTCCAACTTAATGAGGTCGTCATAGGTATGACGACCTCATCGTATAATAGTTAATGACTAGCTATTTTATTTTGTCCGAAGAAGCGACGTATATGTTCGGCGATAACTTCACTATCTTCTTCCAGGGCAAAGTGACCCGTGTCCAGTAGATGAAAATCAACAACCTTCAAATCGCGTTTGTACGGATGTGCTCCTGTTGCTGGAAAGATTTCATCGTTCTTTCCCCAAACGATTAATGTTGGTGGTTGATGCTCACGTAAGTAAGCTTGCCATTCAGGGTATAAAGGTGGATTTGTTCCATAGCTATAAAACATTTCCAGTTGTATTTCCTGATTACCTGCGCGGTCAAGTAGTGGTTGCACGTGATCCCATGTATCAGGGCTAATGGATTCTGTATTACGAACACCATTTGTGTATTGCCATTTGGTTGCACCAAGAGTTACTAGAAATCGTAACGCATCATCATTGCTCATGTTTTGATTGTCATAGGCATTCTTAACGTTCTTCCACCAATCATTATCAAGACCTTTGTTAATTGCTTTACGATCTTTCCAATAAGCTTGAATAGGTTCCCAAAAATTATTGTTAATCCCTTCAACATAGGCATTACCATTTTGAATTATTAGACCTTCAACACGCTCTGGGTGTTTGCTAGCGATACGAAAACCAATCGGTGCGCCATAGTCCATTAGGTACAAGCTATATGTTTTGAGTTCAATCTTTTCAATAAACTTATCAACAATATTGGCCATGTTATCAAAGCTGTATTCAAACTCATCTATGCTCGGCATTGAGCTTTGACCGTAGCCTGGATAATCTGGTGCGACCAGATGATACTGATCGGCTAGTTGCGGAATCAGATCTCGAAACATATGTGATGACGTTGGAAAACCATGTAATAACAAGATAGTTGGGTTACTGGGATTTCCTGCTTCACGATAAAACACATTTACTCCCTCAACTTCAACGGTCTTATAACGGATGTCTGTATTATTTGCCTGTGCTGTTTGTGCTAGAACGAGGCCGAAAAGCATTGTGCCTATAACGTTCTTAACGATACTGTTTGTTTGTATTTTCATTTTTTTCTCCTAGCTGTTTTGTTTGATTATCAGTATTGATGGGAGAAATATAGGCTTTCATTATATTAATAAAAAGCATATATTATTGATAATCATCATTCATTATATGAATAGTAAATATGACGCTGGATCAGCTGAAAGTACTCTGTACCATCATAGAAACAGGCAGTTTTAGCGCTGCCGCAGAGAAACTGAATCGTGTGCAATCAGCAGTCAGTATTGCTATTAAGAAGTTAGAAGAATCTTTGGCTATTGAGATTTTTAATCGAGAAGGTTATCGGCCGGAATTAACCGAGGCGGGTAAAGAGATCTATCGTCAGGCTCTAAATATTCTTAAACAATCGGATTTTCTTAATTACACGGCTGATCAGTTAGCTATAGGTGAAGAAGCAGAGATTGCAATCGCCATTGATGGAATATGTCCCTTAGATCAGATTACTCCTATATTAAAAATATTTAATAAAGAACATCCACATGTACGAATTCAACTATTCATTGAATATTTGGGGGGTATGGAGAGGCTGAATGAAAAGTCTATTGATTTAGCATTTACACAAGTTTTTGAATGGCCGTCATGGTCAGATGCGCTTCACTGTATGAACTTACCTGTAATTGCAGTAGCGTCACCTGAGCATGTATTAATTCTGGATCCAGAAAATGCAAAGCAGAATATGCAACAACATACTCAAATAGTAGTAAGTAGTAGTCAACAAGCACCACTATCAGTTAATGTAAATCAGGAAGGCACAATTTGGCACGTCGGTGACTTTGCTTCAAAACGACAATTAATAAAAGATGGTTTTGGATGGGGTTATATGCCAATACATATGATTCAAGACGATCTTGATAATGGTAAACTTGTTACCCTTAATCTTAGACAAAATAGTTCTAAAAAAACAAAAACGACGGGTAAAGACAAATTTGATGTTGATATTCATAAAATTTATCTTGTAAGAAGAAATGATCAACCAATTGGACCGTTAGCGAAAAAAATCTGGAGATTGTTTGAAGAATATATGAAGTAACATTCTAGAGGCGAACTTTAATTACATTGTTTGGAGATGTATACAAACGCTATCAGGAAACAACACCCATGGTATTTTCGTATAAACGAATAAATAAAGATGACAGCTGATTTACTAGAAGTATTTAATGCTAGAAGTGGTGTTGTTTCCTGTGTTGGTGCAGGAGGCAAGAAGACAACTATGTTTCGTTTAGCTAAGGCGCATACGGGACGTGTTGGTATAACTGCTACAGCACATATCGAATTTTTTCCGCGGTCATTAGAAGCAACCAATTATATTGGTGATGAAAGAGACTTATTGGATGCCATTAAAAATGATAAGCACTCGCATGCGATAGCATTTGCAAAACCATCTGAGCGATTTGGTCGACGTGCCGGTGTTAGCCTCGAAGCTATAGAAAAGTTTAAAGATGTTGGTCACTTTGATCTTATGCTTATTAAAGCTGATGGAGCACGTGGTCGTTTAATAAAAGCACCTGCTGAACACGAACCTGTAATAGCAAATTGTTCGGATACGATTATTCCTATTTTGTCAGCCAAAGTAATAGGTGTGCCGTTAACTGAAGAAATTGCCCACCGTGTTGAAAAAATATCAGCAGTAACAGGTCTCAAAGCAGGAGAAATAATTGAGCCAATACATATTGCACGTTTACTAGCTTCACCAGAAGGATCATTAAAGAATACCGAGAGCGGTAAAGTCGTACCTTTAATAAATATGATTGACGATGCTGAGTTAGAAAAAGTTGCGCGTGATGCAGCAATTGAAGCACTAAAATTAACCGATCGGTTTGATAAAGTTGTATTAGCAGCAATGAAAAACGAACAACCTATTGTTGATGTTGTTAAACGTTAATTATATAAACGGGTCTTTCATTCCAAGTAAAATTAATGCGGTATCTCTAATATCAAAGAAAAGAGAGATGACGATAGTTACCAAAAGTAAAGTAAGGTAAATACCGTATACTGATTTCAATTTTTCTGTCTTGCCAATGATTTCAACTTTGATTAAATAAATTACTAATGGTATCCAAAGGATATGTGATGCACCGACCATATGAGGAGATTTAGTAACATTAAATATCAATATTGCTAAAATTGCGGTTAACACAATACACAATAAAATATATCTGGCGGAGACATGCTTATAAGTAAAAAATAGGGATGACATAAAGATTATCATCATCCAATTCATCCATATCTTTACTGTATCGCTTGTAACGGCATTAATCGCTACTTCCATCTCTTCCATTAGATGATTTCCTGCTTATCCAAAGACGTGTCTTATTTCTTCAAATGTTGCATCAATAACATGGACATTTGAATAGCCCATCATTTGTAATGTTGCGGCTGATAGTGAAGCTCGCCCACCTGCGGCGCAATGAATCAATATAGGAGTGTCATGATTTTCGCAAATATTTGTGATTTTCATTTCTAATAAGCCACGCGGAATATTAGTAGAGTCTATTAAACTGGACTCAGTAACTTCTTTAGGCTCTCTTACATCGATAATAACGGCGTCATCGTGTCTGTCGTAAAATAATTTTGCTGCAAGTTGATCCATACAATTGCACTGTGATTTTGCAGATGCAATAAGTTCACTAACTGGGACGATCATTTGACCTCTCCTGATAAATTATGGTGAGAAATATTATGCTTATTTTAATTTTACAATTATATGATAATTGACACAGATCAAAGGTTATTTTCATATTCCTCTTTATACTATGCTTAAGTTATAGGTGAAAGGAGAGAATGTTATGGTTGAGGTCAATCAAAAAGTATCTAAAAAGAAACCTGTGATAAGAAAGAAATCAACAGCCAAGAAAAAAACAGTAGTCCGAAAAAAAACGACCCGTAAGAAGACAGCCGTTTCAAACACTCAAGTTGCCGCAGCAAGTCGTCAGGAATTAACAGAAAAGCTAAAAGAAGACTTAGCCGCGACTAAAGAAGCTCTTAAACGAGCAAAAAGTGCAGCCAATGAAGAAATAAAATTAGTTAAAAAAGCGGCTAAAAATGAAGTGGTTGTTCTTAGGGAACAACTTAATGCAGCACTTAAGCGTGAAAAAGAATTAATGAAGATCAGCGAGAAGAAGATTAAGAAGATGTTGATCGCTGGCGAACATTGGGAAAAAAAGCAGTTAGTAAAAATTAGAAAAGCAACTGAGAAAGCGATAAATAAAGTAAAGAAAAAATAAATGTATTAAGCATCTTATTATTTGCTTGAAAATCAAACCTTTATTACCTGACTTCGGGTAAACTCCCACATCTATTGATATACCAAGCTTAATTCAAATGAATTAAACTTGGTATTTTAGTATCATTTCTTTAACAAAAACAAAAAGTTAAGTATATGTCTTCTGAATTGAAAAATGACCGTTTGATTAGAGCTTTATTTCGCCAACCTGTTGATATGACACCAGTGTGGATGATGCGTCAGGCGGGGCGATATTTACCTGAATACCGAGCTACTCGAGAGAAGGCTGGTGATTTCGTTACCTTGTGCCAAACGCCTGATTTGGCGTGTGAAGTTACCTTACAACCATTAGATCGATATCCATTAGATGCTGCAATATTGTTTTCAGATATATTAACAATTCCCGATGCTATGGGTTTGGGGCTAAAGTTAATTGAGTCGGTAGGACCAAAATTTGATAACCCTATAAGTTCTCTTGCTGATATTAAAAAATTACCTATGCCTGATCCAGAAGACGAACTGGGTTATGTTATGGATGCAGTTCGTTTAATACGGCATGAACTTGATGGCAGTGTGCCTCTAATCGGTTTTGCTGGAAGTCCCTGGACGTTAGCGACATATATGATTGAAGGTGGTTCGAGCAAAGATTTTGGTAAAACTAAAACAATGTTATACAAGGAACCGAAAACATTACATCTTTTACTTAACCATGTTGCCAAAGCCGTAGCACTTTATTTAAATGCACAAATTAGAGCAGGAGCTCAAGTGATTCAAATATTTGATACCTGGGGTGGGGCATTATCAACGCCAGCCTATAAAGAGTTTTCTCTTTTTTATATGCAACAGATTCTTGATGAATTAGAACGTGAATATGAAGGTAATAAAATACCAGTTATTTTATTCACCAAAGGTGCTGGCTTATGGCTAGAAGATATTGCTGCGACAGGTTGTGATGCAATCGGCCTGGATTGGACACAGGACATTGGTCAGGTTCGTGAGAACATAGGTGGTCGTGTCGCCTTACAAGGTAATATGGATCCGGCTATTCTTAAATCGAATCCAGATGTGATTCGAAAAGAAGTTAAATCAATTCTTGACAGCTTTGGTCAGGGGCCAGGTCATGTATTTAATCTTGGGCATGGAATTACACCCGATATTGACCCTGAAAATGCGGGAGCATTTATCAATGCGGTTCATGATTTAAGCAAATAATTATTTTTGTGTAATGTTGATTTCCAGATTAAAGTTAATTGCCAAGGGTTTTTGTGTTGGCTCGGCAGATGTTGTGCCGGGAGTAAGTGGCGGCACAATGGCTTTTATTCTTGGTATTTACCCGCAATTAATCAATGCAATAAAATCATTTGATAGTGAGTGGTTAAAAATGGTTTTATCTTTTAACCTAAAGGAAATAATAAATCGCCCACACTTTGGGTTCTTAATTCCATTAGGTGTTGGCGCTGTATCAGCCTTAATCTTTTTCACGAGAGTCATTTCACTACCTACATTAATTCGGACTCAACCTGAAATTATTTATGGATTGTTTTTTGGTCTAGTTTTAGGTTCGATTGTTTTATTATTTCGGCACTTAGGAATGTCTTTATTATTAAAGCAAGCCCTGTACTTGATCTTGGGTATTTTATTTGGTGGGTTTGTCGTCACACTAGTGCCGGCATCAACGCCAGATTCCAGTTGGTTTATTTTTCTATGCGGTGCGATAGCGATTTCGGCGATGATTCTACCCGGTATTTCCGGTTCATTTATTTTATTGATGATGAAAAAATATGCTTATATCTTTAATGCGATTGGCCATTTTGATTTTTCTATCATACTGCCATTTATCTTTGGCATTATGACGGGTATTGTTTTATTCACTCGAGTGCTTTCATATTTATTAAAGCGTTTTTATCAACAGACGATACTTTTTATTACTGGCATATTGATCGCTTCCTTATATGTTATATGGCCTTTTCAAACTCGAGTATATGAAATTGTCAGAGATAAAGAGAGATTGGTTTCATCTGTCCCATATTTACCTGAAGCTTATAGCAACCAGATATTCTATTCGTTGATTATGATGCTTATTGGTCTGGTCTTAGTTGTTGTTCTGGACTATTTTTCAGAGAAAAACAGCACACTCATATAATTAATTAGAACTTAACTTTGCGCGTTATCGAAACTTGATATACATTTAGTATATAAGGGGAATATATATGCCAATGTCTGAACTCATATTAGTTGTAATGGGTCTTTTGTCTGTCGCTATGATTGCAGCAGCCATTTGCAAGAATATACCTATTCCTTATACCGTTTTTCTAGTTATTCTTGGCATTATTCTTGGTTCGATTGCACGACATAACCATGAATTTGAAGTGCTTCTTGAGTTTCAATTGACACCTGATTTGGTGTTGTTCTTATTTCTTCCTGCATTAATATTTGAATCGGCGATAAATATGGATGCGCGATTATTAATGAAGGACATTATCCCTGTGTTGGTACTGGCCATTCCAGCAATGTTGATTTCAGCCGGGTTGATAGGTGTTGGCCTTTGGGTAATTCAGGATTTTAATATATTTCATGCTCTGTTATTTGGCGCCTTAATATCGGCAACAGATCCGGTAGCTGTGATTGCATTATTTAAGGAACTGGGTGCACCACATCGGCTGACCATACTTGTAGAAGGTGAGTCACTATTAAATGACGCAACGGCGATTGTATTCTTTAACATCATTCTTGGTTTAGCGATTACCGAGCATTTTGGTGCTTCAGATGCGGGACATGCCGTGTTGGAATTCTTTCGAGTGTTTGTTGGTGGTCTATTTGTCGGTGCAATCATTGGAATTGTACTTAGTGAGCTCTTGTATCGAATTCGTGCCGGTGTGAATTCCTATATGATCATGTCTATTGTTTTGGCCTATAGTAGTTTTGCCATTGCTGAACATATCTTTCATGTCTCAGGTGTAATGGCGGTTGTTTCTGCTGCGGTTGCATTAGGTATACTGGGTGTTAGTCGTATACCTCAAAATGAACGTGAAACTGTTGATGAAACATGGGATGTAATTGCTCTTGTATGTAATTCATTGTTGTTTCTTTTAGTTGGCGTCTCACTTGACCTTGCCAAGTTGTATTCACACCTTGATAGTATTTTAGTAGCCATCGTACTGGTATTGCTTGCCAGAGCTGCGGGTATTTACAGTATGGTTCCTGCGACGACAAAATTGTTTAAATTGCCGCATGTATCTATGGGTGAGCGTCATATTATGTGGTGGGGTGGATTAAAAGGTGGACTTGCTATAGCTATAGTGTTGTCTATTCCTGTCGATATGCCAGGTCGTGAGTCGATCCTCTATATAACCTTGGGGGTCGTTTTATTTTCCTTACTAGTTAATGCATCGACAATCAGGCCGCTAATGAAAAAGTTGGGTTTCGATAAATTTACCAATGAAGAAGTCGCTGAACTAAAACATGGTTTGATCCAGTCACAACAGTATGCTGAAAATATATTGGGTTCATTTCATGATGCAGATTTAATTTCTCGAAGTACGCTTCAATTAATTCAGAAAAAAACGCAACAGGTGTTTAATCTTGAAGAAGGAGCGTCAAATAGTGCCGTTGAGAAACGGCATGTCTATATCACCGCATTACGTATAGAAATGCAGGAGCTAAAGTATCTCTACGATATAGGTTTTCTTCAATATTATACTTATTTAAATATTAAAAATTCATTAATAAGTGATCGGGAATCGTTGTCAGTTGAAAAGGATGAAGAAGATAACAAAGACGTAAAACCTAATCCATTTGTCAGGCTTGAAACAGCACTAATAAGACAATTACGTGAGCATGATTGGGCAGCAGGATTTATGGCGCGTTACCAATATCTTCGGTTTTCACAAAGCTTGCAGCGTGATATTGCCGGGATATTAATTTGTGAAAAAGTAATTGAACAGTTAAAAACGATAGACGATTTTGAAGAGAATGTTAAACAAGAGGTTATTGACAAATATAAGAAGCTCTCAACACGAAGAAAGTCACGCTTGGAAAAAGTAGCCGCTGATTTCCCCGAATTTTATTTACGTTTTGAAACACGTTTATTTGCCAAAGTTGCACTAGTTGCAGCAGAATACTTTATTGAAGAAGCTGAGCATGATGGTGAAATTGGCTCTAAAGTGTTCACTAATATTGAACGACGTATTCATGAAGCTATAAACGCGTTGCAACCGATTTCAGATC
Source organism: Gammaproteobacteria bacterium (assembly GCA_021773245.1). Lineage (GTDB taxonomy): Bacteria > Pseudomonadota > Gammaproteobacteria > Eutrophobiales > Eutrophobiaceae > UBA7359. The sequence continues at coordinate 6,392 of JAJFKK010000094.1, read as the reverse complement.
CTGCCCCAAAACTAAAGCCGCATGAGCTTATTGGCATGGTGCCATTATTAAATGGTTTGTCTAATGACTTACTTGAAAGGATATCAAAACATGCTAAAGCAATGACCTTCCTCGCAGGTGATTTGGTTATTGGTGAAGGAGAAAAGGGAGATTCTCTTTATATCATTACCCATGGTTTGGTTTCTGTTTTTAAAAATAGTCACGAGGATGAACCTATCGCAGAGTTTAGAGATGGCGATTTTTTTGGTGAAATGGCATTGTTAGAAGCACAAGTCAGAACAGCAAATGTTAAGGCATTGAAACCAACGACATTGTTACGCCTGACGAGAAAAGATGTTTTATCTTTGGCTGAAAATGAAACGGAATTAAAAGAACGTCTTGAACAGATAAGTTCAGCAAGAAAATCTATTGAATCTTAATGTTGAGTTTTCTTTGTAATAAAAAACTGAATAGTAAAATCAGAAAGCCAAAGCATAAAATTAAATGATTGCCATATCGGCTATATAGTGTCTCCCCGACAAATAAAGCAGCTTTTGCATTTAATGCATGTGGTTTAAATTGTGGTGAACGTTCAACTATTTTTCCTTTGTTATCAATAATGGCAGAGATACCAGTGTTAGTTGAACGTAATAAATAACGGCCGTTTTCTATTGCACGCATTCTAGCAATCTGTAAGTGTTGGTGTGGTGCCATAGAATCACCAAACCAGGCATCGTTGCTGACATTTATTAGTATATTAGCATCAGGTAAAGCTCTTCGTATTTCTGTTCCATAGGCATCTTCATAACAAATACTCATGCCAAATATACCCTTATCGGTCTCAAGTAGTTTATCTTGAACATTGCCTGATGAAAAATCTGACATAGGGATCTTTAGAAACCGTAATAAGCGATCCAGTAAAGACTTAAAAGGTAAATATTCACCAAACGGCACAAGATGATGCTTATTATAAAACCGATGTTGCTCGTCGATGAGTAAAATACTATTAAAATATTTATTTGATGATTTATCTTTATTAACAATACCGCTCATGAATAAAGTATCTGTTTTCTTCTTTCTTTCAGTTATAGGATTTATGAAATCTCCGGCAAGATGATAATAAGCGGGTATTGCTGTTTCTGGCCAGATAATTATATCTGATGACCAATAAGGCTCACTTAGGCTTGAATAAATTTCGTATGTTCTTTTTCGTTGATCTGGATTCCATTTTATTTCTTGTGGTATTGCACCTTGAATGAGAGTGACACTGAGTTCTTCACCAGTTTTTTGAGTCCAGTTGAAATTACCTAATACTAAAGAAAATATTCCAATAAAAATAAGAACTGAGATAGCAATCATTTGTTTTTTTAGGTTTTCTTTAATGACTATTGTTATTGATATAGCAATGAGACATACAATAAAACTAATTCCATAATCACCAATTAGTGGTGCGTAACTTGAAAGAATGCTATCAGTTTGACTGGTACCAATATTGAGCCAGGGAAATCCCGTCAAAATCCATCCACGACCCCATTCAGTGATTAACCATAATGAAGGTATTGCCAAGAAATAAAAATCTTTAAAAAATCGAACTGCCAAATAACCGCAAACTGCCGGGTATAGAGAAATAAAGGCGATAAGAAGATAGGTAAAGAAAAATGCGCCTATGATGTTCATGCCGCCAAATAGATTAATACTAATGTGCAGCCAGTTAACGCCAATGCCAAACATGGCGAAACCAAAAAGATAGCCTAATATAAATGTTTCTCGTTTTGATTGAGTTTCAGACCAAAGATAAAATAGGGCACTTAAAGAGATGATGCTGAGGAAATAATAATCAAATGGTGCATAAGCAAAAGGGACTATGCCTCCGGCAAAAATTGCAGATAATCTTCTTACAAGTTTATTTTCAGGCAAGCTCATTTGGCCAGAATTATTATTAGATTGAGGCTGTTATTTTTCTTCTTCTTCAGTTATCTCGTCAGTCGATTGTTCTTCATCAAGACGGGTAAAGAGTAATTGGTGTACACGTCGTTTGTCTGCGCGTATGACCTTGATATTGAAACCATCATAATCAATATTCTCGCCACGTTTTGGTAAATGTCCAAAAGTATTGATAACCAAGCCACCAATTGTGTCGTATTCATCATTATTAATTTCCATATTAAAATAAGCATTAAATTCTTCAATCGATGTTAATGCTTTTATTGTATAACGGTCGTTATCATGGATATTGATGTTTTCTTCATCGTCTTCAAGATCATGTTCGTCTTCAATTTCACCAATAATCTCTTCGATTACATCTTCAATGGTAACCAGACCAGCAACACCAGTGTATTCATCTATAACAATTGCCATATGGTTACGACTAGTACGAAACTCTCTTAATAAAACATTAAGGCGTTTACTTTCAGGTATAAAAACCGTTGCGCGCATGACATCTTTTATATCAAATTCTTTCTCAGGGTTAGCGTAATAATGTAGTAAATCTTTGGCCAATAAAATTCCGACGATTTCATCGTTAGATTCACCAACTACGGGAAAACGGGAGTGACCTGATTCTACAACAACTGAAAGAATATCTTCCGGCTCAGCATTGTTTTCAATGACTATCATTTGTACGCGAGGGATCATAATGTCGCGAACCTGGATTACTGAAACGTGTAACGCTCCTTCAATCATTAACAATGCATCAGGATCGAGTAAATTACGGTGTTCAGAATTTCTTAAAATTTCTATTAAAGCGTCAAGATCTTCCGGTTCGCGCGAAAATAAACTAGCGAAACGTTTAAGCCATTTCCCATACTTAACCTTTTTATTCTTAGCCATTAGTTTGACTCTGTTTCATACGGGTTTGCATAGCCTATTTTTTTTAATATTATTATTTCTTTGCTTTCCATTATATTAGCGTCATCGTCAGATTGATGATCATATCCTTGTAGATGCAAAATGCCATGAATAATTAAATGTGCCCAGTGTGCTTCAATATCTATTTTTTGAGTTTTTGCTTCTTTTTCGACGACAGGTGCACAAACAACAATATCACCTAACAAGTTAGGGGCTTGTTCAATTGGTTCACCTATTGGAAAGGATAGTACATTAGTCGCTGAATTTTTATCACGCCATTCTTTATTTAACATATGGCCTTCTTCTTCATCTACGACTCGAAGCGTAATTTCGGCATCTTTATGCTTTTCATCTAGTGCAAGCACCGCCCACTGAATTATTGTTTCATTACTAGGGAGTGAACTAATTCCTGATACATTTTGTATATCCATATTCATGCTTAATGAGTGCTTATTTGTTATTTAATTTTTGTTCGTGCTTTTCATAAGCATTGAGAATACGTGCGACTAGTGGATGACGAACGACATCTCTGGATTTAAAGAAAGTAAAGCTAATATCTTCTTCTTCATTAAGTATATCAATGACATGTCTTAGGCCCGATTGTTTCGCTGAAGGTAAATCTATTTGTGTGATATCACCGGTAATAATAGCGGTCGAACTAAAACCAATTCGCGTTAAAAACATTTTCATTTGTTCAACTGTTGTATTCTGTGCTTCATCAAGAATGATAAATGCTTCATTAAGTGTTCTGCCACGCATGAATGCTAATGGTGCTACTTCAATAACATTACGTTCTATTAATTTTGCAACTTTCTCAAAACCTAGCATTTCGTACAATGCGTCATAAAGTGGGCGTAAATAAGGATCAACTTTTTGCACCATATCTCCCGGTAAAAAACCCAGTTTTTCGCCTGCTTCTACAGCCGGTCTTACCAGTACTAATCTACGAGCACGATCTTGTTCCATAGCGGCAACTGCACAGGCGACGGCAAGGTAAGTTTTACCCGTACCAGCAGGACCAATCCCAAAATTAATGTCGTGTGATTGTATATTTGAAAGATAAAGTTTTTGATTCGGTGTGCGGCCGCGAATTATGCCCCGTTTCGTTTTAATCGATACTTCATCGGCAATATCTTCTTCTAGCTCTTTTTCAAGATTAATGCTTTGTAGATAAAGATGAACACGCTCTGATGATAAAGGCTCAGCTTCAGTTGCCTTGTACATTTCTTTTAAAATATTTTCTGTAATCTCGATCGATTTTTGATCACCACTGACATGAAAGTTATTACCTCGATTATTAATTTCGACACCGATAAAACGTTCTACTTGTCGGAGGTGACGATCTAAAGGACCACACAGATTAGACAAGCGTCGGTTATCAGCCGGCTCGAGTAATAAATCGTTTGAAGTTATAGCGTTAATAGCTGTATTTAATTAATTTAAATTAAAGATTAGCTGCCTGATCCAGCGTATCTAAGTCTGGTAGAATGCCACGTAGAGAGTTGGGTAAAGCTTCTGTAATTTCAATTTCAACAAAGTTACCTATCAAATCTTTTGCACCTGTAAAATTCACAACGCGATTATTTTCAGTTCTACCGCGAAGTTGATTAGGATCTTTTTTCGATTCTCCTTCGACGAGTATAGACTGAATTGTTCCAACCATTGCAGAACTTATCTCAGCTGCTTTTTGAGTGATTCTGTTTTGTAATATAGCGAGCCGTTCTTTCTTGGTATGCATCGGTGTGTCATCAGGAAGGTTTGAAGCAGGCGTTCCCGGGCGTTGGCTATATATAAAACTAAAAGAATGGTCGAAACCAATATCGGCAATAAGGTTCATTGTGTCTTCAAAATCTTTATCCGTTTCGCCAGGAAAACCAATAATAAAGTCAGAAGACATACTAAGAGTTGGTCTTATGGCACGTAAACGTTTAATTTTGCTCTTATATTCCAGACGTGTATGGCCGCGTTTCATTAATGCCAGAATTCGATCTGAACCGCTTTGTACAGGTAAGTGTAAATGACTGACTAACTCAGGTACTCGACCATAAACTTCAATTAAGCTATCCGAAAATTCCATAGGATGAGATGTGGTGAAACGGATGCGGTCAATGCCCTCAACAGCTGCAACATATTCTATAAGTAGGGCAAGATCAGCAATGTGCCCATCGTGCATTACGCCACGGTATGCATTTACATTTTGACCCAACAAATTAACTTCTCGTACACCTTGCTCGGCAAGTTCGACAACTTCTGTAATTACATCATCAAATGGGCGGCTGACTTCCTCGCCTCGGGTATAAGGGACAACACAAAAACTGCAATATTTGCTACATCCTTCCATGATAGAAACAAAGGCAGAAGGGCCGTCAGCTTTAGGACTTGGCAGATGGTCAAATTTCTCAATTTCTGGAAACGAGATATCAACAATTGGTTTTTTGTTTTTTATGATATCTGCATACATTTCAGGGAGTCGATGTAGTGTTTGCGGGCCAAAAACAATATCAACAAAAGGCGCTCGCTCAAGAATGGCAGGCCCTTCCTGACTAGCAACACAGCCTCCTACGCCAATAACGACATTAGGGTTCGTTTCTTTAAAAGAACGCCACCGCCCCAGCTGTGAAAATACTTTTTCCTGGGCTTTCTCACGAATAGAACAAGTATTTAGCAGAATCAAATCAGCTTCTGCAGCGTCTTTTGTTTCCGTCATATTATGGGCAGCCTGAAGCGTATCCAGCATTCTTGCTGAATCGTATTCGTTCATTTGGCAGCCTTGCGTTGTAATAAAAAGCTTTTTACTCATTGAAATATGACGATAGTGAAAAAGGTTCGATAAATTACCCGTTCTATAGGCTGATTTCCAGCCTAAAATAGCATAACTGCTCAGATCACACTTGGTTTGTCCGATTTCTGCGTTAAGAGTGCTCATTTACACCTGCAAACTCCGCCCTCTAGCCTTGAACTCGAACAAACCAAGTGCAATCTGAGCAGTCACAATACTATGCTGTATAGCTACAAATAGTTAAATAATAGGAAATTACAGGGCTTTAAAAGGTGATTAGGCGTTTTCTTCGGTATTTGCCAGTTTTGCTTCGAGTTGTTTGAGTTTCTCTTTGAGTTGATCACGTTCTCGGCCGATTTCACCCGTTTCGGCCAAAGCTTCGAATGCAGAGTGCTCAGCGTGTTCGGCGCGAGCAATTAATGCTTGCCGTTGTTTGCTCAATTCGACTTCATGCTTACTTGGTCCGAATAAGCCCCCAAGTAGATGGGAAATACCACTAGTAAGAGATTCATCGTGACTGGCGCTATATGTATGGTCAGAACCGCCATCAGTGAAATCAGCAAATTCCGGATTTGATAAAAATTCCTTTAACTGTTCTTGTAAGGATGAGGCGAGAGAATTCAATGACTGATCCAATTTCTCATGCTTGAGAATGGAATCAATTAGCAATTTAAATTTACGCGCTTCTTGATAGCCGTTAATATCAGTTTCAAATTCTATTTTCATTTGAGTGCCGTTGTTTCCATACGTATTCAAAGCATAATTACTCTATAACTTAAGTCAAGCA
>JAJFKK010000093.1 GCA_021773245.1 Gammaproteobacteria bacterium | reverse complement strand
GCAATCGCGACACAGACACCAACCGCATAAATATTTTCATAACGGGGGTTGCGTTGATATTTGTCGATGATAATAAAATCACGTGGATTAGTCAGGCCTTCGATATCGCTGACTGCCTCAATACCGGTGAATGCCGGTAACATCATGGAATAACTAAAGGGGAGCTCGTGGCGCTGTTTTTCAGAGCCGTCTTCATTGTGTTCAAGCACATACATCATGCCATCTTCAACTTTTTCTACTTTGGCATTGGTAATCCATTTGATATGACGCTCGCGTAGTAAGCCTTCCATCATAGCTTTAGAGTCACCAACACCACCCAGTCCCAAATGACCAATATAAGGTTCTGCTGTAACGTAGGTGATGGGCACTTGGTCGCGCAAGCGTCGTTTGCGCAAATCTGCATCCATAATAAATGCATATTCATAAGCTGGACCGTAACAGGAGGCGCCTTGCGCCGCACCAACGACAATAGGGCCTGGATTTTGTATGAAATCATCCCAGGCTGTGGCTGCATTATTAGCATGATCGACATGACAAATAGAATGCGTATAGCCTTCCGGCCCCAAACCTTCGACCTCTTCGAATGCTAACCGTGGTCCAGTGGCAATGACCAGATAATCATAAATCAGTTCGGATCCGTCACACAATTCCAGACGATTCTCATCTGGATGTAAACGTTTGACTCCCACTGCACTAAAAGCAATGTTTTTCTTATTCAAACAGGGTTCAAGTTCTATTTTAATATCAGCTGGCTTACGCCAGTTGACTGCGACCCAAGGATTAGACGGTACAAAATGAAAAGTCTCGCTATCAGAGACCAGCATAACTTCATCTTCCTTGCGCGCAAGACAGCGCATCTCATAAGCCATGGACACACCACCAATACCACCAATAATAATAATTTTTGCCATTATTCCTTCCTCCTGCGCGTTTTCACACTGATTGATTATTCATTATCTGTTTCACAGTAGATGCCATACAGCACTTCCAGTACACGGCGTGCACCTTCATCCTTCAAGGAATAATAGGCATTCTGTCCTTCACGTCTGCACTCCACGATGCCTTCATGGCGCAAGCGTGACAACTGTTGCGACAGCGCCGATTGACCCAAACCAATTAGTTTTTCTAGTTCACCCACTGTGCGCTCCTGGTTAACAATATTACACAGCACCATTAAACGATTCGGGTTTGCCAATGTTTTTAATAATTGCGATGCAGCCTGTGCATTTTGTTGCATATTCTCTGTATTCATTTCAATTTATATGATATTAGTTGATTCTTATATTATAATATACTAATATTATGTCAAGGTTTTTATGACAATTTTAATCAGGGTTATTAATAATGCACCAAAATATCGCAGAAAGAATGGTCTCTTTCTCCCTAGATAGACCACGAACAATCATTTGGACAATCATGGCGGTTACTTTGTTGCTTACTATGCTGGCGACACTGCCCAGTCTTTGGCCGCAACAATTTTCCGCATTGCAGAGCCTTAAGGTTGATACTGACCCGGAGAACATGCTGTCAGAGACAGAGCCAGCACGTGTTTTTCATAATCATGCCAAAAAAGAGTTCTCGCTGTCTGACATGGTGGTCGTCGGCATCGTCAACGAAACACATCCAAATGGCGTATTTAATACTGCCTCTCTCTCGCGTATTTTTAAATTGACAGAATTTTCTCGTCAATTGAACTGGCCAGATTCACAGAATCCTGATCAATGGGAAGGCGTTATAGAAGTGGACATGATTGCACCATCCATGGTCGATAATATTGAGCAAGGTGGTTTGGGAGCGGTTAATTTCAGCTGGCTGATGGCGCAGCCACCGACCACTGAAGAAGAAGCCATTGCTGTTCGTGATCGGGCTTCTAGAATCCCATTTTTGCACGACACATTGGTCAGCGGTGACGGCAAAGCGATTGCGCTATATCTACCTCTTACCAGCAAACACATTTCCTATGAGGTCAGAAAGGAATTGCTAGCATATGTCGCCGACTGGGAAAGCACGGGCGACCAGGTTTTCATCACTGGACTGCCGGTGGCGGAAGATACCTTCGGCATAGAGATGTTTGTGCAAATGGCGGTATCTGCACCGATGGCGATGCTAGTGATTTTCTTCCTGCTGTGGTGGTTTTTTCGTAATTTGGTGTTGATTATCTCGCCGATGATTTTAGCGGTGGTATGTTCTCTATCTACCATGGCATTACTGATCATTTCGGGCAACACGGTGCATATCATGAGTTCGATGATTCCGATTTTTATCATGCCGATTGCGGTGTTGGATTCAGTGCATATCCTGTCAGAATTTTTTGATCGTTATCCGCAGATCAAAGACCGTCGGCGCACCATAGAGCAGGTAATGAAACACCTGTTTAAGCCGATGCTATTCACCACGTTGACAACTATTGCTGGTTTTGCTTCATTAGCACTGACACCTATTCCACCCGTACAAGTATTTGGCGTCTTCATTGCCATTGGTGTTTTCCTGGCTTGGTTATGGACCATTATCTTTATTCCTGCCTTTATCATGTTGATCCCGGAACATAAACTGGCTAATTTCGGGCATGCTTGCGGTGACGTAGAAAGCTCAACCCCAATGAGCCGGATGCTCCACAGTGTCGGCGTTTGGGCTTATGATCATTCACGGAAAATCATCTTTGGCACATTTGCACTCATACTTATTGCAGCTTGGGGTATCAGTCTAATCCAGATTAATGACAACCCAATCAAGTGGTTCGCTGCTTCACATCCCATACGTGTTGCCGACAAAGTATTGAATGAACACTTTGGTGGTACCTATATGGCCTACTTGCAATTTGAACAATCATACGAAGGTATATCGGTCACGGAATATGCTCAATTGTTACAACAAAGACTGCAGGTACGCAAGGCGCAGTCGACAGACAACAAAATGCTGTTTATCAATGAAGTGTTTGGTCAGGTTGCCAGCAAAATAGAATCAGAATTACCCACGGTTGAATCTAAAAATGAGCTATTGTCCGCGTTGACCTTGATGGCACAAACGGCACTGGATACTGCACCTGATGATATCTATGGCGCATGGGATGATGTCCTGTTATTTCTGGATAAAGAACGTCAGCGTGACGAGATTTTCAAACAACCGGAAGTTCTAAATTACCTAGATAAGTTGCAACAACACCTGCTTGAAACTGACATTGTCGGCAAGTCTAATTCTGTGGTAGATGTGGTCAAAACCGTACATAGAGAATTATTGTTGGGTGAGGATGAGGCGTTCCGCATTCCTGACACGGCCAATGCCGTGGCACAAACCCTGATTACGTATCAAAACAGTCATCGCCCGCAAGACCTTTGGCATTTCGTTACGCCGGATTATCGTAAGGCCGTTCTTTGGCTGCAACTGACTAGTGGTGATAATCAAGATATGGTTAAAGTTATTAAATCGGTCGAAACATTTGTTGCTGATCACCCGCCACCACTCATGCTAGAACCACATTGGTTTGGCTTAACCTACATTAATACCGTGTGGCAAGAGAAAATGGTATCGGGAATGATGGAAGCATTTTTAGGTAGTTTCCTGATCGTTTTGTTGATGATGATATTCTTATTCCGTTCGTTACTGTGGGGGCTATTGGCCATGATTCCGTTAACGGTTACAGTTGGCTTAATCTACGGCATAGTTGGTCTCACGGGTAAAAACTATGATATGCCCGTGGCGGTACTCAGTTCATTAAGTTTGGGTCTAGCGGTGGATTATTCCATTCATTTTCTAGCTCGATCTCGTGAAGCTCGAAAAAAGCATACTTCCTGGCGGGAAACCATACCAGAAATGTTTGGCGAGCCAGCACGTGCGATTACCCGTAATGCAATTATTTTGGGTGCGGGATTTTTACCTTTGTTGGCAGCACCGCTCATTCCTTATAAAACGGTGGGGGTATTTATCGCCGCTATTATCGTCTGTGCAGGTATTGCTTCGCTGTTGATCTTGCCAGCAACGATTCGGATATTAGAAAAATATCTCTTTAGATAGCGGGATGGTCGCTGGAATAAATAATTTTGAATTAACCATGGAGGTGACAAAATGACTAGGTACTTAAATCTGATGGCTGTATGCCTAATATTTGTAAGTGGAGCGGCTATTGCAGAATCAATATCTGTAGATGACATCGTTCATCAAGCCAATAAAGTTTCTTATTACACAGGTCAAGACGGAAGCGCTCAGGTGAAAATGACCATAACGGATGATCAAGATCGTGTTCGCAACCGGCAGATGGTTATCTTGCGTAAGGATGTGCCTGAAACAGATGTATTGGAGAATGCTGCCTATCGTGGGGAGCAGAAGAT
>JAJFKK010000092.1 GCA_021773245.1 Gammaproteobacteria bacterium | reverse complement strand
CTTAATCGTTGAATAACGGGGAGTTCTGGAATTCTTCTTGGTTTAACGCCTTCGACAACTTTAGCCATTTCCCGAATATGATCTGGCGTTGTACCGCAACATCCACCAACAATGTTTAATAATCCTGATTCTGCCCATTCTTTGATGTGTTCTGACATAGGTTCAGCATCTAGGTCATATTCACCGAATTCATTCGGTAATCCTGCATTAGGATGAGCTGAAATATAGCTCTGAGAAAAGCTAGAAAGTTCTTCAATATATTGACGTAAGTCATTGGGGCCTAAGGCACAATTTAGACCAATAGTTAATGGGTTTGCATGTCTGACCGAATTCCAGAAGGCCTCAGCAGTTTGCCCGGTTAGAGTGCGTCCTGAAGCATCTGTAATTGTGCCTGAGATCATAATGGGCAGTTTTACATTATGACCGTCGAAATATTGGTCAATCGCGAATAAGGCGGCTTTTGCATTAAGCGTATCAAAGATGGTTTCAACCAAAAGTAAGTCAGCTCCGCCATCGACTAAACCTCGAATGGCTTCTGTATAAGCTTCTACCAGTTCCATATACGTAATGTTTCGAAAACCAGGGTTATTCACATCAGGTGAAATAGAACAAGTTCGATTTGTAGGACCAAGCACACCAGCAACAAAACGTGGCTTATCCGGGTTTTTAGCAGTTAATTCATCTGCGACTTCGCGAGCGATAGCAGCCCCTTGTTCATTTAACTCATAAACAAGATCTTCCATCTCATAATCGGCCATAGCGATTGAGGTACCGTTGAAGGTATTTGTCTCAACAATATCTGCGCCAGCCTCGAAATAGGCGCCATGAATGGCTTTGATAATATCAGGGCGAGTTAATGTTAGTAGGTCGTTATTACCTTTCACATCACAGGAGTGGTTGGCAAAACGCTCGCCACGATAGTCTTCTTCTTCCAGTTTATAAGACTGGATCATCGTGCCCATGCCGCCATCAAGAACAAGTATGCGTTCTTTAAGTAGTGATTTAAGTTGTTCTGTTTTATCCGTCATGTCGCTTAGTCTAGTTTCAATTAAGCGAGCGCGGTTTTAAATGGTTACGACTGAGCCTGGCAACAGTGTGTGTTGTCGCAGCGCTCCTCAGAACGTATTGAAGGTGGCGATTATAGTCTATCGATCTGCGATAATTCAATATGATAATTGAATATATTCAGCTTAGATAAATAAAATAATCTATTCTGTAATGACGTGCGATGTAGCTGGACGTAAAACAAACCAGGCCACATAGCCTATTGGCCAAGCAATTAATGCTAAGGTCATTCCTTTGGTTAATGCTAATGCTGCTGCGATAACAAAAATTAACGGTAATATGGCGCCTTTAATACCCATGTCACGTGTAGCGGCATCACCATATATCCAGAGTATGCTGCAGACATAGACTGAGCAGAGAATGATGAATATAAATACTTCTGTCGAGTTGCTAAATGAAAAAGACATGTGTTTCCCCTAATCTTTCATGTGATGTTTAGGATTGACTGGTCGCATTGTTGCGTTTGCAATCAATGCAACAAATAGGATCGCTGCCATCAGATACATCGTTGTATTATAAAGACTTGATGTAGGATCAACCGTACCTGCTGGTGCAATTTCCATCAACTTACTAATGGTGACTGTTTTTGCGGCAATAAGCTGATCGAGTTGTTCTAAACCTGCACCAAATGTGGATTGAAAGAGAGAAGGATCAATTTTTTGAACCAGGTCATTGATTGCATTTTTTACGGATATTTCGCGTAATGAGGTAATAGCCAGTGGACCAAACACACCCGCGCTAGCCCAAGCGGTTAGTAAACGGCCATGTATACCACCCACGTATTTAGTACCAAAAATATCTGCCAGATAAGCTGGTATTGTTGCAAATCCACCACCATACATAGTGAAAATAATCATCGTTGCGGCATAAAAGTAGATCAGCCAAACAATAGAAGGATTTACACTGGCTTGATGAGCAGTGTAAGGAATCGAACAATAGAGAATAATACCAAGAGTAAAAAAGACCCAATAAGTATTACGACGCCCGAGATAATCAGACGCACTAGCCCATACTATACGTCCACACATGTTAAAGACGCTAATCATAAGGACATAAGTTGAAGCAAAACCAAAGTCGACAATATCAGGAAGGCTGCTGCCAAAGATTTCATTTATCATGGTTTTGGCAACTGCCAGCACACCAATCCCTGCTGTTACGTTAAAACATAGAACGATCCAGAGTTGATAAAACTGAGGAGTTTTAAGAGCTTCATCAATATGTACACTATGTTGAGAGACCATTGCATGTTGCTCGTCTTCCGGTGGTGGTTGCCAACCTTCAGGTTTCCAACCTTCACGTGGTACACGATATCCAAATGCGGCACACATCATAATGACAAAATAGATTGCGCCTAAAGTAAAGAAGGCTTCGGCCACACCGACTGTTCCAGTACCAACAACATAAACACCCGCATCACCGGGGACCAGCATATTAGAAATATCATTTGCACCAACAATAACGACTTCTTGTAAGTTACCGGCGATTTCTGCGAGTCTTCGACCCGTTTCATCAGTTGTTAATGTCACGCTTTCAACTGAGCCGAGATAATCAGGTGCTTTATAAAATATTTTGATAAAGGGTTCGATCATAAATTTGGCGATCATAGCACCGCCGCCAAATCCCATAATGGCTATACCGGTTGCCATTCCCCGCCGATCAGGGAACCAACGTATTAATGTACTAACGGGAGAAACGTAACCTAAACCTAAACCGCAACCACCGATAACACCGTAACCGAGATAAAGTAACCAAAGCTGTCCCGTGAGTATACCGACACCACCAACCATGAAACCGCCACCCCAACAAAAAGCGGCGACTGTGCCAACCATTCGAGGACCAACTTTTTCTAACCATTTACCTGCAACTGCAGCAGATAATCCAAGAAAAACAATTGCTACGGTAAATACCCAAACGACACTTTTTAATGTCCAGTCATCAGCAGCGCTAGTAACAACACCTAATCGTTTAATCAAAGACGGGTTAAATAAGCTCCATGCGTAAACTGAGCCTATACAGAGATGAATTCCTAATGCTGCGGGAGCAATTAACCAACGATTAAAGCCTTCTTTCGCAACTATGTGTTGTTTAGATAGTATTTCGAACATGCTAATGATGATTCCCTGAATAATTTAAATGATTGTTGTTTTATTAATTATTTTTATTGTTACATTTAATGAACTTTGGAAAATCTTGGTTTGACATAGACAGGATAATCAGTATTCTCCGCGATTGAAAGTATTAGGTGCCAACTGTTTTTTTAAATAGTTGTGTTAAACGGGAAGTCGGTGCGTTTTTTAACAATGCCGACGCTGCCCCCGCAACGGTAAGTGAGTTTAAGTTTGTTCATTAAGTCACTGTGTCAAAAGTGTTTATAGACATGGGAAGGCGGACAAGCCGATGATTTCATCACTCATAAGCCCGGAGACCGGCCTGATATTTATTAAACCACACTGCGGGATGCTGTGAAGGAAAATCTAAGGATGCAGGAAATTCTTCCTGTGTCTCTATTGCTCCTTTTCTTGTTTCCCCAGTATATAAAAATCAGTCGGTGCGGCGGGCACCATGGGGAGTTTTATCTATATGTTACGTTTTAGTATTTTATTAAGTTGTTTTGTTATTTCACTTTCGCATCAGGCATCAGCAGAAGATATTGATAGTTCTGATGAGCTGGTTGTGACGGCGTTCAGAACACCAACACAACTCGATGCTATTGGTAGTGCTTATACAATCCTTACTGCTGAAGAGATTGAAAACAGGCAAGCACTAACAGTATCGGATTTATTACGTACAGTACCTGGCATTGAAATTGATCGAAGTGGACCGGTTGGAACACAAACCGTTGTGCGAATGCGTGGTGGGGAAAGTAATCATACCTTGGTAGTTATCGATGGTGTTGTTGTAAATGATGAATCACAAGGAAGTATCTTTAATTTTGCCGATCTGATGACAACAGATATTGAACGCATCGAAGTCATACGTGGGGCACAAAGTGCCTTATGGGGTAGTGAAGCGCTTTCCGGTGTAATCAATATCATTACTAAAAAAGGCTCCGGTAAAACAGCTATTACGGTAAACTTAGAAGGTGGTTCGTTCAATAGTAAAAGAGTTGGCGGAAGCATTTCAGGAGGCACGTCACGTTATGACTACAAATTAAGTGCAAGTAAATTCAACACTGAAGGTACAGACATTGAATTGACCAGCGATAAGGATGGTTATGATAATAACCGTTTGGCATTTAATGGCAGCTTTAGACCTAACGACAATCTTGAGATTAATTCATCATTAAATCATACCAATTCAGTCATTGAATTTGATAATTGTACGCTTATTAATACCAGCACGGATGTTTGTGAGTCTTCAAATGCTTTCACTTATGGATATTTAAAAGCCACGCATAACTCGTTTGATTATCGTTGGCAAAACAGTTTGAAAACAACCTTCAAACTGATTGACCATGAAAATTTTGCAAACAATACGCAGTCAGGAGCTCAGTCATCAAAAGAATATAATATAGCCTTACAAAGTTCGGCGTTCTTTGAGACGGCTACATTTCTAGATGCAAACCATGCTTTTACACTGGCTTATGAGCTTGAATCAACCGATACCAATACGATTAACTTTGGTACATTTGGTACTACGGCGGGCGTAGATCAAGATAATATTGTTCACAGTTTTATTGGAGAATACCGAATCTCTTTATTAGATCGTTTGCATCTTTCCGGCAGTGGCCGGCATGACGATCAAAGTCTGTATGATGAGTTCACTACTTACAGAGCAACTGCCGCGGTAGTCATTCCTGAAACTAATTCACGTCTCCATGCTAGTTACGGCACCGGTTTTAAAAATCCGACACTTGGCGATACAAGTAGTGTTTTTGGAACAGAATTTATAGGTAATCCAAATTTGATTCCGGAACAATCAAGAAGCTGGGATATTGGGATTGAACAGACTTTCTTTAGCGATCGTATTGTTTTTGATGCGACTTATTTTCAAGAGAAGCTTGAAGATGAAATATCTGCAGACTTTGCAGTTACTCCTGCAGAAACCAATAACTTGGCAGGCATTAGTAAACGTAGAGGCTATGAACTCTCTTTGTCTGCCAACCTGACTGATAAGACAGATCTAAATGCTTCCTACACCTATACAGATTCTACTCAAGATCAAAACGGGACTGGTACATTTACACGTGAGGTAAGAAGGCCTCCTCTCATTACTAGTGTTAATTTGAACCATCGGTTTTATGAAGACCGAGCCAATTTTAATATTGGCGTTTTTCATAATGGTGATGATCTAGATTCAGGTAGTAAAATAATAAAATCATACACATTGATTAATTTGGCTACATCCTTCGATGCTACAAAATACGTTAACCTATATGCCAAAATAGACAATCTGACCAACCAGGTTTATCAATCACCTATCGGTTTTTTCTCTAGTGGTATTGCCGCTAATGCGGGTATCAATTTGAACCTAAATCCGTAATAATGTTGAACATTAAAAATGGTCTTTTAATTGGAGTATTTCTATGAATAAGTTTTTAACCGAAAAACACGGCCTGTTTTATTTATTGATAATCATGGTCGTGGTGACGCGCTTATTGCCTCATCCTATGGGCTTTACTCCTGTTGGTGCTTTAGGTTTATTTGCTGGCGCCTATGTGATGAATCGTCGCGCTTGGTTAATTCCCATTGCTGTATTATTCATCAGCGATATTTTTATTGGTTTTTACAACCCTGTCATCATGCTTTCTGTTTATGCGAGTTTTGCATTAAGTGCAGTATTAGGGCGTTATGTTTTATCTAAAAAGCGTAGCGTTCTTAGAATCGGTGGTTCAGCTCTAGGTTCTGCCACGATCTTGTTTGTATTATCCAATTTTACATTGTGGGCTACAGGTTTGTATTATCCTCTAACGATGGAAGGATTAACCTTATGTTTTGTAAGAGCAATCCCATTTTATGGCCATTCATTTTTGGGTGACTTAATCTATGCTGCTGTTTTATTTGGCACCTATGAAGCTGTGAAGCAGTGGTTTGATAAAGAGGCTGATCCAACTATCGCATGAAGCGTGTTGTGCTTTCCTGGAGTTCAGGAAAAGACTCTGCCTGGGCTCTTTTTCAATTACAACAAACAGAAGATGTTGAAATTGTTAGCTTGTTAACAACAATTAATTCCGAATTTAACCGCGTTGCTATGCATGCAGTTCGAGAAGAATTGTTAGATGCACAAGCTGAAGCAGCCGGCTTGCCACTTTTTAAAGTGCCACTTCCGTGGCCGTGTTCAAATGCTGATTATGAAAGCGCCATTAAAACTGCATTTGATGAACTAAGGCTTGAGCATGATGTAACGCATATCGCTTATGGGGATTTATTCCTTGAAGACGTACGGCAATATCGAATTGATTTGATGAAAAAATCAAAATTAACACCCTTATTCCCGCTATGGGGGTTGAGTACCACAACACTTGCAGATGATATGTTATCAAGTGGTTTGTCTGCTTACTTAACATGCGTAGATCCAAAGCAACTCCCGGAAAGTTTTGCGGGACATAAGTTCGATAATAATTTTTTATCACAATTAGATAACAGCGTAGATCCCTGCGGCGAAAACGGTGAGTTTCATACCTTTGTTTATTCAGGGCCAATGTTTAAATCGAATGTACCCATTACTATTGGTGAAACAGTAAATAGAGACGGTTTTGTTTTTACTGATCTAGCATTAGCGAATTAAATAACACATGAGAATTGTATCTTTATTACCAAGCGCCACAGAAATAATCTGTCAGGTAGGATTGGGAGAGTACATTGTTGGCGTGAGTCATGAATGCGACTATCCTTCTTTTGTTAAAGAAATACCTAATGTTACTGAAAGTTTAATTCCTAAAAATGCCAGCAGTGCTGAAATAGATGTTGCTGTACGACAACAACTCAGTACTGAAAAAGCAATTTATCATCTTGATATGGATGTGCTTAAAGATTTAAAGCCCGATTTTATAATTACTCAATCTCTATGTGAGGTTTGCGCTGTCGCTGAAGATGAAGTGCTAGACGCCGTTTGTGAACTACCTGGTGATGCCAAAATAATTAACCTTGAGCCTATGACTCTCGAAGATGTATTTGATACTTTACTATTAGTAGGTGAAGAAACTGGTTTTAAAAGACAAGCCATCAATGCTGTAACGCAATTGAAAGATCGTGTTAATAAAGTAATAGAACTTACAGAAAAAAATATTCCACTTGATTCTAGGCCAAACATGGTTTTTCTGGAATGGCTAGATCCTACATTCAATGCAGGTCACTGGACACCAGAGTTGATTGAGTATGCAGGTGCTATCAGCTTATTAAGCAATAAACATAAGCCTTCAACAACCATAACATGGGAAAGTGTTGTTGATGTCGATCCGGATATTTTATTTGTTGCATGCTGTGGCTTTAATTTAGAAAGAACACTTCAGGACATGCCAATTATGACTAATAAAAAAGCTTGGTCTAATATGAAATCTGTCAAACAGAATAATATTTACGTCACCGATGGTAACGCTTATTTTAGTCGTCCTGGTCCACGCTTGGTCGATGGTCTGGAAATTATGGCACATGCCTTACATCCAGATATTCATGCGCTACCAAGTAATCTTATTGCTGCAACAAAGTATCAGGAGTTTTTCTATGGGTAATCGATTAAGTTCAATTTATACAAAAACAGGTGATGATGGCACGACTGGACTTGCTAATGGAGAACGTGTTGATAAGTCGAGTATTCGAGTTGAAACTATGGGAAATCTTGATGAGCTAAATAGCTTAATTGGTGTTATTGAAGCGAGCGATATACCCGATGATATTTCAGGCTATTTATTAAATATTCAACATAGATTGTTTGATATTGGTGGAGAGGTTGCAACACCTGGCAATGCCACTAATTCACCAACTAGTGTTGAACGACTTGAAGAATTAATCGAGACCTATAACAGCGATCTACCTGCGTTGAAAGAGTTTGTCTTACCAGGCGGTTCTCTTTCAGCTTCTATTTGTCATCTTGCCAGAAGTGTCTGTCGACGATCTGAGCGTAGTCTTGTTGAATTAAGTCATACTGAATATATAAATCCAGAATCATTAAAATATATTAATCGTTTGTCAGACTTATTATTTGTTTTTGCAAGAACTTTAAATCAAGAAAAGGGTGGCAAAGAAATTCTTTGGGATAGTGAAAGATTAAAACGTTCAGTCTAATTCAATATTTTTTTTGCAACTCCATGATTCTTCCTTCTCGACTCATATTAAGCTTACTCAAGAATGACATGCCTAAAAGTGTAGTGAGGGGAAAATTCCCTTCATGAACTGCACCTTCAACATTATGTAATTCAATATCACCGATTCGAACTTTTTTTAATTTGATAATATAAATTTCACTAGTTCCTGATGCGGTATTTGATAAACCTTTTTTGCCCTTCAGCTTGTAATCTATTCCTAGTCTTTTAGCTACATTGCTATTCATGGATATTAAAGTCGCGCCAGTATCGACTACGAAATCAACATGAGAACCGTTTATGGTTCCACTAATGTTATACATGTTGCCTGAATCAGGCGTGATAATTATTTTTTTGCCTTCTGTCGGTGGTGTGAATGATCCTCCGATATGGTCACCTAATAGATAAGTTTCTTGCTTGCCGTTAACTTCAATGATTGCTTTTTTACTGTTTGATTCAATTAATAAAGCACCTTCGGGGCTTGCTTTGCCAGTTTTTAAAATGCGTTGTTTGCCGTCAATTGTGACAATTGCTTTATTTTTAAATAAACCGTTAATTACGATTTTATCTATTGCATAAGAGGAATGATTGGCAAGCAAGAGAATAACGCTTACGAAAAATATAATATTATTATCCTTTCTCATATTATTTTAAATATTAACCTATTTTTACTCAGAGTATAGAAGAATAAGGAAGTTTCAAAAAAAGCCTTGGTTAATTTATTACTATTTCTTTTTTCTTTGGTAATAAACTGACGCTCCAATTTTTAATGGCCCATTCCAGTATTGTTTGAATGTCATAAGTTTTTATTTCTGTTGGAGGGGCTTGTTCAAGGAAACATAGTGCGTTAAATAATATTTGATTAGGTTGTTCCATGTTTATGACGCTTGCTTCCAATGATTTACTGATTTTTTTACCTTTACTATCTATTGCAACAGGAAGATGTAAGTAAGTAGGAGTAGGAAGACCTAATTTTTGTTGAAGGTAAATCTGTTTAGGAGTTGAATCAAGTAAATCTATACCCCTCACTACATCCGTTATATTTTGTTTTGCATCATCGACAACAGCAACAAGATGATAAGCAAAGAATCCATCTGCACGCTTAATAATAAAATCGCCAACTTCGTGCATTAAGTTTTGACTGTAACTTCCTTGCAATTGATCGTTAATAATAATTTTATTGTTATCTGTTTTTACACGTAATGAATGTACTTTTTTGTTACTCTTGACTCCATTTCGGCAAGTGCCTGGGTAAGGCTTACTGGATAAATCCTTGCGGCTACAAGAACAAGAAAAGATTAAGTTTAGTTCTTGTAGCTCTTCGAGAGCATCTTGATAAAGTTCATGTCGTTGGCTTTGATAAACGACATCTTCATCCCAATGCAAACCCAATGTTTCAAGTTGTTTAAGTATAAGTTTATCAGCATTAGTGATAGCGCGTGACTGATCAATATCGTCAATACGTACTATCCATATTCCTTGGTTACTTTTTGCCTGAAGATAGCTGCCGAGAGCAGCAATGATGGAACCAAAGTGAAGAGGGCCGCTTGGCGTTGGAGCAAAGCGGCCTCGATATTTTGTATTAGTACTTGTTTTGTTAATTAAAGTAGTTTAACCGAGTTGGCGTTCTTTAATTTCATCTAATGTTTTACAATCGATGCATAGTGTAGCTGTTGGTCTTGCTTCTAATCGACGAACACCTATTTCTATGCCACAGACTTCACAATAGCCATAGTCTCCAGTATCTAAAGATAATATAGCTTCATCAATTTTTCTGATTAACTTTCTTTCGCGATCACGCGTCCGCAGTTCAAGAGAAAACTCTTCTTCTTGTGTCGCTCTGTCATTGGGGTCAGGAAAATTTGAGGCTTCATCTTGCATGTGATGCACAGTGCGATCGACTTCTGCCATTAAGTCACTTTTCCAAGAATTGAGTAAGCCACGGAAATGTTCCGTTTGTTCTTCTCCCATGTAATCTTCACCTTTCTTTTCTTTGTAAGGCGCGACTTTTTCTTTTTTCGCTTTTTTCTTGGTACTTGAATCTTTGGCTTTGATGTTTGTTACTTTCGTCATTATTTCTTTGTTCTTCTTAGTAGTTGTTTGCTTTGTAGCTTTCTTTTTTGCAACAGTCTTCTTAATAGTTGTTTTCTTTTTGGCAGCTTTTTTCTTGGATACTTTCTTCTTTATGACTTTCTTTTTAACGACTTTCTTTTTCGTCGTCGCTTTTTTCTTGGATACTTTTTTCGAGGCGACTTTCTTTTTAGCGACCTTTTTCTTTAAAGGTGCTTTCTTTGTAGTCGCTTTCTTTTTTGCTTTTTTCTTTGTCGTTTTCTTCTTGGCAGCCATTGCTAGTCTCCGCCCTTTAAAAATCAGCGTGCATCTATACCAGAAAGCTTTAACTGAAGCAATTCTGAATTAATTTTGGGTGTCATGATTTTAGTCCTGGATGATCATTATACATTTTAGTTGCTCCTGCGACAGCCACTGGCATAGCTAAAAAATTTACAACGGGAATCATCGTTAATAGCATAACACCAGAACCAAAACCAAAGGCAAGTTGACGGTTTGAAGCAAATATTTCACGTTGTTGTTTGAATAATACTTCGTGATTTCCCATAGGATAATCGCCATATTCTAATGTTAACATCCATGCTGTAAATAGGAACCAGACAAAAGGTGCAGCAATATTTACCATTGGAATAAGGAATAATACTAGCAATGGTAGTGCTCGTATCGCGAAATAGAGTAATTTTTGAAACTCTGATTTAACTGAGGTGATAATTATCTGGATTAATGTTTGGCCACTGTTTAATTCTATATTTTGACCCGTGATATTTCTTTCAACAGCTTCAGCAAGAAAACCATTAAAAGGCGCGCCAATTAAATTCGCCAGAATTGAAAAACAAAAGAAAACGATTGTTAGTGCGATAATGACAAAAATTGGCCAAAGTAGCCAAGTTAGCCATTCCAACCATGCCCACTGAACTAAAAGTTTATCTATTAAACTATTCAGCTCACTTGCGCCATAAATAATCGCCGTAGCGAATAATAGTGAATTGATCAGTAATGGCATCAAGACATAAAGTCGGACACCAGGCTTTAAGATTAATTTAAATCCTGATAAGAGGTATTTAAAGCCTTGAGTATATTGTTTCATTAGCTGTCAATATTATGGCAAGGAAATGACAGGAGCAGGGCTCCAATCATCCATTTTATGTTCTGCTACAACAGTAGTATAAACACCGCCTCGGACATTGAAAATTGCCGTTAATCGCATAAAACGTGGTGAAGTAGCAGCAACTAAATCGTCTAATATTTTGTTAGTAACGGCTTCATGAAAAGCACCTTGATCACGATAAGATACAACATAAAGTTTTAGAGCCTTTAATTCGACACAAAGCTGGTCAGGAACATACTCAATTTCAAGGATTGCGAAGTCAGGTTGTCCTGTTTTTGGACATAAACAGGTAAATTCAGGGACATCTATCTTAATCGTATAGTCACGCCCAGGTGTAGGATTTGAAAAGGTTTCTAGTGTTTCTGTAGCTTGACTTGGCATTCGTGTTTCTCGATTTTCGGAGCTTAAAGTTGCGATAAGATAGAACATTGGTAATGTTCTAGCAAGAGATATCCTTATTTTTTTTAGTATTTGTAAATTACTATTATATCAAAGATATAGGTGCAAATATTAATGTAAATTATAGTATTTATTTACGCTTGGACAGAGGACTTAATCTCTAGTATTGTTACGCCCCATGCGTTTATGCAATATAAAACTTTCAGGCTTTAAATCGTTCGTAGATCCAACTAATCTCATTATTCCTGGCAGCCTAGTAGGCATCGTCGGACCGAATGGTTGTGGCAAATCTAACATTATCGATGCCGTTACTTGGGTAATGGGGGAAAGCTCTGCAAAACACCTCCGCGGTGAATCTCTAACTGACGTTATTTTCAGTGGATCGAGTGCACGTCAGCCTGTCGGACAAGCTTCAGTTGAGTTGGTTTTTGATAATTCCGAGAAAAAACTCGGCGGTCAATATGCCAGTTATAATGAAATTTCTATAAAACGTCAGATTAATCGTGATGCTGTTTCCACATATTTCTTAAATGGCACGCGTTGTCGTCGTCGTGATATCACTGCTATTTTTCTTGGTACCGGCTTAGGGCCACGCAGTTATGCCATCATTGAACAAGGTATGATTTCCAGATTGATCGATGCTAAGCCTGAAGAATTAAGGACTTATATTGAAGAAGCTGCCGGGATTTCAAAATATCGTGAGCGTCGCCGTGAAACAGAAACTCGCATTAAACATACGAAAGAGAATATTGAAAGACTGACAGATATTCGTGAAGAACTTGAAAAGCAATTAAATCATTTGCAGCGTCAAGCAAAAGCAGCTGAACGCTATAAGAACTTAAAACAAGAACAGAGAAAACTTAGCTCAGAATTGTTGGCGTTAAATTGGCGTGATTTAAATAAGGAAATGAGCGAGCTAAGAGAAGGTGCTGGTAAACGTGAGAATGTAGTTGAGGCGGCAATTGCTAAAGTTCGTGAGACAGAAGCGGAAATCGAAAAACAGCGTGATGGATTAAGTGAAGCCAATCAACATTTTAATAATATGCAGTCAGAGTTTTATAAAGTGGGTAGTGATATCTCCACTTATGAACAAAAGCTCCAGCATACACGCGAAAAAATCATGACGATTGAATCAGAACTTGGAAAAGTACGTCAAACACATGCGGGTACTGTAAAACAGCATGAACAAGACAAAGTTGAATACGAAAAACTTTTAAATGAGATGACTAATCTGGAGCCAAAATTGAGTGGTTCCAGAGATGAAAGTAATAAAGCTTACGAAATATTGAATCATGCCGAAGAGGCAATGCAAAGTTGGCAGTCTGAATGGGATACATTTAACGAATCTTACTCCGAGTTCTCTCGCCAAGGGCAAGTTGATAAAACTCGTTTAGAACATCTTGAGTTTGGCTTAGACGAGCTTGCTGAACGTCGCATTACCTTAGAACAAGAAATAACTAAATTCGAGCAATCTGATCTTAATAAAACAATAGAAACTTTGTCTCAGTCTCTAACTAGTGAAGAACAAAAACAAAACATATTGGCAAAAGAATATACTGATAAACAAAACATTGTTAAAGAATATAGAGAGAAGGTAAGAGCATTATCTTCTCAACTTGATTCTGCCAGACAAGAATACCAAAGTTTAAAAGGTCGTTTAGCTTCGTTAGAAACATTACAACAATCTGTTATCGAAGATAATCAAGAATTGACTGAATGGTTGAAAGAAAATAATTTAGATGAGCAGCAACGTCTTTCTCAATCAATAAAAGTTAATCCAAAATGGACGCATGCTTTGGAAACAGTTCTCGGAGCTCATCTACATGACATTTGTATTGATGACCTTAGTCGTTTTATAGATAAGTTAGAAAATGTGCCTGGTAAAATTGGTTTAATAAATACAAAAAGTTCAGGAAACAATCTAGAAACAAAATCATTTCCACGATTAATTGAGCAAATCACAACAGAATTACGAGTGCCTTCACTATTGGAAAATATTTTCTTAGCGGATTCGAGTGAAGATGCCATTTCAATGTTAAAGAATCTCTCCGTTGGACAAAGTGTTGTCACTGATAAAGGGGTCTGGATTAGTCATGATTGGGTTATTGTTAATAATGCCAGTGACGCAAGTGATAGTGTTTTAAATAGAGAAGAAGAAATTAGTTCTCTTAAATCAGATATAGCAAAAAGAGAAGATAATATTCAAGCTATAGAAGCAGAGTTAGAATCTACAGAAAATAACCTTGAACAAGTTGAAACGACTTTAAATGAGCAACAGTCTCAAACTACCCAACAGCAACAAGGTATCGCTGATATTCGCGCAAAATTAGCTTCTACTCAAACGGAGTCTGAGCAATTATCTATACGACATCGGGAGTACTTGGATGAATTAAGTGAAAATCAGGGGCAAACTGAGACAGATAAGTCTGAAATTGCTTCGATTAAACAGCGTATAGCGTCTCTTGAAGAAGATAATAAACAGTTTCAACAACAACGAGAAGAATTGTCGAATGTTAAAGAAAAGCATCGTGAGTCATTAAATTTAGCAAGAAACTCATGGCAGGAAACACATAATGAAAGTCATGGTATTGCCTTGCAACTTGAATCTTATAGTTCACGACGTGCCTCATATGAACAAGCGATTAAACGAAATGACATCCAGGTTTCTCATCTATCAACAAGATTATCCGAACTTGAAAAGAACTTATTAGAGAACAAAACACCCGTTACAGAAATTCAGGAAAAAATTGAAGCGTGCTTAAAAGATAAAGTTCATGCAGAAAAAAATCTTGGTGATGCTCGTGCCAATGTTCAAGCAATTGAAGCTAATATGAGGCAGCTTGAGCAAAACAGACATAACTATGAACAAGAACTTGAAGGCTTGCGATCTGAACTAGAAAAAGCACGGTTAGGTGTAAATAGTTGTCAGGTCAGGCTTGAGACTGTTGAAGAACAGTTGGCAGCTGAGGAACACAATGCCAAGGAAATACTCGAGACAATAGAAGAGGGCGCGAATCAGGAAGAATGGACGAACCAGTTGGAAGCGATGGACCGCAAAATAACGCGGCTTGGACCTATTAATTTAGCGGCAATCGATGAGTTCACACAAAACTCAGAACGTAAGACATATCTTGACAGTCAACATAATGATTTAATTGATGCATTAAGCACACTTGAGAATGCGATTAGCAAAATCGATAAAGAAACACGTACTCGTTTCAAAGAAACATTCGACAAACTTAATACGAACATTAAAGAAATGTTTCCAATATTATTTGGTGGAGGTCATGCTTACCTTGAGTTAACTGGTGATGACTTATTGCAGACGGGTGTTGCTATCATGGCTCGCCCACCAGGTAAGAAAAACAGTAATATACATTTGTTATCTGGTGGTGAAAAAGCACTAACAGCAGTGTCACTGGTCTTTTCAATTTTTAAATTGAACCCAGCTCCTTTTTGTATATTAGACGAAGTTGACGCACCTCTTGATGACACCAATGTTGGTCGTTTTAGTGAATTGGTACGTTCTATGTCTGATGAAGTTCAGTTTATCTTCATTACACATAATAAAATTACCATGGAAATTGCGAATCAACTATTGGGTGTCACTATGCATGAAGCTGGAGTTTCTCGGCTTGTATCAGTCGATATGGATGAAGCTGTAGAAATGGCTGCGACTGCCTAAGCATTATTAATATTTTTTTCAGACTTTCTTTGTCTGTTATAGTGTTGTTATTTTATACTTTAATATAAATATCACGAGCTACATACCCATGATGCTTGGAAATGTGTATTCAAAGTGCGTTTGTTTTCATTCAGGACAAGGCGCTACGATGCAGCATGGTCATCCTGCAAAGAGGAGCAACACTGTCATGGATGAAAACAAACGTGCTATGGATATTCTATTTTTAGGTATCATGGGTATTTAAGCGCCATGGATAATTTGCGCCTCATATTATTGATTATTGGATGCCTAGTTGTTTTAGGTATCTATTTATGGGAAGTATTTAATAACGGATCACCAAAAAAACGCACCGATATTCTCAACGCTGTCGATGAGACTCCGGATAGTCCGCTTTCTCCAGCCCCAAGCAATGAGGTTGCTTTCGATAATTACTCTACTGACACATTAGCTGATCTTGGCAGTTTATTAGCTCCATCACGAACTCAGATCAATGAGGAAAATAATGTACCAGAGTCTTTTAATGTCTCTAATCCGATTTCTGAAACAACGCCTAGTATAAATAATGATTTAGACGAATCTGATGGGCCGTTACCACTTGAAATGAGTGTTAAAGACTATGAAGCGACAATGTCTGATGATGATCATTCAGATGTTTTTTCTGCGATTGAAGAAGATCTTCTTGCTGCCGAAGAAGAATTATCTTCTAGTGAGAATGAAGAAATCGAAGAAATTGATATTCCAGAAAGCAATAAAGCCAGTGATGATATATTAGTTCTTTACATTACGAGTCCATCGCATATTTCGTTTAATGGATTGTTAATAAGCAAAGCAGCTGATGAAGTAGGTATGATTTATGGACATATGAATATATTTCATCATTTCGGACCAGGTAAATTACATTCGGGGCAACCTCTGTTTAGTCTGGCAAACATGCATGAACCAGGTTCATTCGATCTTGGTCGCATGGCAGACTTAAAAACAAAAGGTCTGGCAGTATTTATGTATTCTCCTGCATCTATTGATGCCAGCATTGTATTTGAATTATTTTTGAATACAACACAACGCCTTGCTGAATTGCTTGGCGGGACTGTAAGAACAAGTGATAACGAAGAATTAAATAATGTCTCTATCAATTCTCTTCGAGAAAAAGCCGAATCCCTTTCAGCTAATTATTAAAGTAATAATCACATGATTTTGCAACAAGCTAGCAAACGCGCTGACATTCTTCGTGATTCAATCAATCAACATAATTATCAATATTATGTTTTGGATGATCCTGATATTCCTGATGCTGAATATGACCGATTGCTACGTGAATTAATTGATATTGAAACAGAATTTCCTGAGCTTATTATTCCTAATTCACCTACGCAACGTGTAGGAGCCTCCCCATTATCTGAATTTGAACAAGTAAAGCACATTATGCCAATGTTATCGTTAGCAAATGCTTTTAATGAAGATGAAATGAAAGCGTTCGAAAAAAGAGTTAATGATAGATTAGAAACTGAAAGTATAATTTTTTCAGCAGAAACAAAGTTAGATGGATTGGCTGTCAGCATTATTTATGAGCAAGGTGTTTTGAGAACTGCTGCAACACGTGGCGATGGTTATACTGGAGAAAATGTTACGCATAATATTAGAACTATTTCATCAATACCATTGAATTTAATTGGTGATGATATTCCTGATTTATTAGAGATCAGGGGCGAAGTATTTATGGCACATAAAAGTTTTGAAGAACTAAATGATAAACAACGTCAAAAGAACGAGAAGTTATTTGCTAATCCGCGTAATGCAGCAGCAGGATCTTTACGCCAATTAGATCCGAAAATAACAGCGCAAAGAGCATTGTCGTTTTACGCATATAGTATTGGTGAATATAAAGGTGATGTCGTTTTTAAAACTCATATAGAAACTTTGGATCAACTAAAAGATTGGGGTGTGCCAATATCTCCTGAAACTAAAAAAATGAAGAACCTTGATGCCTGCTTTGATTATTACAAGGACATAGGTGAAAGGCGCTCAGGTCTAGCTTATGAGATTGATGGTGTTGTATTTAAAGTAAATGATTTGATGCAGCAGCAAGCAATGGGCTTTGTTTCGCGATCACCACGATGGGCAATTGCTTATAAATTTCCCCCAGTAGAAGAGATTACAAAAATTTTAGATATAGAAGTTCAGGTAGGTCGCACTGGTGCAATTACACCTGTAGCGAGACTTGAACCTGTTTTTGTAGGTGGAGTAACTATCACTAACGCGACTTTACATAATCTTGATGAAATAAAACGTAAAGATGTAAGAGTCGGTGATTGGGTCTATATTCGCCGAGCAGGAGATGTTATTCCTGAAGTTGTAAGAGTTATTGTAGAAAAACGTAAAGACGCCAGAAGAAATGAAATCAGGGAGTTTGTTATGCCCAGCGTATGCCCTGTATGTGGTTCTGGAGTAGAGAGACAAGAGGGCGAAGCAGTATATAGATGTGTTGGCGGAATCTCTTGTGCAGCTCAAAATATTCAAGCAATTATTCATTTTGTTTCACGTAAGGCAATGAATATAGATGGTTTAGGTGAAAAAATTGTTGTTCAGTTAACCGAAACAGGCTTGGTCAATTCTGTTGATGAACTTTATTCTCTATCATACGAACAGCTTGTCGAGTTAGAACGGATGGGTGATAAGTCTGCAAAGAATTTAATTGAAGCAATAGAGACAAGTAAACAAACAACATTGGAACGTTTTATCTATGCGCTTGGTATTCGCGAAGTAGGCGAAGCAACTGCGCGTTCACTTGCGCAACACTTCAAAGAATTTGAACCTATTGAAAATGCAACGACTGAAAAGTTAGAGCTGATATCAGATATTGGTCCAATAGTCGCACATAACATTCATAGTTTTTTTCAACAAAAGCACAACATAGAAATTATTGTGGCGTTAAAAAAATATATTCATTGGGATAAAGTTGAATCGAATGAGTCATCAACATTAGAAGGTCAAACTTTTGTCATAACAGGTACGTTATCAAGTATGGGACGTGACGAAGCTAAACAAAAACTAATAGCTTTAGGTGGAAAAGTCAGCGGCAGCGTATCTAAAAAAACAAGCTATGTTGTCTATGGCGATTCACCGGGAAGTAAATATGAAAAGGCGATGCAACTAGGAATAAAAGTTTTAACTGAAGAAGAATTCATTGAGTTGATAAAATAACTAGTCATTAAAATATTGTTTTATTTAAGGACTGTAAGATAAACTTTAACTGTCTATTTCAACTCGATTACGACCGCCTTCTTTGGCTTTATAAAGTAAGGCATCAGCACGCTCGACTAATTTGAGCCTATCTTCGCCTTCTTGTAATTCTGCCAGACCAATTGAGACTGAAATATTGAGTTTTATCTTGTTGTAATCAAATTTCATTTCTTCAACATTTTTTCTCATACGTTCAGCTAATAATTGTGCCCCTGCAATTTTAGTATTACGAAGCAAAATAACAAATTCTTCGCCGCCATAACGAAAAACGATATCACTGCTACGCATACATTCTACAATGCAGTCAGCAAAACTTTTTAAAACTGCATCACCGACAATGTGACCGTAGTTATCATTAATCTGTTTAAATCTATCGATATCCAACATCATTAATGAAAGCGTATGGTTATGACGTGTTGCCAGATCAATTTCCTGTTCGATTGATTTCTCAAATGCAGCGCGATTGTTTAAACCCGTTAGTGGATCGCTATAGGCCTTTTCTACTGCTTGCTTATATAACAAGGCATTTCTCAGAGGATAAATTAGTGCAGAAATTAAACTCTCTATTTTATTTATTTCGACATCAACAAATTTACTATTTCTGGAAATAGTCAACTCGCCTATATTTTTTCCAAATAGAACCAAGCTGTAAGATGAGCTATGTCTTGCTGGCTTGCCAATATCATATTTAATGTTTTCTTCCTTGTTTTCATAGCTAAGATGCTCATGGGGGAGGATCGCAGCCATTTCATCACCGAACAGTTCAATTAATTTCTCTAACTCAAGTGTACTTTGTAGAACCCCCATTACATGAATAGACATGTTGGTCACGTCTGTCATATTTTCAGGATAGGAAACCATCATGCGTGAGTTCTGAACGCCTGGTGACTCGCTAATGTCTGTTATTTCTGCCATAGGCTCGTTTAAAGTTGTCATAAATTGATGCTAATTAGTTTAATTGGATATCAAACATGCAATAAAGGTGCCAATCAAAACTACAGTAAATCCGTTATTCCTTCAGATATATATATAGGAATGTTTTTCTAAATTATCAAGAATATATTATAAATATTTGAAAAATATAATGTTATTCATGCTGCAGCATTCCCATTTTTTGAGTCTTTTGATTCAATAATCGTGTTTACAGCCTTATCTGCCGTGTCTGCTACGGGAAAATCAACCGTATAATGTAACCCACGGCTTTCTTTTCGTTTTAATGCCGATTCTACAATTAAATCAGCAACAACGAGTAAGTTTCGTAACTCGACTAAGTCTTTACTTATCCTAAAATTTCCATAGTAATCAGTAACTTCTGACTTTAATAACTTTATTCTACGTTGAGCGCGTTGCAATCGCTTTGTCGTTCTAACGATACCAACGTAATCCCACATAAAGCGCCGTATTTCATCCCAGTTGTGACTGACTACAACTTCTTCATCAGAATCGGTGACGCGGCTTTCATCCCATTCAGGGAGTTTTTCAATTGTTTCTTTTGCGGACAAAGATTGCCGGATATCTTTAAAAGCGGCATGAGCAAAGACAATGCATTCAAGTAGAGAATTGCTTGCCATGCGATTTGCTCCATGTAATCCGGAACAACTAACTTCACCAATAGCATATAAGCTGCTTATATCGGTCTGTCCTTTTTTATCAATCATTACTCCGCCGCATGTATAGTGTGCAGCAGGTACAACAGGAATTGGTTCTGAGGCCATATCGATGCCTAGATCCAAACAACGTTTATTAATCGTTGGGAAGTGTTGTTTAATAAATTCCTTAGATTTGTGCGAAATATCGAGATATACGCAGTCATGACCTAAACGCTTCATTTCGTAGTCAATAGCACGTGCGACAACGTCTCTAGGTGCAAGTTCTTCACGCGAATCGTATCTGTGCATAAAGCTTTCGCCGTTTTCCAGGATCAATTTCGCACCTTCTCCTCTTAAAGCTTCTGATATAAGAAAAGATTTTGCCATTGGGTGATAAAGGCAAGTTGGGTGAAATTGGATGAACTCCATATTTGCAATACGACAACCGGCACGCCAAGCCATTGCTATGCCATCACCAGTACAACTATCAGGATTACTTGTGTAAAGGTAGGCCTTTCCAGCACCACCAGTAGCAAGAATGACATGATGGGCACTGAACACATTCACTTTATTATTAATAACATCAAGTACATAGGCACCAAGACATTTGTTTCCCGGTTTACCAAGTTTTTGCCTTGTAATTAAATCAACAGCGATATGATGCTCGAATAAATCAATGTTTGGATGAGAGCGAACTCGTGATTCAAGTGTTGTGGCAATTTCTTTACCGGTTGCATCAGCAGCATGAATTATACGTCTGTGACTATGCCCACCTTCTTTATGTAGATGAAAGGGAGAATCTGTTCCTCCATCTTCATGTGCACGAGTGAAGTCAACACCTTGATCTACAAGCCAATCGATACTTTTATGAGCACGTTCGACGACAAAACGAACGATATTGCTATCACATAGACCAGCGCCTGTGATTAAAGTGTCTTCAAGGTGAGATTCAATTGAATCATGTTCGTCAAGCACAGCTGAAACCCCACCTTGTGCATAGAGGGTTGCTCCCTCAGTCAAAGCTTCCTTTGACAAAACGGCGACATTGGCATGATCAGCAAGTTTTATGGCTAGGCTCAGTCCTGCAGCGCCACTGCCAATAATTAATACGTCATGTTGTTGTTGGTCATGCATCGTGCTTAAGGTAATATAGCGTTTTTTTTATCTAAGTCTTTGATTGTAGAATATTAAACTATTTCTTAGTACCTCTACATGCAATTCTAAGTTTAATTACACACTGCGGTATACAAATAATAGCACAAGGGGATGGCCCAAATGGCCGACAAGGTTACAGATAAGCAATTAATAGAGCGCGTTAAAAATGGCGAAAAGGCAGCCTATGACTTGCTCGTGCTTAAGTATCAGCAGCGAATTATTAATCTTGTTTCTCGTTTTGTCAGGAACCAAAGTGATGCTTTGGATGTCACACAAGAAGCATTTATAAAAGCGTATCGGGCTTTACCTAATTTTCGTGGTGATAGCGCTTTTTATACATGGTTGTACCGGATCGCGGTTAATACAGCAAAAAACCACCTTGCGGTACAAAATCGTAGACCATCAGGCAATAACTATGATGTCTCTGAAATTGAACAAATTGAAGGTGCGGATGCTCTAAAAGAACATGCATCACCTGAAAGTTTATTAATGAAAGATGAATTACAAGCGACAGTGTTAAAAGCAATAGAAGATTTACCTGAAGACTTAAAGACAGCGATAATGTTGAGAGAAATTGAAGGTTTAAGTTATGAAGAGATAGCAGGTGTTATGGAATGTCCTATCGGCACAGTAAGGTCGAGGATATTTCGAGCACGTGAAGCTATTGATAATGAAATGAAACCATTATTGGAAAATTGAAATTACAGGCCAAATATTATGAATGAATCAAACAATGAACAGCTTTCGGCTCTTATCGATGGTGAGCATGATAGCAATCAGACAATAGATAAGCTGATTCATGACCAAGAAATGAAAGAGACTTGGTCTCGATATCATCTTATTGGTGATTGTCTACGCGATAACCTGCCAGAAGGAATTTCTAACCAAGTCTATACTGAAGTTAGCCAAGCACTTCGCGACGAACCAACTATTCTTGCTCCACAAACAACAAAACGATTTAATATTAAACCACTCGCAGGCTTTGCTATTGCCGCTTCTGTTGCAATGGTAGCGGTATTTAGTCTTCAAAGTAATAATCAAATATCGCCCGCTGTTAATGGCGGCTTACCAATTGCCGCAACGACAACGGCTCAACCTGAAACATTTGATTTTTCAGCACCTCAAATTTTACCAGCTTCGGTAAAAATGTCGGATACACCTGAGTCAATTGCAGATCAACGTCTTAATAACTATTTAATGAATCATAATGAGTATCGCAGCAGTAATGGGATGAATGGTATCTTGCCTTATGTCAGAATGGTAACGATTGAAACTCAAGAATAGTAATAAATACGAGATAATTAATTGAAACTTCGTTTTCACTTTGTTTTTGCTTTATTCTTTTTAGCTAACATTAGTAGTTATGCTGAAAGTAATATGCCTGATCCTCAGGTATTAATTGATGAAATGTCCAAAGCCAGTCGTAACTTAAACTATGACGGTGTATTTATTTATCGGCTTGATAAACAGATGGATACGATGAGAATTATTCATAAATCTGGTGGAGATGGAATTTATGAACGTTTGATTTCATTAACGGGTAATGCAAGGGAAGTCATTAGAGATAAAGATCAGGTGAAGTGTTTCTTCCCTGAAGATAAAAAAGTCATTGTTGAAAAAAGTCGTTTAGGTAAATTAGTTTCAGCTTATTTACCCAACCCAATAAACTCAATATCTGATTTCTACAATTTTGAACTTGCTGGTGAAGATCGTGTTGCTGGCATGGATGCATGGATTGTTAATATCAGACCTAATGATAAATATAGATATGGTTATCAGCTTTGGATTGAAAAAAAATCTCGTTTAATGCTTAAATCTGAATTAAAAAATCAGTTAGGCGTCACGCTTGAGCAAATTATGTTTACGCAATTGAATGTGCTTGAAAATATAGATGATTCTTTATTGCAGCCGTCTGTATCAGGCAAGGATTTTACATGGTACAAAAACGTAAATAACGACAAGATGAAAATTGAAAACGAAATAAAATGGCAAATCACATCACTGCCTGTTGGTTTTTCTATGAGTGAGCAAGAAAAAGAAGCCATGATAACCAGTCAAATGCCAGTAGATCATTTTGTTTATACTGACGGTTTAGCAATGGTATCTATTTATGTTGAAAAATTAAATCAACAACCAAGCTCAAAAGCAGGTTTGTACAGTTTTGGCGGGGTAAACACGTATTCAACACATGTTGAAGGCTATCAAGTTACCGCTGTAGGTGAAGTACCTAAAGCCACTGTTCAGTTAATAGCTAATTCAGTAAAATCATTTCATTAATGTTTCTAATCGCCATCTTTATATGGCTATCTGTGACGGAATATAAAATAAATGTATCAAAATATAATTAAAGCGATTGTTATTTTATCTGTAACTTTTTATTTAAATGCTGTAACAGCTCGAGATCTACCTGATTTCACAAAACTTGTTGATAGAAATTCACCTGCTGTTGTAAACATAAGTACGAGTATAAAAAAAGCTGAGTTAGGTACAGGTGAACTACCTCCCGGTTTTAATATGCCGGATATTCCTGAGAACAGTCCATTTCATGATTTTTTTAAAAAATATTTTGACGAACTTCCAAAAGGGTACGGCTCTCCTCAAGAACGTTCCTCTTTAGGTTCTGGGTTTATAATTTCTAAAGATGGATATGTCATTACTAACAACCATGTTGTTAGTAATGCAGAAGAAATTGTTGTTCGACTGAATGATCGTCGTGAGTTTACTGCCGAATTAATAGGAACAGATAAACGTAGTGATATAGCAGTCTTAAAAATAGAAGCAACAAATTTACCAACATTAAAGTTTGGGGACTCATCAAAATTAAGTGTAGGAGAATGGATATTGGCAATAGGCTCGCCATTTGGTTTTGACTATTCAGTAACAGCAGGAATTATCAGCGCGATCGGTCGTAGTTTGCCAAACGAAAATTATGTCCCCTTCATACAAACCGATGCAGCTATAAATCCAGGTAATTCTGGAGGACCTTTATTTAATCTTGATGGTGAAGTAATCGGGGTAAATTCTCAAATATATAGTCGTACTGGTGGATTCATGGGACTGTCTTTTGCTGTGCCAGTTAATGTTGTAAAAAATGTCTATAAACAATTAAAAGAAAATGGACATGTAGCAAGAGGTTGGCTGGGTGTTTTGATTCAAGATGTTACACGTGAATTAGCTGAGTCTTTTGATATGGATCATCCCCATGGTGCATTGATAGCAAAGGTGTTGTCTGACGGGCCTGCAGAAAAATCGGGAATAGAAGTTGGAGATATAGTTGTAAAGTTTAATGGTAAGAAAGTAAGTTTTTCTTCTGATTTGCCTCCTTTAGTAGGTAGCACTCCAGTTGGTAGTGTTGTTCCTGTAGAAATAATTCGTCGATCGAAGCCTAAAACTATACAGATTAAAATTTCTGAGTTACCAACTGATGATAAAGTCCTTGCTAATAATGAAGTTGATAATGCTAATTCCAACGCAAATGTATTGAATGTAATAGTTAAGGATTTAACAAAAGAACAGATAGAAGAACGTGAAATTGATGGTAATGGTGTTTTAGTCGAGGAAATTAATGCTGGCCCTGCTCAAAAAGCAGGAATACGACAGGGCGATGTCATTTTGCTATTAAACAATATTAAAGTTATGGATGCTGCTCATTTTAATGAATTAACGAAAGGTCTCTCTAAAGGACGATCTATACCAATTTTAATTCAACGACAAGGTGGCCCCATATTCCTCGCACTTAAAATTGATGAATGATTCTGAATTAATATTATCAATTTATTCGAGACCCGAATGCCATTTATGTGAAGAAATGATTCATGCTCTTAAAAAGTGGCAAAATCAGTTTAATTTTCAAATAAAAGTAATCAATATTGATCAGGATTCATCCTTAGTATCACGCTTTGCTGCTCGTATACCGTTACTGGCTGTGGATGATGTTGAAATTTGTGAATATCATTTAAACGAGACTGCTCTATTAGAATATTTTGAAAATAGGAAATAATCTTCAATTTCCCTATTAATCCCCATATTTGATTTATAGCAACGCCAATATCATATAGAATCGCGGCTTTTGCGAAAACACCTATAAATTCTAGTAATGCAACATATACGTAATTTTTCAATTATTGCCCATATTGATCATGGGAAATCGACTTTGGCTGACCGTTTTATACAAATGTGCGGAGCCTTAACTGATCGTGAAATGGCAGATCAGGTGCTTGACTCTATGGATATTGAACGCGAGCGAGGCATTACTATTAAGTCACAAAGTGTCACTCTTTATTATGATGCGGATGATGGCGAACGCTACCAATTAAACATCATTGACACGCCTGGACATGTTGATTTTAGTTATGAAGTATCACGCTCATTATCAGCTTGTGAAGGAGCTTTACTTATTGTTGATGCGGCACAAGGAGTAGAAGCTCAAAGCGTGGCGAACTGTCTCACCGCTATTAATTATGATCTTGAAGTGCTACCGGTATTAAATAAAATTGATTTACCTTCAGCTGAACCTGAACGTGTTGTTCAGGAGATTGAAGATATTATTGGTATTGAAGCTGATCAAGCACTACGTGTAAGTGCCAAAACAGGTGTTGGGGTAAAGGACTTATTAGAGGAAATCGTTAAAGTTATTCCTTCACCCAAAGGCGATACTAAGGCGCCACTGAAAGCCCTTATTATTGACTCGTGGTTTGATAATTATCTTGGTGTTGTTTCTCTGGTAAGAATTGTTGATGGACAGCTTGATGTTGGTAAGAAAATTAAAATCATGTCGACAGGTAGAAGTTTTCTTGTTGACCAAGTCGGTACTTTTACGCCTAAACGTACTCCTGCAAAATCATTAGTTACAGGGGAAGTCGGTTATGTTGTTGCTGGCATAAAAGAAATCGATGGTGCACCTGTCGGTGACACTTTAACCCTAGTTGATGATCCTTCTACAGAACCACTGCCTGGATTTAAAATGGTTCAGCCTCGCGTTTTTTCAGGTTTGTTTCCAGTCGACTCTGCTGATTACGAATCTTTTCGGGAAGCTTTGGGCAAACTACGTTTGAATGATGCGGCATTACATTATGAACCAGAAACATCGCAAGCACTTGGTTTTGGCTTTCGATGCGGCTTTCTCGGCATGCTACACATGGAAATTATCCAGGAACGGCTAGAACGTGAATATGATCTGGGATTGATTACGACTGCACCGACCGTAATTTATGAAGTATTAACCACAAATAATGAAGTTATTAAGATTGATAACCCAGCTAAACTTCCCGCACTTAATAAGGTTTCTGAAATTCGTGAACCAATAATTACTGCAGATATACTTGTACCGCAGGAATATCTTGGAAATGTTATTGGATTGTGTATTGAGAAAAGGGGCGTTCAGAAAAAACTACATTATTCAGGCAATCAAATATCGCTTACCTTTGAAATGCCAATGAGTGAAGTTGTTTTAGATTTCTTTGATCGACTTAAGTCAGTCAGCCGAGGTTTCGCATCGTTTGATTATAGCTTTAATCGCTATGAAGCTGCTAAATTGGTTAAACTCGATATCCTTATCAATAATGAAAAAGTAGATGCGCTTTCATGCATTGTTCATCAGGATCAATCGCAATCGAGAGGTCGGGATTTAACTGAAAAAATGAAAGAGTTTATTCCTCGGCAGATGTACGAAGTAGCGATACAAGCAGCAATTGGTTCAAAAATTCTAGCAAGACAAACTGTAAAAGCGATGAGAAAGAATGTAACGGCAAAATGTTATGGTGGCGATATTTCTCGTAAACGTAAATTACTCGAAAAACAAAAAGCCGGTAAAAAAAGAATGAAGCAATTTGGTTCGGTAGAAATACCTCAAGCTGCGTTCATGGCAATTCTTCATGTAGGGAAAGATAAATGAATTTTGATTTTTCAGCATTATTAGTATTTTTAACTTTTTTGAGCGGAATAATCTGGTTGCTCGATAGTTTATTTTTTGCTGCAAAACGTAATAATCAAAAGAAAACTGCTGTAAAAGATGATGCTGAAGGAAGTGAAGAGTTAAAGCTTCCGCTTATTGTTGAATATGCAAAATCATTTTTTCCTGTTTTTTTTATTGTATTAATACTACGTTCTTTTATCTTCGAACCATTTAAAATTCCCTCTGGTTCAATGATGCCAACCCTGTTAATAGGCGATTTTATATTAGTTAATAAATATGATTATGGTCTTCGATTGCCCGTTGTGCATTATAAAATCATCAAAAATAAAACTCCTGCAAGAGGGGATATCGTTGTTTTTAGATATCCTGAAGATCCTAGTATTCCTTTTATAAAACGTATTGTTGGTTTACCGGGAGATAAAGTTTCTTATTATAATAAAACACTATATATCAATGATGTATCAGTGACTCAAGTATTAAATGGACGGTATAATGCCTACGGCTCTGGCTTTATGATGGATGGTGCATCGTTGAGAGTAGAGAATTTGGAAGATGTTAAGCATGAGATATTGGTTTCACCTAATAGAAGTTCTCAAGAGCTTGAAACTGTCGTTCCTGAAGGACAATATTTTGTTTTAGGTGACAATAGAGATAATAGTAAAGACAGTCGTTATTGGGGCTTTGTACCGGATGAAAACCTTGTCGGCCGTGCTTTTATGATCTGGATGAATTGGGACGGCGAGAATGGTGGCATAGATTTCAAAAGAATTGGTACAATATTAAAATAATATATAAATAGAGGACATATTATGAAGCATATATCACAACGCCAAGGAGGCATGACTGCATTAGGTATTTTCATTATTTTAGCCATGATTGGGTGTTTCATCGCTTTCGGCATCAGAGTTTTTCCTCTCTACAATGAGCATATGAGTATAAAAAGCACTATGACATCGGTTCTTAATCAACCAGCCGAAAGGAGAAAAACAACAAAAATGTTGAGAGAACTTTTTGTTAAGAATGCGAAGATAAATGGTCTCTATGATTTCGACATATTAAATGTAAAAAACTATTTGAAAGTAAAAAAATCAAAAGACGGCAAAAAATATTTGACTTTCACTTATGAAAACAGAAAACCTCTATTTAAGAACTTTTATCTATTAATAGATATTGAAGAGTCGTTAGAGATCCCTGGAGCTAAAAAATAACTACTCATATAGTTGATTATCAATTCAAAAATAAGAGCTTGTTAACACAAGCTCTAACTCATCGAAGCCTTGGAAGCAATAATAACGAACGTCTGGAATATTTAGGTGATGCAATACTAGGGTTTATTATTGCAGATTATATCTATGATAAGTTTCCTGATGCATCTGAAGGTGAGCTAACCAGACTTCGAGCATCCTTAGTCAAAGGAGAAAAACTGGCAGAAATTGGAAAGGAACTTGAGCTTTCCAATAAGATAAAGCTTGGCGCAGGCGAATTAAAAAGTGGTGGTTGGCGCCGTGACTCTATATTAGCTAATACACTTGAAGCAATAATTGGTGCAGTCTACCTGGACTCTAATCTTGAATCATGTCGTGAATTTATTATGGGTATGTATGAAACACATCTTGCTGGCATTAATTCGGCTGATATCAAGAAAGATGCAAAGACACAATTGCAAGAGTACCTTCAATCGCGAAAACAAGATGTGCCTGTTTATGAGATCATTAATGAATCAGGTTCGTCTCATCAGCCAGAATTCACAGTGACATGTGCAATTAGTTCTTTAAATGAACTTGTTATTGCAAAAGGAACGAGTAAGCGTAAAGCGGAACAAGCGGCAGCAGAAAAAGCGATGTCCATATTGGATGTAAAACATAAATAAAAATGGCTATTAATATCTAATATGGAAAAATTTCGAACTGGCTATGTAAGTATTATTGGAAGACCGAATGTAGGCAAGTCAACATTGCTTAATTATTTTCTTGAACAAAAATTAAGCATTGTATCGAGGAAGCCACAAACAACACGTTGGAATTTACTTGGTATAAAAACAACTTCTGAATCCCAAATTATTTTTATTGATACACCTGGGTTGCAAAAAGAACCCAAG
This sequence comes from Gammaproteobacteria bacterium, assembly GCA_021773245.1. Classification (GTDB taxonomy): domain Bacteria; phylum Pseudomonadota; class Gammaproteobacteria; order Eutrophobiales; family Eutrophobiaceae; genus UBA7359. Next base: position 25,867 of record JAJFKK010000092.1, on the reverse strand, counting down.
ATAGCTTTGAATCAACATATGAATAAAGAAGTATCAAATACGTTAAATTATATTGATATTATTTTATTTGTTGTAGAAGCATCTAAGTGGAATGAGCTAGATGAAAACGTCATTGAATTATTAAAAAAAGCATCGGATGCAAAAATATTCCTTGTTCTTAATAAAGTGGATAAAGTATCTAATAAAAATGATTTATTGACATTTATTAGTAAGCTATCAAAAGAAGTTGATTTTGATGAAGTGATTCCTATCTCAGCTATTAAAGGAACAGGAGTTGACGATCTGGAGTTAGCTATATTAAAAAAACTTCCACTAGGGCCAGCCTTGTTTCCGGAAGACCAAATTACTGATCGAAGTGAACGGTTTTTTGCAGCAGAATTTGTGAGAGAGAAGTTAATGACACGATTAAGTGATGAATTGCCTTACAATTTATCTATTACCATTGAAGAATTTAAGGAAAAAAATAATGTTCTTCATATTCATGCGTGTATTTGGGTCGAAAGAAAAGGACAGAAATCAATTGTAATTGGAAAAGAGGGTAGTGTATTAAAATCAGTTGGCAAAGAAGCAAGAAAAGACCTTGAGGAAATGTTTGATAAAAAAGTTAATTTAAAAACATGGGTCAAAGTTAAAAAGAAATGGACTGATTCAGAGCAAGCCTTAAAACAATTTGGTTATTATGATTGAGTGATATTTAACTCTTCCAATTATTGTTTTTAATAAATGAAAGTTGAATTAACACCATGCTATATATTGCATCGCAGAGATTATAGCGAAAGCAGTTTAATTCTTGAGATTTTTTCCAGAGAATATGGCCGGATAAATCTTGTCGCTAAAGGAGCTAAACGTAACAAAAAACGACAAGGAATCAGCCATAATTTGTATCAAAAATATCAAATATCATGGGTATCAAAGTCTGAGCTGGGGACCTTAACGGATATTGAATTACACTCCTCTCCTGAATCATTAAAACCTGCCTCCATGATGGCTGGATTTTATATGAATGAAATATTATTAAGACTGCTTCATAAACACGAACCCCATCCTGAGATATTTGATTCTTATGATGCATCTATCAGTAGCTTGAAAAATGAAATGTCCGAACAAATTGTGTTGCGTTATTATGAGAAAACATTGCTGCAGTCGTTAGGTTATGGTGTGATTTTTGACCGCGAAGTAGAGACAGGCGATATTTTAAATGCTGAAAATAATTATTATTATAAATTAAACCTAGGCCCATCAATCGATTTTAATAAAGATGATACAGGTATAAGTGTTTCAGGAAAAACATTGTTGGAACTAGATTCTGAATCATTGAATGACACTAAAAATATTAATGAAGCGAAGCTATTGTTGAGAGCAATTTTAAATCAACATTTGGGTGATAAACCTTTAGCTAGTCGTGAATTATATCGGGCATATGTAAAAAATAGAAAAACAGTTTGATATACCTGTATATAAAATATCGATAGAATAGACCTTTTTTAATTATAGAAATAATATAAATGTTACTCGGTGTAAATATAGACCATATCGCAACTCTTCGTCAGGCACGCGGCACCCGTTATCCAGATCCAGTAAATGCTGCACATATAGCAGAACAAGCCGGCGCTGATTCAATCACAATTCATTTGCGAGAAGATCGTCGTCATATACAGGAACGAGATGTTCGTTTGTTAAAAGAAACATTATTAACTCCGATGAATCTTGAAATGGCTTTAACTGATGAAATGCTAACCATAGCTGAATCTATAAAACCAAAGTTTTGTTGTTTAGTTCCTGAAAAAAGGGAAGAGCTGACAACAGAAGGTGGTTTGGATGTGGTAGGTCAATTTTCTCGGATTAAAGAAAGTTGCCATCGTTTAAAAGAAGCGGGCATCAGAGTTTCGTTATTTATTGATGCTGATCAAGATCAAATTCAAGCTGCTGTAGAATCTACTGCTCCTTATATTGAAATTCACACAGGGCATTATGCTGATGCTATTAATGAAAAGAGTATGAATGATGAATTAAACAAGATAATCAAGTCTGTGGAATTTGCCACAAACGCTGGTGTTAAAGTGAATGCCGGTCATGGTTTAAGCTATACCAATGTGAAACAGATCGCAGCTATTCCACAAATATTGGAATTAAACATAGGTCATAGTATTATCTCTCGCGCTGTTTTATCCGGTTTGCCTGAAGCTGTCAGAGAAATGAAAAAGTTGATTTCCGAATCAATATCATTTTCTGATTAATTGGCAATACTTTCTTATTTTTTCATACTCATATGTCAGAACAAATATCCCAAACAGAAAAGCGACGTACTTTCGCTATTATTTCTCACCCAGATGCTGGTAAGACAACGGTAACTGAACAATTGTTGTTATACGGCGGTGTGATACAAACAGCGGGGACAGTTAAGTCCAGGAAATCTGATCGTCATGCAACATCTGATTGGATGCAAATGGAAAAAGATAGAGGTATATCTGTAACTAGCTCGGTAATGCAATTTGAATACAATGATAGCATTATTAATTTATTAGATACGCCAGGTCACGCTGACTTTTCTGAAGATACTTATCGTACTTTAACGGCTGTTGACTCTGCATTAATGGTGATAGACGTAGCTAAAGGTGTTGAACAGCGTACCGTAAAATTGATGGACGTTTGCCGCTTACGAGACACGCCTATTATTACTTTCATTAATAAACTCGACCGCGAAGGCAAAGAACCAATAGACCTATTAGATGAAATTGAAACAGAATTAGGAATTAAATGTGTTCCTTTTACCTGGCCAATAGGTATGGGTTCAAGATTAATAGGCGTATATAACTTACTTAATGATTCTATCCGTCTTTATGACAAACAAGATAAAAGTATTCATGGAAAAATTATAAAAGGATTACATAGCGAAGAAGCTAAAAGTATATTGGGTGACCAATTAGCCCATATAAATGAAGAAATAGAATTAATCCAAGGTGTTTATGACGATTTTAGTAAAGAAGGTTTTTTGTCGAGTAAACTGACCCCGGTATTTTTTGGAACAGCATTACATAATTTTGGTATTGCTGAATTTATGGATTGCTTGATAGAACATGCGCCACCGCCACAAGCACGTATTGCTGAAGAACGTGAAGTAGAAGCAACTGAAGATAAATTGAGTGGTTTTGTTTTTAAAATACAAGCCAATATGGATCCTGCGCATCGAGATAGAATAGCGTTCCTTAGAATATGTTCAGGAAAATATGAAAGAGGCATGAAGATGCGTCATGTAAGATTAGGTCGTGACGTTCAGATCTCAAATGCTGTTACTTTTATGGCTGGCAATAGAGAGCAAGCAGAAGAAGCATGGTCTGGTGATGTAATAGGACTACATAACCATGGAACAATTCAGGTTGGAGACACATTCACGCAGGGAGAGAAATTAAACTTTACCGGTATTCCTCATTTTGCCCCAGAACTATTCAAACGCGTTCAATTACGAGACCCGTTAAAATTAAAAGCGCTACAGAAAGGCCTGATTCAATTAGGCGAAGAGGGCGCTACACAAGTATTTAGACCAGTTAATAGTAATGACTGGATTTTGGGAGCAGTCGGCATATTACAATTTGATGTTGTTGCATGGCGCTTAAAAGAAGAATACGGCGTTGAATGTTCGTATGACAGTATTTCAGTTGCCGTTGCTCGTTGGGTCGAATGTGACGACAATAAAATCCTTGAAGAATTTCGCAAAAAAGTCAGCGATAACATCGCTCTTGATGGCGGTGAACATTTAACTTACTTAGCACCATCCATGGTGAATCTAAATTTAACAATCGAACGTTGGCCTGAGATTACTTTTCACGCAACACGTGAACATTAATTCGATTTTATTCTTTATTATCAGAACCAAGCTCGACTACACTTTCCTGGCGCTCTTTATTAGCAAGTTGACTAGGAATATTACGATTAATATCTGTTTTATCTTCGTCATCTTGACTGTTCTGCATTGGTCTTACTGAAGCCGTATTAGGATTAATCTGAGTAATATCATTATTCTTTTCTGGCGCGTTACTAACAGGAGTAGGCGTTGGCGTAGTTATATTACTCTGCTGAGGATTATTCTCTGAGCTACTTGCTGGTACATTGTTTGGCATAGACTTTTCAACTGTGCCTTGCACAGAAGTTTGTTCTACAGAAGCATTATCATTCGGCTCTTTAGTTGCGTTAGGATTTACATTAGCATTTTCTGGTTTACGTCTACGACCACCACGTCTACCGCGTCTAGAATTGTTGTTACGATTAGACGAATTTGGATTAGCATTTGCAGAATTTTCAGACTGTTCCTTGCCTTCTCCGTTTTTTTGATTGTTAGGTCTTTGTTGACTATTTGAATTATTATTATTGCGTCTTTGTTGGTTTCGGCCTTGACCTTGTTTTTCACGATTAGCGTTGTTGTTACGATTATTAGGTCGTCGATTGTTAGGCCGTCTATTATTAGGTCGACGCTTGTTGTCTGAATTTTTAGTTTCGGTTTTCTTTTCTTCAGTAACAGCGAATAAACTACTAAAAATTTTCAACAGACGTGCTAATAAACTTATTTTGTTAGTTGCAGGGACTGGCGCTTCAGGTGAAAACTGTTTAACCGCAGGTCTTTCTACCGGGGGTTTTTTATGAGTATTTATTAAGTTGTTGTTTAGGTTGTCAGTTTCCTCTGCTTTTAATAAATAGCTTGCTTGTTGATGTTCATCTTGCTTCGCATCAGTTAAACGTACACGCTGTACCGAATACTGTGGAGTTACCATTACTGGATCAGGAATTACTAATATTTCCACATCGAGACGATGTTGAATTTCGCTTATTGGCTGACGTTTTTCATTAAGTAAAAATGTTGCCGCATCAACTGGAACACGGGTAACAATTTTAGCGGTCATATCTTTCATCGCTTCTTCTTCGATGATACGCAATACAGAAAGAGCTAATGACTCTACGTCACGAATAGTGCCCTGACCATCACAACGTGGGCATGGGATATGGCTGGATTCACCTAATGAGGGCCTTAGTCGTTGTCGAGACATTTCAAGAAGACCGAATCGCGAAATTCTACCTACCTGTACGCGAGCTCTATCCATGCGTAAACTTTCACGCATGGTGTTTTCGACTTCACGTTGATTTCGTGTATTGAGCATGTCAATAAAATCAATAACGATGAGTCCACCAAGATCACGTAAACGAAGTTGTCTGCCTATTTCTTCAGCCGCTTCTCTATTGGTGTTTAACGCAGTTTCTTCTATGTCACTACCCTTTGTTGCTCTAGCTGAGTTGATGTCAATTGAGATCAGTGCTTCAGTATGATCAATAATAAGTGCGCCACCTGAAGGTAAACGAACTTCACGGGAAAAAGCAGACTCAATCTGATATTCAATTTGATATCTTGTAAAAAGAGGATCGTTATCTTTGTATAGCTTTAACTTGTCTAAATTATGCGGCATAACCTGAGTCATAAAGTCATGACTTCGCTTATGAACTTCCTCATCATCAATCCATATTTCGTTGATGTCTTTTCTTAAGTAATCTCGAATCGCACGAATAATGACATCACTTTCTTGATAAACGAGAAAAGGAGAAGGGCGTTCTTGAGCTGCAGTGCTAATTGCACCCCAAAGCTGAGATAAGTAATTTAAATCCCATTGTAGTTCTTCAGAAGATTTGCCTATGCCTGCTGTTCTTAAGATTAAGCCCATACCTTCAGGTACTTCTAAACCACTCATTGCATCTTTAGCTTCAGAACGGTCACTGCCTTCAATTTGACGAGAAACGCCACCTGCTCGAGGATTATTAGGCATTAGAACGAGATAGCGGCCGGCAAGACTAATAAAAGTACTTAATGCCGCGCCTTTATTTCCGCGTTCTTCCTTTTCAATCTGAACAATGAATTCTTGTCCTTCACTTATTGCATCAGCAATGCTTAAGCGACCAGTGCGAGGTTTATCAGATTGTTCTGATTTGAATAGAGAACGTGCTATTTCTTTAAAAGGTAAAAAACCATGACGTTCAGCACCATAATCGACAAAAGCAGCTTCCAGGCTTGGCTCTATGCGAATGACGCGTGCTTTATAGATATTGGATTTTTTTTGTTCTCGAGCAGTTGATTCTATATCGAGATCGTATAATCGTTGTCCATCGACAAGTGCTACACGCACCTCTTCCGGCTGAGTTGCGTTGATCAGCATACGTTTCATTATTTGTAATTCCTTAAGCTTCGCTCTACCTTTTGCTGCACGACGTTATAGTTTGTTGTCGAGCGCTGGGAGCGCAACCATATTATTTTTTGCTCATTTTCTTTGGGTGGAGCAATATTTCAACCCTGTGTCTGCGTTACACATTTCATGTGTCCAGTATTACGGAATACGTTACTTTGTTATATTCACAGAACATCTCCTGTGTCACTATTGGATAAAATATACTGATTATTAAAAATCAGGACTTAACTGGGTCTTAAAATATTTTCTTTTGAATGATATTTTTAGTCTTATCATCCTAGCCAATAGGTGACCAAACCTTAATAATCGCGTTGCACTAGCTTTGTGCATGAACTCATGCTCAACAACTGTGACAGGCCTTGAACCTGAATGCTCGGTTTGTCGCGCCTAATATAACAATCTTGACCGCTTGCAGCAATCAAATGAGAAAGAAATGAAGCAAAATCAGATAAAAAAAATCAATTCAAAACAAATAGTTATCTCAAATGACTATGAAGGGCAACGAATTGATAATTTTCTTATGCGATATTTTGGAAAAATGCCTAAATCACGGGTGTACCAAATGTTACGAAAAGGCGAAGTCAGAGCAAACAAAGGACGTATAAAACAAACGTATAAATTGAAAACGGGCGATGTAATTAGAATCCCTCCTGTTTATCTTGATGAAGAAGAATCAAGGAAACCACCGCGTTTTCTACAACAAAAAATGCTCGAATCCATTATTTTTGAAGACGAAGGTATATTAATCATTAATAAACCGGCGGGTATTGTTGTCCATAGCGGTAGTGGTCAGGATTACGGCGTTATTGAAGCTTTTCGGGAAATAAATGAAGCATATAAAAAACTGGAACTTGTACATCGTCTAGATAAAGACACATCGGGCTGTCTAATATTAGCTAAAAATATAAAGATACTAAGAGAGTTACATAACATTATAAATAAGAATGAAATAAAAAAGTCATATACTGCCTTGTTAGCTGGACGACTAGAAAAGAAGAAAATTATTGTTAATAGTTCATTAAGTAAAAACCCTGAAAATGAAAAAATCATTACGGTCAAAGAAGGAGGGAAGGCTGCTGAAACAATAATTTATTGTGAAAACCCTTCAGATAAAGCTTCTTTAGTTAATATTGAATTAATTACTGGCCGCACTCATCAGATTAGAGTTCATAGTGCTTCAATAGGACATCCTGTATTAGGAGATTCAAAATATGGTGATCGTAAAGTAAACCGTGAATTTAAGAAGCAAGGATTAAAACGAATGTTCCTTCATGCTAGAAAGTTAAGTTTCATTTCTCCTGTAACACAGGAAAAATTGACTATAAAAGCCTCTTTAGAGCCAAATTTATTAAATTTTCTTGAAAAAATGAATATTAAAACTATATAGAAGTATGGAACCAGTGAAATTTATCTGATTCTAATTCAATATCAGTTTGTTAAACTGATATACATGAAAAGCCAAACACAAATTAAAAAGAAATATGACTGAAACAAATAAAACGACTAACTCAGAAAGTTTTGAGCAATCTCTTGTAAATGATCTAGCAAAAGAAGTTTTAAGTGAACAACGGCGAAATAGACGTTGGGGAGTATTTTTTAAAGGTTTATTCGCACTTTATTTACTGTCATTTTTTGTTGTCTATCTTGTTAAGAACACTGAAATGGGCAGTTTTAGTACAGATAAGCACACTGCAATAGTTGAGATTAGTGGTGTCATTGCAGCTAATACCGAAGCTAGAGCAGATTATGTCGTAACCGGCTTGAGAAATGCGTTTGAGGATGAAAATACACAAGGTGTTATTTTACGAATTAATAGCCCTGGCGGCAGTCCTGTTCAAGCAGGTTACATAAACACCGAAGTTAAAAGGCTTCGTGAAAAATATCCTGATATTCCACTTTATGCCGTTATTACTGATGTATGTGCCTCTGGCGGATATTATATTGCTGTCGCCGCAGATAAGATTTATGCAAATCAAGCCAGTATTGTCGGCTCAATTGGCGTTGTTATGTCTGGTTTTGGTTTTGTTGATGCAATTGAAAAGTTAGGTGTTGAGCGACGATTATTGCATGCAGGCAATAGCAAAGGACTTTTGGATCCTTTTCAACCTTTAAAACAGGATGAAGAAATTCATATACAAGGGCTTCTCGATGAAATTCATCAACAATTTATCGACGTCGTTAAAGATGGACGAGGTGACAAGCTTATTGATGATGAAAAGCTATTTTCCGGATTAATATGGTCAGGAACAGAAGGAATTAAACTCGGTCTAGTTGATGAATTAGCTAGTGCCGGTCAAGTTGCCAGAGATGTTATTGGCGCAGAAGATATCGTTGATTTCACAAAGAGAGAAAGTTATCTCGATCAATTTGCCAAACAAATGGGAGCGGTGCTTTACCAAAGCATGACAGAAGGGTTTAAGCTTGAATAAATTTAAGGAATTATTAATTTTTGATTTCGAAGCATTTCACAAAGCCGAATAAGCGGTAATCCAATTAAAGCTGTTGGGTCATCTCCCTGCATTTTCGAGAGCAGACTTACTCCTAATTTTTCAGACATAAAGCTGCCCGCGCATTGAAAAGGTTGTTCCTTGATTAAATAATTTTCAATTTCAGAATCGCTGAGATCACGAAAACAAACTTGATATGTGATGACATCTTTCTCGATAGACTGGTTTTCTGTATTAACCACACACAAGCCGGTATAAAAAATCAATGATTTACCACTCATCATTCTAAGTTGTTTTTTGGCATTTTCGTGGTTTCCGGATTTTCCTAAAATAATGCCATCACACTCTAAAGATTGGTCTGAACCAATTATTATTGATTGAGGATGATTTTGGGCGACATGTTTCGCTTTTTCTTCTGCTAGACGAATAACATAATTATGGACTGATTCACCCTGGTTTTGCTGTTCATCAATATCTGGAGATTCAATGGTAAATTCTAGTTCAAGTCGTTCTAGGAGCATTTTCCGATAAGGTGAAGATGAAGCGAGTATAATTTTTGGCTTAATTTTTAAGTCTCCAATAGGTGATTAGCGCGTTATTTTGGCTAAATCTACATAAATATCAAATAAGTCAGCTATTTAACCAAATATCACTGATATTATTTTGACAGTCTAGGGGTCTATCGATAAAATTCGCCGCCTGATGCCATCTGACCTGTCGCAATCCATTAATCCATTGCGTTTAGCTAAATCCAGAGAACGGATCGAAGGTAGCTTGCGATTAGATTCTTTTGAACGCTTAAAAGGTAATTTGTTAGAAGAATCGGGTACGTTAGAATATAGCTTAACCTTTGATTTTGATGAAGCGGGCACTTGCGTTATTGAGTCATTAATTGATTGCCAATTAATGCTCGAATGTCAGCGCTGCCTTAACCCAGTCGTAATTGAGATACATAAAAACTCATTACTTGGGATTGTTAAGGACAAAGATGGGATTGATAATTTGGCTAAAGAATATGAGCCGTTGCAATTGGACGAAGAAACTATTTTTGTCGAATCGCTGATTGAGGATGAATTACTTTTAGCAATTCCTCTTTCGCCATTGCACGCAGAGAATGAATGTTCTGGTAAAACAACACTGGATCAAATAAATGCTGATGCAAAACCACAACCGTTTGCGGTTTTAGCAGCATTGAAAAAGAAATAAAGATTTATACTTAAGTTTATTATTAGGAGACTAGCTTCATGGCTGTTCAAAAAACTAAAAAGTCACGTTCAAGACGGGATATGCGTCGTTCACATGATGCTTTGACTTCATCTACACTCTCTATTGAGCCAACTTCAGGCGAAGTACATCTTCGTCATAATGTTAGCGCAGATGGGTACTATCGAGGCAAAAAAGTAGTCTCTGTTAAAAACGATCAAGAATAATCAAACTAAATCATATTTATTCAGAGCTAGAACAAATCACTCTGGATAGTCTATGCCTTTGAAATCAATAATAGCACTTGACGCAATGGGTGGAGATTTTGGCCCATCCGAGATAGTGCCTGCTGCACTTTCAATTCTTAAGAAACATGCTGACCTTACTATTGTCCTCGTTGGAAAAGAGGACATGGTTCAAGCAGAACTAAATAACCATAATGCAGCAGGGCATGATCGTATTAAGTTAGTTCATGCTCCTGAAGTTGTTGAAATGCATGAAGCACCTTCACATGCATTACGTAACAAGAAACTATCATCAATGCGAATTGCAATTGAGCAAGTTCGTGATGGTCATGCTGCAGCCTGCGTAAGCGCGGGTAATACTGGTGCTCTAATGGCAACATCAAGGTTCGTTTTGAAAATGCTTCCTGGCATGGATCGACCTGCTATATGCACAATTTTACCCGGTACAAAAGGCCATACACATGTACTTGATTTAGGTGCTAATGTTGATTCAAGTTCTGAGCAGTTGTTTCAGTTTGCTATTATGGGAGCACAGTTGACCAGTGCTGTGGAAAATAAAGAAAATCCAACTATTGCACTTTTGAATGTTGGCGAAGAAGATATCAAAGGTAATGACAGAGTTAAGCAGGCGGCAACTTTACTTGAAGAAAGCCATTTAAACTATATTGGTTTTGTTGAAGGCACGGATCTATACACTGGCGAAGTCGATGTCATTGTTTGCGATGGTTTTGTTGGTAATATTGCATTGAAAGCAAGCGAAGGTCTTGCTGAATTTCTTCGTCATCACGCGACCGAGCAGTTTAAAAGCAGTTTATATTCAAAATTTGCTGCATTGGTAGCAATGCCTGTATTAAAAACATTGAAACGTAAGATTGACCCAAAAAATTATAATGGCGCTTCTTTACTTGGACTTCGAGGCATTGTTATAAAAAGTCATGGCAGCGCAAATAGAGTCTCTTTTGAAACTGCAATTGAAGAGGCGTTAGTGGAAGTTGAAAAAAATATACCTGAAAGAATTAATGCGAAATTAGAACAATTGTTGTTAGATAGGCAAAGTCTTTAATGTATTCAAAAATTTCCGGCACAGGTTCATATTTACCTGAACGCGTATTAACTAATACTGAGCTTGAATCGATGGTTGATACATCAGATGAATGGATACGATCACGTACTGGAATCGAGAAAAGACATATAGCGGCAGATGACGAGACGACTTGCGACCTTGCAGAAAAAGCGGCGTTAAAAGCAATCGAAGCATCAGGGAAAAAAAATGGCGACATAGATCTTATAATTGTTGCTACAACTACCCCCGATCTTATTTTTCCAAGCACAGCCTGTCTTTTGCAGCAGCGTTTAGATATTCATGGCTGCCCTGCATTTGATATCCAAGCTGTTTGTACTGGTTTTATCTACGCAGTAAGCGTCGCTGATCAATTCATTCGAAATAACAATGCGAAATGTGTATTAGTTGTTGGAGCAGAAACCTTGTCACGTATTGTTGACTGGAAAGATAGAGATACCTGTGTACTATTTGGTGACGGTGCCGGCGCAGTAATTATAGAAGCAAGTGAAAAAGAAGGTATTTTATCAACACATATTCACGCAGATGGAAACTATCAACATTTATTAAAAGTGCCTGCAGGAATTTCGGCCAATCATCATCAGCTTAAAACAGAAAATGCATTTATAAAAATGCAAGGTAATGAAGTGTTTAAGGTAGCGGTTAATACTTTAGGTCGAATCGTCGATGAAACACTTGCTGCTAATTCGATGAAAAAATCAGATATAGATTGGTTAGTACCACATCAGGCCAATACAAGAATTATTGCTGCGACAGCAAAAAAATTAAATATGTCGATGGATCACGTTGTATTAACTGTCGGGGAACACGGCAATACTTCTGCGGCTTCGGTTCCTTTGGCACTGGATGTTGCTGTTAGAGATGGACGCATAAAAGAAAATGATACTTTATTATTAGAGGCTTTTGGTGGCGGTTTTACCTGGGGCTCGGTGTTATTACGTTATTAATTTTTAATTTATTTTAATTAGTTAAATGAGCAGTGATTCTAAAATAGCAGTCGTTTTTCCTGGCCAAGGTTCGCAATCAATCGGCATGATGAATGGTTTGTTAGAAATAAAACCGGATATAAAAAATATATTCGATACAGCATCAGAAATACTATCTTATGATCTCTTGGAAATTATCACCTCTGGCCCAGAAGATAAATTAAACCAAACTGAAATAACACAACCTGCATTACTTAGCACTGCTTACGCAACATGGTTAATATTAAAAGAACAATCTGAATTAACGCCTACAGTTTTGGCTGGTCATAGTTTGGGAGAATATACGGCTTTATTATGTGCGAATGTTATTACTTTTGAGGATGCTGTTGCCTTGGTCTCTGAACGAGGAAAATGTATGCAACAAGCGGTACCTTCTGGTGTTGGCGCTATGGCTGCAATATTAGGTCTAGATGACGAAATAGTAACGCAAGTTTGTAAAGATGTTTCGGGAGATGAAATTGTTTCTGCTGCGAATTTTAATTCTCCAGGACAAATTGTAATCGCAGGTCACAAACAGGCTGTTGATCGGGCTATTGATGGGGCAAAAGAGGCCGGCGCTAAACGAGCAATGTTATTGCCAGTCAGTGTTCCATCTCATTGTATGTTAATGAAAGAGGCCGCTGATGAATTTAAAATTTCATTGAATAAAGTCAATTTTAACGATGCAGATATACCGGTGTTACAGAACGTTGATGCTAAAACCAAATCATCGTCAGCTGAGATTAAAACGGCACTTCTTGAACAGTTATATAAACCAGTGCGCTGGGTTGATAGTGTAAACAACATAAGAAGTATGGGTGTTACTAGAATTATAGAATGCGGCCCTGGCAAAGTGCTTTCGGGTTTGATTAAGCGTATTGAACGTTCATTTGAATTATTTTCTATTCAAGATGAAACATCATTAAAAAATGCAATAGAGTAATTATAAAAGAGTAAATTATTATGACTGATAACTATAAAGATAAAGTTGTTTTAGTAACTGGTGCTAGTCGAGGTATCGGTAAAGCGATAGCAACTAAATTTGCTGAACAAGGTGCTTTTGTCATAGGTACAGCCACAACGGAAAACTCCGCAGAACAGATATCAAATTATATTAATGACAGTAAATATTTAGGTACAGGCCTAGTTTTAGATATTTCAGATAAATCCTCTGTTGAGGAATTCGAAAACAAACTTAAAGAGCTTAATGCGCCAAACATACTGGTTAATAACGCCGGTATTACACGTGATAATTTATTAATGCGTATGAAAGATGATGAATGGGAAGACGTTATTAATACTAATTTAACGGGTATGTATCGTGTTACAAAATTGTGCTTACGAGCAATGATGAAAGCACGTTATGGCCGAATAATAAATATTTCTTCTGTCGTTGGTTTATCTGGTAACCCTGGACAAACTAATTATTCAGCAACTAAAGCCGGCATGATTGGTTTTACACGCTCTTTGGCAAGAGAAGTCGGTTCTAGAGGTATTACTGTTAATGCAGTCGCACCTGGCTTTATTGAAACTGACATGACAAATGAATTAACAGATGAAATTCGTGATTCAATATTAAAGCAAATTACGCTTGGCCGTTTAGGACAAGCTGGAGAGGTTGCTTCCGTTACTGAGTTTTTGGCATCAGATAATGCTGCCTACATAACAGGGCAAACACTCAGTGTAAATGGTGGAATGTACATGGGATAGTCCTATAATTTACTTTTAATACCACCATTAAACTATTGAATAATAATAATATTTAAAACAATGTGTAATCTGACTTGCAAGAAGATTACATTTCACTAAACTTAGCACACGCAAATTGGCCCATAGGGTCACAAGGGAGGAATTATCCATCATGAGTAGTGTTGAAGAACGCGTAAAAAAAATCGTTATAGAACAACTAGGCGTTAAAGAAGATGAGGTCACAAATGAAGCATCATTTGTTGATGATTTAGGGGCAGACTCTCTAGATACCGTTGAGTTGGTTATGGCTTTGGAAGAAGAGTTCAAAACTGAAATTCCAGATGAAGAGGCTGAAAATATTACTACGGTTAACCAAGCCGTTAGTTACATCAATGCAAATCTTGAATAAGTCATAATTTCTTAAGAACACCTGAGGCCGCGTCATGATTTTTTATCTGGCGCGGCCTTTTTTGGTCATAATCAGGCACTTCAATATGTACGATGGTTCAACGAGAGAATTCAGAAAATTTATTCAAATTATGATTATAGGATTATTTTAAAGTGAGTAAGCGACGTGTAGTAGTCACCGGTTTAGGCATGGTAACGCCTGTAGGAAATAGTGTTGATGAAACATGGAAGAATATCCTTGCCGGTAAAAGTGGTATTGCTCTACTTGACCATTTTGATACGACAGAATTTAGTACTCGTATTGGTGGTTCTATTCGTGATTTGGAATTGGATGATTACATTCCAAGAAAAGAACAAAAAAAGATGGATCCCTTTATCCATTACGGTCTTACTGCTGGAATTCAAGCTATAAAAGACTCAGGTATAGAAATAACCGAAGAAAATGCAACACGAATTGGTGTCGCAATAGGCTCCGGTATTGGTGGCTTACCAGGTATTGAAAAAGGCACTCGTGCTTATGAAAGAGGAGGACCTAGAAAAATATCCCCTTTCTTTATACCAAGTAACATCATTAACATGATCTCAGGTCATTTATCGATTATGTATGGCTTAAAAGGGCCTAATTTCGCCATTGTTACTGCCTGTACAACTGGAACGCATAATATAGGCGATGCTGCACGCTTAATTGAATATGGTGATGCCGATGTGATGATTGCTGGCGGAGCAGAAATGGCAACTTCTACTACTGGTTTAGCAGGTTTTGCTTCAGCTAAAGCACTTTCAAGTAGAAATGACGAACCAGAACGTGCCAGCCGCCCTTGGGATAAAGGAAGAGATGGTTTTGTCTTAAGTGACGGTGCCGGTGTTATGGTTTTAGAAGAATATGAACATGCAAAAAAACGTGGCGCCAATATTCTTGCCGAAGTTTCAGGTTACGGCATGAGTGGTGATGCCTTTCATATGACGGCACCTTCAGAAAATGGTGCAGGCGCAGCATTATGCATGACAAATGCATTGAGAAATGGTGGCGTGAATACAAACGAGATTGATTATATCAATGCACATGGGACATCGACGCCAGCAGGTGACGTAGCAGAGACTGTCGCGTTAAAACGTGTTTTCAATGAAGATACAAAATCATTAGCTGTAAGTTCGACTAAATCAATGATAGGTCATTTATTAGGTGCAGCGGGTGGTGTTGAAGCCATATTTTCAGTGCTAGCTATACGAGATCAAGTAGCTCCACCTACTATCAATCTTGATGAGCCCGATCCTGAATGTGATCTAGATTATGTACCACATACGGCGCGTGAGATGAAAATAGAAGCGGCTCTTTCAAACTCATTTGGATTTGGTGGCACCAATGGCTCTCTTATCTTTAAGAAAGTATCGTAAAATGCACATGCCATTTTAACGCTATGGCAAATAAAACCTTAATAAATGGAGTAGCTACGGATGAGATATCAATTCTTGACCGTGGCTTACAATATGGCGATGGCTTATTTGAAACAATTGCTGTTGAAAATGGAAGTTTACTTTGTTGGGATGAACATCTGATACGTTTAGAACAGGGCTGTAAACGATTAAATATTTCATTTCCAGAGAAAACTCTTCTTAAAGAAGAAGCCTCTTCTCTAATCAACGCTATCGATCATGGCGTCATAAAAATCATTATCACTCGAGGTCAGGGTGGAAGAGGTTATGCCCTACCTGAAAAAACAAATTCGAATCGAATAATTTCTCTTTATCCTTGGCCAGAACATCCAAAACAAAATTATAGTAACGGCATTAATGTTCGTGTCTGTGATTATCGTTATGCCAAAAATGCAAGCTTAGCTGGAATTAAACATTTAAATCGTCTTGAGCAAATATTAGCCCGCTCAGAATGGACTGACGATTCTATCGCTGAAGGAATAGTTTTAGACCAAGAAGATAATGTTATAGAAGGTACAATGAGTAATATTTTTTGCGTTAGCAATAATCATCTAAGCACACCTGAATTAACCGAATGCGGGGTTGATGGCATTATTAGAAATACAATCATAAACCTAGCCTCAGAATTGAATATCAAGCTTGAAATTAAAAAGTTGTCGCTTGAAGCATTAAAGATTGCAGATGAAGTTTTTATCTGCAATAGCATTATCGGTGTATGGCCTGTAAAAAACATAGATGAAAAGTCTTTTTCTGTCGGAGAAAAAACGCAACACATTAAAAAGGCCTTGCAGGAGCGAGACTGTATATCATCATGTTAAAACGAGCATTTCGACTTACATCACTGATATTATTATTTTCTTTCGTTACAAGCGGTCTGCTTTATCTGGATTATCAAAAATTTCTGAAAACACCTTTAAATATTGAACGCGATTTTATTTTTAGTGTTGAAGCAGGAATGAGTTTTTCTGACTTAAACACAAAACTTCAAGAAAAAAATATCATTGAAAAGAACAACTATCTAAAAGTCTTAGCTCGTTTTTCAAAGCGTGCCAGCAAAATAAAATCGGGCGAATATAATTTAAGTCCTGGAATCTTTCCCGAAGACCTTTTAAATATTTTTGTTTCTGGAAAAGTCGTTCAGTATTCAATGACCTTAGTCGAAGGTTGGCAAATTCATGAAATGTTGGAAGCAATGAGATTAAATGATCTTATAGAGAAAAAAATGAATAGCTATAATCCTGATAACTTAATGATCGAATTAGGATATTCAGAACCGATAGCAGAAGGACTCTTCTTTCCCGATACATATCACTTTCCAAAAGGTACCAGTGATATTGATTTTCTAAAACGTTCTTATCAACGACTTCAAATTATATTAGAGGAAGAATGGCAAAAACGTGATTCTAACTTACCTTATAAAAATCCTTACGAAGCCTTAATCATGGCGTCTATTATTGAAAAGGAAACAGGACTGGCAAGTGAGCGATCAACAATTGCGGGGGTGTTTGTACGCCGTTTAAATAAAAATATGAAATTGCAAACCGATCCGACGGTGATTTATGCGATGGGCAGACAATTTAATGGAAACATTAGGAAAAAGGATCTTGATATTGACTCTCCCTACAACACTTATCGATACAAAGGTTTGCCACCAAGTCCGATATCATTAGTTGGGCGAGAAGCAATTAATGCTGCATTACACCCTGAGGATGGAAAGTCGTTATACTTTGTTGCCAAGGGCGATGGTTCTCATTATTTCTCTGAAACCTTGGCTGAACATAATCGCGCTGTCGTAAAATACCAGTTAAAAAAGGGTAAGTAGTATGCAACATGGTATGTTCATTACATTAGAAGGTGTTGAAGGCGCAGGTAAAAGCACCTTAATGTCTTATATTGCAGAAATATTTTCCGAAGCAGGAAAAGAAGTTGTTCAAACGCGGGAACCTGGCGGCACAAAAACAGGCGAGCAAATTAGAAGCATACTTCTAGACAGTAAAAATGTTGGTGTTACTGATGATACTGAATTATTACTAATGTTCGCGGCTAGATCTCAGCATATCGATGAAATCATTAATCCTGCATTATCTTTAGATAAAGTCGTGCTCTGTGATCGGTTTACAGATGCGAGTTATGCCTATCAGGGAGGTGGCCGAGGAATTGAGTCTTCGCGTATACAAATATTAGAAGATTGGGTGCAACAGGGATTAAAACCGAACCTTACTTTGTTATTCGATCTCGATGTAGAAACCGGTTTACGACGTGCCAGCAATCGCAGCGAAGCCGATCGATTTGAACAAGAAGAAATTAGCTTTTTTGAGCAAATACGTTCATGTTATCTACAAAGAGCAGAAAACGAACCAGAACGTTTCCGGATTATCGATTCTTCACAATCGGTTGATAACGTTAAGCAGCAGATTCAGGATATTTTGAAAGAGTTTTTATGTTAGAAATTTACCCTTGGCAAGAAAAGCAAAGGCAACGCCTGCTGGAAATGCAACAGCAAGAGCGATTTCCTCATGCTTTATTGTTGTGCGGTCCTGACGGAATTGGATTAGATCAATTTGCTCAAACATTTGCGATGCAAATGTTATGTTTATCTAAAGGAATAGACTCTGAAAATGCGTGTGGTACTTGTCAAAGTTGCCAGTTATTCACAGCTGGTTCACATCCTGATTTATTCATTATTGAACCTGAAGAAGAGGGCAAGCAAGTCAAAATTGCGCAAATTAGAGAACTGATTGAGTATGTGACATTAAAGAGTTTTTCCGGACATTCGAAAATAGCCATTATTAAATCAGCTGATGCAATGAACCGTGCTACAGCAAATGCCTTATTAAAGACCTTGGAAGAGCCGCCTTCTCAATCAATGTTGTTTTTATTAAGTCATCGTCCATCAAACTTACCGATTACCATCAGAAGTCGTTGCCAACGTATCGACTTTGATCCTGTATTTGACCAGACAGCAGTAAATTGGCTCAATGCTCAGTCTATTGATTCAGATTTATCTGCCGAATTATTATTACGTTTATCTGGTGGAGGCCCTTTAAAAGCACTGAGTTTAGTTGAAAATGAACAATTAGCATTTCGTCATAACTTAGTTAATGATTTGAAATCGTTAACTAAAAAAGGTTGTGATCCGGTTCAGATAGCTTCTAACTGGCAAGCTTTAGGTGTTGAAAATATTTTTGTCAGTTTAATGCGGATAATTCAGGATCTCATTCGTCTTAAATTGCTACAGGAACGCGCAAATCTGGTGAATCTTGACTTGAAAGAAGACTTGCAAGACCTTGTAAATTCATTAGACTTGGTCGCGTTAGCCAGGAATTACGATTTTGTATTATTTAAATACCAACAATCGACTGGGCCAATGAATTACAATGTTTTGAGCCTATTTGAAGAAATCGTTGTGAACTGGAATAAACCTAAAACAGCATATTAATCGTTGTAGGAGTAACATAAATGGCTGCAGGCCGTGACGCTAGACAAGGTATTTTATCTTTAACAATTCGAGATAAGAGTGCACTTTATGCTGCTTATATGCCATTTGTGAAGAATGGCGGACTTTTTATCCCAACAGCAAAAGATTATAAGTTAGGTGACGAAGTATTTATGCTGTTAACACTAACAGATAGCAAAGATAAGTTACCTGTAGCCGGTAAAGTAGTCTGGATTACACCAAAAGGCGCTCAGGGCAATAAAACTGCGGGAATAGGTGTTCAATTTAGTGAGCTCGATAAAGGTGCTACTAAAAGTAAAATTGAAAAATCACTTGCTGGTGCATTAAAGTCTGATCGTCCTACTCACACCATGTGAGTGTTTTTAACTCACTGAATTAATAGAAATTATTCTTCTGTGTCATCTCTGATAGATTCTCATTGTCATATTCCGTTGCTCAGCGAAGACATGGCTGTTGATGACATACTTAATAATGCCAAAGAGAACGATATATCACACATGCTTTGTGTTGCTATTGATCTTGAAGGCTCACCAAATATTATCGAATTAGCTAAACAACACGAGATGGTGTCTGCTTCAGTTGGAATTCACCCAAATACAGAGCTTGAAAAAGAAGCTAGCGCTGATGAAATTATAGCTTTAGCCAATTTAGATGAAGTCGTGGGAATAGGTGAGACAGGTTTGGATTATTTTCGTAGCGAAGGTGATCTTGAATGGCAACGAGACCGATTCCGCACACATATCACTGTTGCTAAAGAGCTCAAAAAACCACTCATCATTCATACCAGAGAAGCAAAAGACGACGTTATCAAGATCCTAAAAGAAGAGGGTGCTGATTCTGTAGGCGGTGTTATGCACTGTTTTGTTGAAGATTGGGAGACAGCGCAAGCAGCAATGGACCTTAATTTCCTTATTTCCTTCTCAGGAATCGTCACATTTAAAAATGCCAAGGAATTACATGAAGTGGCTAAACAGGTCCCTTTAGAAAAAATGTTGGTTGAAACAGATTCTCCTTATCTGGCACCAATGCCATATAGAGGCAAAACTAATCAGCCAGCCTATGTTCGTCATGTGGCCGAATTCGTTGCTAAGCTGAAAGAAGTAGAGTTTGATGAAGTAGCAAAGCAGACTACAAACAATTACAATAATTTATTTAATTAAATCAAATATTTGAAGCTAATACTTCAAGTCCTTTATCTATTGTTTTTTTGCTAGTATAGAAGTGAGGTGAGAACCGAATACCTCCAGCCCGATTTGCACAAATAACTTTATATTTCATTAACTTAGAATATAGCTGACTCATATTCTTAGCATTAATATTAAACGTTACGATTCCTGCAAAATGTGGTTGAACAGTCGGAGATATAAAATTTAGTCCATCTATATTTTTAATATTATCAATAATATATAGGCTATTATTAATTATATTTCTAGATATATTTTCGATTCCAGCCTCTTCAATTAAGGACAAACTTGCAGATAAGGCATGTATTCCCAGCATATTGGGGCTACCACATTCAAAACGTTGTGCTGACTCAGCTATTTGCCAATCTTTAGAACCATAATTACCTACATCTTTAACCATATGCCAGCCAAACTGATGTAATTCCAATAAATCTCTAACTTTAGGATTACAGTAGAAAAGGGCGATGCCTTCTGGTCCTAACATCCATTTATGCGCGTCAGCCATTACAAAATCAGCATGAATGGTCTGAGCATCAAAAGGCAGGACGCCTAAACTCTGAATAGCATCAACACAAAACAAAATATCATTGGCATGACAAAACTCACCTAACTTCTTTAAATCTATGCATCGTCCTGTGCCATATTGGACAGAACTTATTGTTAATAATCGAGTTTTACCATCACAGGCATCAATTAATGCTTGTTCTGCAGAGTTATTAGAAGATATTTCTGTTTCGCGGAATTCAACGCCGTGTTTAGCTTGAGCTAGCCAGGGCAATCGGTTTGAAGGAAATTCCTCATTACTACTAACAATGTTATCACCTGATTGCCAATTTATGCCTGTGGCAACCACAGAAAGCGCTTCAGAGGTATTCTTTAATAAAGCAATATCATCTCTAGACGGTGCATTTATAAGACGCTGTAATTGTCCACGCAGCTTGGTTTCTGTTTCTAACCAGGTAAGATAATTTTGAGCGCCATAGTGAGAATTTTCTTCTGCAAAAGCTTTGACCGCATTAGCTGTTCGTAACGGCCAAGGAGATACAGCCGCATGATTTAAATAGATGATTTCATCATTTAAGGGGAATTCCTTAGAAATTAAATCATCTGTGAGCATAGTATTGGTTTTAAGTCTGATTTATAGTGTAATGATTGATTATATATTATATAGAAGTAAACTCTAAATATATGAAATTACTATCTTTTACTGCACTATTACTTATTAGCATTTCATCTTTTGCTGTCGAGTTTCACAGTTGTATCGACAATAATGGCCAAAAACATTTTACTAATCTGCCAAAATATAGCCTAGATTCAAATTGTTCTCCCAAAGATCATTATGCCTTAATGCTTAATAATGATTATCAAAACTTATCAGTTGAACATGAAAAGTATGAGATTAGTGAAGAAGATATAGTTCTGTTTGAGGAACCTGAATCTGTTACAAGTAAGGATTCAAAACCGTTTGATTTGAGAGATGTTGATCTTTCTGTTGAGACAGTAAAAAGCAAAGTCCAGGATATTTTAAATCCTGATAAAGCCCTTGAAGAACTTATGACAACGACTGAAGATCGTGATGATGCATTTACAAGAGCTATGAGAGGTCGTGCAAAGGGCATACAGACTATTATCGACCAAGAATAATCTTAATACTTGGCACAAACACACCATTTATAACTGCGCATAATGTATATTATGTTAAATAGCTAATTGATGTGGTTAAAGATGTATCCCAACAGCAATATTTGCGGCAAAGTCACTAAAGGCAGGAATAAAGGAATTATCCAGCGGCCTGTGACCTCTCTAAGTACCATTATCTCTGTGTAGTCAGTCGATACGCCAGCCATAAGAAATGTAAAACTATTACCTGGTGCATTTCCACGAGTAAGTAAGTCAGCTGCAATCGGGACAGTCCCTTCTGAACAGACTTCTACAATAGTCGCGACTAATAATGTTAAGCCTAATCCTAATAATGTCGGACCAAAATAAGTTTGAAAAATATCCAGTGAAACAAAAGTTCTAATCAGTGACGCTAATATGATTCCCAGGAAAACCCAACGAAGCACCATACGAGAATCTTTTAGTCCCTGTATAAGCATCTTAGAGAGCCAGGAAAATGAAAAATTAAAGTTTTTTAAAGCTGATTTAGTTTCAGGTATAAGTTTGAAACCATCGGGCAATGATATGCGATTTGGGTTACCCGGCAATTTCTTGGTTTTAACTAATGTTTCAAAGATTAACCCTGAAATGATGCCGATTAACATGGAAGCTAAGAGGAATGTCATCATCCATTTAAAACCGATCAATGCCCATAAAA
Source organism: Gammaproteobacteria bacterium (assembly GCA_021773245.1). GTDB lineage: Bacteria > Pseudomonadota > Gammaproteobacteria > Eutrophobiales > Eutrophobiaceae > UBA7359. The sequence continues at coordinate 3,213 of JAJFKK010000092.1, read as the reverse complement.
TTAAAGTTAGTGAGACTGAATTCCAGGGACTCGCTATTAAAAAGGCCATAACTTGACCTAAACTAGCCCCTCTTTCATAGAGTTTCGAGCCAACCATTAATATTCCATGACTACATAAATCGAGTAAAACGCCTGCTAATGTTGCTCGAAAGACGCCGCCTATTCCATTTTTACTACCTAATAATGCAATGATAAATTCTCTGGGTACTTGTCCTAGAAGACCTATAAAAACGATGCCTATGAGAATTCCCCAGTACATCGTGTTTACTAGAGAGAAACTTGAAGAAACAAAGCTATGTAAATGTGTAGATGAAGCAGAAATTGCATCAGGTAACAAATAGATGAGATATGACACTACGATTATTGTTGATGTAATAATCAATAAATAATCACGTTTATTCCCTGTTTCGTGGCAGGAATTCTTTGGCGCTTCTTTATGGCAACAATCACTCATATTGATCAAACAAATTTATTTCCAAGCTATATAATCAGTTTTATTCATATAACAATAATAACATTTCCAAAATGACTTCATTACCTAAATATTGGCTTATTGCAGCCATAATCCTACACCTATTGGCCGCCTGGTTTAGCGTAGGCCATTATCACGATGATGAATACGCACAAATTCTAAACTTCGCAACATCCAAGATTGGCGTGGATATGCAAAGCCAATTGATGTGGGAATTCGAAGCAGGAGTTCGCAGTGGTTTTCAGCCTTTTGTGGCGTTTGCATTATCAAAGGTGTCGAATTTCGCAGGTATCGACTCCCCTTTTATTATTGCGTTTATCTATCGTCTGATTAGCGCTGCGATTTCATTATTGGCGACGGTGGTCTTTATACGTTCGATTACTAACGATATATATTCAAAAAATGTATTTAAATGGACGGCCTATTTTCTTTTATTTTCATGGTTACTCATTTTTACCAATGTTCGTTTTTCTTCAGAAGGCTGGGCTTGTTCATTCTTCTTATTAGCACTCGGTTTATATCGTTATCCTTCACCAGCAACAGCAAAACGCTTTTTATTAGTGGGTTTATGTTTCGGACTTGCATTTTTAGCCCGTTATCAAATGGGTTTTATGTTGTTAGGGTTTGGCTTGTGGATGATTTTCATTAACAAGCAAAAGCCACTCAATATATTTCTAATTCTGATTGCCGGATTATTAACATTACTCATGGGAGCTGGTTTTGATTGGTGGTTGTATGGAGAGCGAACCGTAAGTTCATGGAATTATTTCGTATGGCACTATAATGGACTTGGTGGTGGTATAAGCGATGCGTTACCTGAACCATGGTGGTTTTATGCCTATTATTCAGCAGTACAAACCATCCCGCCGATAACCTTGTTATTACCATTTTTTGTAGCTGCTTTTTGGTTTATGTTTCCAAAACACCCAATGACGTGGCTTACTGTGCCTTTTGTTTTATTTCATACTGTTTTTGGTCATAAGGAAATGCGCTATCTGTTTCCGCTTTTACCTTTTGCTCCCGTCATGTTTGCAATGGTCGCGGTAAGTCTGGATACAAAATTCCTTTTATTAAAAAGAAATTTCTTTAAATATGGCTGGTTCTTTATTTTCTGGTTTTCAATATTTGTGAATGCAGTACTAGTAATATTGATACTTTCTTTACCCGCCAGCAAAGAAGTCGCACTTTGGCAAAACTGTTTAGTACCGTTCACATCAAATAACGAATCGGTATTAATGATTTTAGATCAAGATGGCTCTTATTCAGATCCAGCAGAATTAAATATGGATTTTTATAATTGGAATAAGTTAAAAATTATTTCAGTTAAAGATGAATATCAAATTACAGAAGTTTTTATTCAATATCCTGACAAACAATTGCTTTTTGCTTCTCGAAAGAAAAATCGCAGTCAGGAACTTAATGATGCTGGTCTGTCTCATGAATTAATTTGCCAAGCATTACCTAGTTGGATACTAAAGATAAATATCAATAATTGGACTTCTCGTACAAGCATGTGGCGAATTTGGTCAATTACTAAACGATAAAATAGAAAACAAACTACCTTATTGATTATATTAACTTTATTTTCTAGGCTAATCAGAGCTCGTTATTGTATTGTATATTTGTCTTACTCCCTGTTATATACGGATATTAAGTTATAATTAAAATAATGAGCCGAGAAAAGAAAACGAGCCCAAAAAAAAAGAAAATAATCAACTTATACGATATGTATGAGGAAAAACGCGACTACCCAAGAGTTAGCGTTAACTCCATTGCAGTCGTACATAAAAAAGATAAATATGATGTAAACTTAATTTTATATGATATCTCACCTGACGGTGTACAGTTAAGGTGCAACAGGAAAACAGCTTATTTAATTCATCCTACCGGTAAGTTTATTACTGAAAAAACAGCGCCCGAAATTATTTTAAAATTTGCTTTACCGATAGACGGCAAAAAAAAAGATGTTATTGTTCAATCAAAAATATTTTACTTCACTCTGATTGATACTGATGTTGTTGCCTTTGGCGCAAGGTTCAAGAAATTCGAAAAATTCACACAACGTCATGTAGATGAATTCATTAGGCAATCTATTATTCCAGTAGAAACAAAAGTACTTGATATATTGCACACACCTCATACAGATGAGGATATTCTGGATAAACTTGATGACCCAGATGTTAATCTGGGAGACACACTAAATTTACTACGTCGTAAAAAGGCGATTGTCTCCTATGAACACGACAATACTCGTAAATTTATCAAACTTGAATCAGCAATTGCATCCATATTTGAACGGTTGGATAAGATAGAAAAGCGTTTAGATAAAAAGGATTAGAAACAAATTTAATCTCCCTAGTCATTTATCTTTCTGATAAAGAAGAGGAGTTAAAAAAAAGATCGGGCAGAGCAATCTAATTCGTCCATCGATACTGAATTTTAACTCAAATTGTAATAAGCTAAGCCTAATAAAAACCTAATTTTTAAGGATATACTCATGGGAAAGCTAATTAAGATTTTGGTCGTTCTTGTTCTGCTTGTCGTTGCTGGTATTGCAGTTGTTATTTTTACAACAGACATCAATCAGTATAAAGAACAAATCGTTCAGGCGGTTAAAGATAATACAGGCAGAGATTTTGAAATTAGTGGTGATCTTAAGTTAGCCCCCTCCCTAATCCCGACCATTGCTATTGAAGGTGTTTCTTTAGGTAATGCAAGTTGGGCTAAAGAAAAAACCATGC
>JAJFKK010000091.1 GCA_021773245.1 Gammaproteobacteria bacterium | reverse complement strand
TAATTGTTGGGTATGACATGCCGCGCATGTAATTCCAACATAATCTTTATTTCTTGAAAAACCGACGGGCAAGCCATCAGGATTACTTTTGCTTTTCTTTGCTGGCAAAAAACCCAAATTGAGTAAATTAAATGAATCACTTAATAAACTTTCATTGCCCGCTTGTTCTAAATTCATAAAAATTCGATAAGGCATCAAACGCGAACCTTGATCGATAAAATAAAACCACTCCCTATCAGCATCATTCCAATTTTGATTAAGATAAATTAAGTTATCCAAAAGCATGGCTTGCTCATCTTGAACTTCTGAAGCTTGTACGGCACTACTCAATAAGCTCAAACAGCCTAAAATGGAAAACACGAATTTATTAAGTTTTAGTATCATGTTTAATCCCTAATTAGTAAGGCATTTAACAGGTTATCCTGAAAACTAACGTTGCCTGTCAAGCTATTATGTTTTTCACATAAGAAAACCACATGGTCTAGAGGAAAAAAAGAATATTTATGTCGGGGCACACTAGGATCGAGAACAGAACGCCCCATTAAAGAAGCTTTAGATACCGAACCATCTCCGGGCTCCATTAACAGTTCACTGTAATCAATATCGGCAACAGGATTCATTATTTCATCGGGATGCATTCTGATTAGTGATTCACCTTCGACTTCCTCAACAACAATTCTTGCTGGTGTCAGATGGCAGTCTCCGCCAAAAACAATTAACAACGGATGATCTTCTGGTAAAGGCACTGTTAATGACCAAGAAAACCGTCTGGCTCGCTCGAGAGTTTTATCAAAAAATTGCTCTAGCGTTTGTAAGTACTCATCAGCTTCTTCTTTACTATCAAACTCGCTTGCTATTCTTTCTCTTACTTCTGGATTAAAAATAGCCCACTTAAAACTACGCCATATATTAAAATCAAATAAATCACGATCAAGTTCTTTACCATCAGTCGTCACTATCCAATTATTTAATGGGTGTGGAAATAAGTGATATAGGCTAGGCATTGTTAATAAAGTTTCAGGATTAATGCGTTTTAACCCGAGTTGAATACCACTTATAAAACCGTTCATCATTTTTACTGAGCCGAGGTTTGGCGTGCCTAATAAAATGACTCGCCGCACTCGTTTACCACCGTACATATTAACTGGAAAATCGTTATCATTAGTGACGTCGACACGACCATAACGCATATAATAACGAGTTATTAAGCCACCCATACTGTGTGCAACAATATCGACTTTAAGATCAGGGTTGCCGTAATCTTTTCGTATCTGGTCAACCATATCGGCCAATAGACTCGCGCTAGCGACGTTATCTTGTCGCCAATCATAAACAAAGGTATATAAGTTTTTATGGCTTGGATTAATTTCTTGACCTAGTTTTGCATGCTTATAGCCCCCATACTCGGTTAAGGTTTTAATAATATTACCGTAAAAATCTTTACCAATGATATCGCCGGCTAATTCATAGGCTTCATAGTTATTAGGCTTAGGCGTTAATGTTTCTGGATCTATTTCCAGTGCCAAATGACGAAATTCATCAAATAATAATTTAAAAGGAGAACTAAACCAGCCTTCCATGCCCGTTTCTTTATCTCTGAGTTTGCTTCCTAGAACACCATGCACAAATATAACGGGAGGTTGATCATTGACCATTTTACTTTCAACGAACAAGCGCTTGAGATTGGGTTTCGCTTCAAATTGACCAGATATGAAATACGCTGATACTACGACAGCTGTAAATAACGATAAAAAAGTATATCGATTGCAAATTAGCTTAAAAAGTCGAGGCCACATATTTTATGGTTTAATATGAATAAATATTTGAATCTTTAATGTAATAATAGAGTCTATTCTCTATTAAAGTTCATGCTAAGTATCGTTTTAAAGTAATCTTATACAATATCAATGAAATAGACATCGATTAGACAATGAAAACTTTATATATAAACCTAATATTCATTCTTAGCTTAATTTTATGCGCATCTTGTAAAAACTCGACGGTTTCATCAAGCTCCGATATCCCGGATCCTAGCCTGGATGAAATCGCAATGATGAGAGCCGATGCAAATTGGGGTACAGTTGTTATATATAACCCTGTGACTTGTAAAGAAATTGGCGATGCATGTGGATTTTTCCGTCTACATGCCTTCTCACATAGTCACTTAAATCACCATCTTTTATCAGAGCCTTCGGCCTACCCTATATCTCAAGAAATGCAAGCTGATTGCTGGACTGCTAAATATGGGAAACCTAATGAAACAAAGGCTGCGGTTAAACTTTTATTAGACGAAAATAGAAATTCAACTTTGAAAATTCATGGAGATCCAATTAAACGAGCTGAAAACATAAGATCTTGTGCTATGGAAATAGGAAAGTGGATTGAAGAATAAAATTCGCAGGAAATATATTTTCTATTGTAGAAAATAAAATGGCGGAGAGGGTGGGATTCGAACCCACGGAACCGATAAAGGATCGCTGGTTTTCAAGACCAGTGCATTCGACCACTCTGCCACCTCTCCGTCAGGTGCGAGAGGATACATGATCATGAGCGACGGGAAAAGTAGGATGATATATAAGTTCGATTAATTAGGTATATAAGTAGAATTCATGAAACAATGCTTGAAATTTACCCCTCAAAGCATTACATATTAGATAATCTTTAATAAAAGGCGAAAATAAATGAATGAATCCCCATCTGTAGTTACTCGTAGATCGGATGAATCGATACTTTCTACAAATAAAGTATTGAAAAACACGTACTTACTGTTGTCTATGACTTTGTTTTTCAGCGCAGTTATGTCCGTTGTTGGAGTTGTAACTAACGCATCTTTTATAGCTGGACTTGGGGCTACTATAGTCGCAATAGTTCTCGTATGGTTTGTAATACCTCGATATAGAAATTCAGTTGCTGCATTACCTCTCACCTTTCTCTTTGTTGGGTTAATCGGATATGGGCTAGGCCCCCTTTTGAACCAATATCTAACTATGTTTTCCAATGGTTCTGAATTAATTGGAACCGCCATGGCCGGTACTGGCGTCATTTTTCTTGGTTTATCTGGTTATGCTCTGACAACTCGCAAGGACTTTTCATTCCTGGGTGGATTTTTATTTGTAGGTTTCCTCGTAGCAATTGGCGCTATGTTAGTGAATCTTTTTCTTCAAATTCCTGCAATACAACTGGCTATTAGCTCAGCAATGATAATGATTATGAGTGGTTTTATTCTATATGACACTAGTCGTATCATTCATGGAGGCGAGAAAAATTATGTCATGGCTACAATATCCCTGTATTTGAATATAATTATCTTGTTTCAGCATCTCTTGCATCTGCTTGGAGCACTTTCAGGGGAAGATTAAGGATAAAATTAACCTAATTTCTACTAAAACCCGACTAAGTGTCGGGTTTTTTTATGTCTATCTAAAAATCCTCAAGAATTAGATAAGAATATGATTCATAACGTAGATCTGTAGCACTATTTATATCGCAGGTGCAGCAAAAAAAACGTTCTATTTATGAATTGATCCGCCTCTATGACTTAAATTAATAATCATGCTAGCATCGGTCGCGATTCATATAAAAATAATTATTCCTGAATAAACAATTCAATATATAGGGGGGGTCACACGATGAAGATCGGCGTGCCTAAAGAGACATACGCAGGTGAAAAACGCGTAGCGACGACACCTGAAGTTATTAAATGGTTACAGAAGTTAGGATATAGTGTTGCAGTTGAGTCTGGCGCTGGAACGGAAGCAAATTTTACAGACGAAGCCTATAGTGAAGCAGGCGCTGAAGTAATAAGCGATACCAAATCATTATGGGATTCATCAGATATTATCTTTAAAGTCCGTGCTCCGGACGATAATGAAGTCGAATTACTTCATGACGGCCAAACATTAATCAGTTTCCTCTGGCCAGCTCAAAATGAAGATTTAATGAAAAAGCTCTCAGCCAAAAAAGTTAATATTTTGGCAATGGATAGCGTTCCTCGGATATCAAGAGCACAAAAAATGGATGCCCTTAGTTCGATGGCAAATATTGCGGGTTATCGAGCTATCGTCGAAGCATCACACAACTTTGGTCGATTTTTTACTGGTCAAATCACTGCTGCAGGTAAAGTACCTCCTGCTAAAGTTCTGGTTATTGGTGCTGGTGTAGCAGGCTTGGCCGCTATCGGTGCGGCAAATAGCCTAGGAGCAATTGTCCGCTCATTTGATACCCGTCCTGAAGTTAAGGAACAAGTTGAAAGTATGGGGGCTGATTTCTTACTGCTCGAATTTGAAGAAGACGGTAGTGGTGAAGGTGGTTACGCAAAAACTATGAGTGATGAATTCATCGCTGCAGAAATGGCATTATTTGCGGAACAAGCTAAAGAAGTAGATATCATTGTAACAACTGCTCTCATTCCAGGCAGACCTGCACCTAAATTGATTACCGCTGATATGGTTAAATCCATGAAGAACGGTAGCGTAATTGTTGATTTAGCTGCTGAACAAGGCGGCAACTGTGACTTAACCGTTCCTCACGAACTTAGCGTCACAGATAACGGTGTAACCATTATTGGTTATAGTGATTTGCCAAGTCGTTTACCAAATCAATCAAGCCAACTCTACGCAACGAATCTTCGACATTTATTGACTGATATGACACCTGAGAAAGATGGTGAAATGACAATTGATTTTGAAGATGAAGCTGTACGTGGCGCAACTGTTATTAAAGCCGGCGAAATTACCTGGCCACCACCCGCGCCAAAACTATCGGCTGCTCCTGCAAAACCTGCTGAAGCACCTGCCGTTATTGAAAAGCCAGAACCAAAGAAAGCAGGACCAATAAAACAAATGATGCCGGTTATTATTGGTGCACTTGTTTTAGCAGGTTTAGGCTCAGTAGCACCGGCCTCTTTCATGACTCACTTTACTGTCTTTGTCTTGTCTTGTTTTGTCGGTTATATGGTGATTTGGAATGTATCCGCTTCACTACATACGCCGCTAATGAGTGTAACCAATGCAGTCAGTAGTATTATCGTTATCGGCGCACTCGTACAAATATCGTCTTCAGACAATTTGTTAGTCGGGCTCGCTGCCTTTGGCATCCTTATAACCAGTATCAATATTGCCGGTGGCTTTGCAGTTACCAAACGCATGTTAGATATGTTCAGAAAATAAGGGGATTATCATGTCAGAAGGTTTAGTAACAGCAGCATATATAGGGGCAATTGTTTTATTCATCCTCACTTTGGGTGGATTAAGTCATCAGGAATCAGCACGTAAAGGTAATGTCTACGGCATTATCGGTATGACGCTCGCTATTTTAGCGACTGTCTTCGGTCCTGAAGTTTCCAGTAATCTTCATATCATCATTATTACCATGCTGGTCGGTGGCACCATCGGTATCATTCTTGCCAAAAAGGTAGAGATGACTCAAATGCCAGAATTAGTCGCCATTCTTCACAGTTTGGTTGGCCTTGCAGCGGTATTAGTCGGCTATGTAAATTTCATGGGTGAATCCAGTCTTTTGGGAGTTGAGAAAACCATTCATGAAATTGAAATTTATGTCGGCGTACTGATCGGTGCAGTCACATTCTCAGGTTCAGTCATTGCCTTTGGTAAATTGAGTGGAAAGATTGGCGGTAATCCATTAATGCTTCCTGCACGCCATTGGTTAAATTTAGGCTTACTCGTTGCGAGCATCTACTTTTGTTATGACTTTGTTCATCAAGGACATATCGATGGTGGTAATGCCATAGTGCCATTAATGATTATGACCGGTATTGCCCTACTCTTTGGTATACATATGGTAATGGCAATTGGTGGTGCAGATATGCCTGTGGTTGTTTCGATGTTAAACAGCTATTCAGGTTGGGCAGCATCAGCTACTGGTTTCATGTTAGGCAATGATTTATTAATCGTTGTCGGCGCATTAGTCGGTAGTAGTGGTGCTATCTTGAGTTACATCATGTGCCGAGCAATGAATCGAAACTTTATTTCAGTTATTGCCGGTGGCTTTGGTACTGACACAGGCGGCGGTTCTAGTGATGGTGAAATTGTCGATCAGGGTGAAGTCGTACCGATTGATACAGATGAAGTTGCCGCACTATTAACAGATGCAAAAGAAGTGATGATTATTCCAGGTTATGGAATGGCAGTAGCACAAGCGCAGCATACAGTGAATGAAATCACTAAAGTATTACGTGATAAGAAAATTAACGTACGCTTTGGTATTCATCCAGTAGCTGGTCGTATGCCGGGACATATGAACGTACTTCTAGCAGAAGCAAGAGTGCCTTATGACGTTGTATTTGAGATGGATGAAATTAATGATGACTTTCCTGATATTGATGTTTCTATCATTATCGGCGCAAACGATATTGTTAACCCCTCTGCTCAAGATGATCCAAACAGTCCAATCGCTGGCATGCCAGTAATGGAGTGTTGGAAAGGCAATACAACAATCGTTCTTAAACGTGGCATGGCAACAGGCTATGCCGGTGTTCAAAACCCTCTTTTCTTCAAAGAAAATACACGTATGTATTTCGGTGATGCAAAAGAAAGTTTGGATGCCGTGTTAAAAGTAATCACATCTGGATAGTTAATTCAGATTATTTAAAACGAAAAAGCGCCCGTATGGGCGTTTTTTTTCAGGATTCTTGAATAAAAATAATTTTTAAAACTTATTTTTTCATATTTATATAATCATAATAAGTAAACTGATCCTTGAGATAATCCAAAGATTATATTTTTATATTACTAAGGAGAAATAACACGATGTCTTTATCTGTTATTAATGCTGGCTTTGGCCGCACCGGAACAATGTCTATAAAATTAGCATTGGAAAAATTAGGTTTAGGCCCTTGCCACCATATGGAAGAAGTGATTAAAAATCCGTCTCAACTTCCTTACTGGGAAAAAGCTGCAAATGGCGAAAAAGTAAACTGGGACGATGTTTTTCAAGGGTATAAATCAGCCGTTGATTGGCCGAGCGCCCACTACTGGAAAGAACTTGCAGAATTCTACCCTGACTCAAAAGTACTTTTAAGTGTTCGTCCAGCAGAGCTTTGGTGGGAAAGTTATTCCAGCACAATTAAAAAACTATTAGAGATGCAAGATGAAATTACAGAAGAATATCCGCGATCTGTAATGGCTATGGCAAATAAAATAATTACTCAACAAACATTTGCTAACTCCACAGATGATAAAGAATTAGTTTTATCCGAATTTCAAAACAGGATTAATCAAGTAAAAGATATTTTACCGGAAAACAGGTTATTGATTTACCAAGTAACCGATGGCTGGACACCACTTTGTGAGTTTCTAGATGTGCCGATTCCAGAATGCGACTTCCCTCGCAGCAATAATAAAGTAGAGTTTTGGGAAGTGTTTGGTGAAGGCAGCTAAAAAACTGAACGTCTAACTGATAACGGTTTGATTATTCATATACTGTCTTAATACTTCTGGAATGGTGATGTTTCCATCTTCATTCTGATAATTTTCCATTACAGCTATCAAAGTTCGTCCTACAGCTAAACCAGAACCATTGAGTGTATGAAGTAACTCTGGTTTGTTTGTTTCAGGGTTGCGCCAGCGTGCTTTCATGCGTCTTGCCTGAAAGGCTTCGAAGTTGCTGCAAGAAGAAATTTCTCTGTACGTATTTTGTCCTGGCAACCAAACTTCAATGTCATAAGTTTTTGCTGAAGAGAAACCTAAGTCTCCACCACATAAATTAACGACGCGATATGGCAATTCCAGTTTTTGTAATATGGCTTCCGCATGTCCTAGCAATTCTTCTAATACATCATAAGATGTATCCGGCTTTACCATTTGCACCATTTCTACTTTTTCAAATTGATGTTGCCTGATCATGCCTCTTGTGTCTTTACCATAAGATCCTGCTTCACTTCTAAAACATGGCGTATGACAAATATATTTTTTTGGCAATTCGGCATCACTTAGTATTTCACCACGCACGGTATTTGTTACCGGTATTTCGGCAGTAGGTATCAAATATAAACCGTGTTCTTTAATATGAAACAAATCTTCTTCAAATTTTGGTAACTGCCCCGTACCCATGCAACTGTCAGCATTAACTAAATAAGGAACGTTAATCTCGCTATAACCATGTTCTTCTGAATGTGTATCCAGCATGAATTGAATTAATGCGCGATGCAATTTAGCAATGCCACCGTGCATAACAACAAAACGAGAACTCGTTATTTTAGTTGCGGTTTCAAAATCAATTAATCCTAATGCTTCGCCTAAATCAACATGATCTTTAGGTTCAAAATCGAAATCCTTTGGTTCGCCCCATTTTCTAACTTCTTCGTTATCATCTTCAGTGCTACCTTCTGGCACTGAAACATGAGGGATGTTCGGAATACCAATAAGAATATCGTTTAGACTTAATTGAATTTCATTGAGTTCTGATTCGCTCTCATCCAATTGTGCTTTAATAGTCGCAACTTCATTCATCACGCCTTGGGCATCTTCGCCTTTTGACTTTAGTTGCCCGATTTCTTTGGACTTTGAATTACGTAGAGACTGAAGTTCTTCTGTTTTTGTTTGAATTATTTTCCGTTTGTCTTCTAGTTCTTGAATTGAGCTGGTGTCTAACGTCATATTGCGTTTATTTAAAGCAACAGCAATATCATCTAACTCACTACGTAAAGTGTGTGGATCTAACATGTCTGATTATTTGTTCCTGAATATTAAATATTTATATATTTGTTTGGCGAGCAAGCAGCATCGCAAACCAACAAGCACCGAAGCATAAGCCGATTGAAACCAGCACATTTAAGCCTGCTTTCAACATTTCTCCTGTTTCGATCAGATTAATGGTCTCAAACGAAAAAGTTGAAAATGTCGTAAATGCACCGAGTAAGCCAATGACTAGAAAAGCGCTCCAGTCTTCTGATAACTCACCTCGTTCGATCATGAAAACATATACTGCACCAATAATAAAAGATCCAATAACATTAACGAGCAATGTTCCATATGGGAAACCTTTCCCCAATAAATGATGAGCGCCGATGGAGAACCAAAATCGTAGTAATGCACCAATGGCGCCACCTGCTGCGATTGAAATAATATGTATCATTAATATCTGCAGTTGAAAGTATTGAACTATTTTATCTGAATTATTTATTCTTTACTTCTATTTAGTTTTTACAGACTCATCAAGTGTACGTAAATAAGACAATTTCTCAGCAATTTTTATCTCCAAGCCCCTATCCACTGGGTGATAATATTCTCTCGGTTCCATTTCATCTGGGAAATAATTTTCGCCTGCGGCATAGGCATCCTTTTCATTATGCGCATATCGGTAATCTTTACCATAATCAAGAGACTTCATTAGTTTCGTAGGTGCGTTTCGTAAATGCAGAGGTACTTCTTGTGAACCAGATTGTTTTGCATCCTGCATCGCAGTATTAAAAGCACTATAAACAGCATTACTTTTTGCAGCACAGGCGAGATAAATGATGGCTTGCGCTATTGCTAATTCACCTTCAGGAGAACCTAATCGTTCTTGAGTTTCCCATGCATCAAGCGCCAGCCTCAAACCTCTAGGATCAGCATTTCCTATATCCTCCGTTGCCATCCTCACAACGCGACGTGCAACATAAAATGGGTCAACACCACCATCAATCATTCTTACAAACCAATAAAGTGCAGCATCAGGATTAGAACCTCTTACTGATTTATGCAATGCCGATATTTGGTCATAAAATGCTTCTCCGCCTTTATCAAAACGCCTCAACGATCCATCTACTAATACTTCATTTAATAAACTTTCAGTGATGATACCGTTTTCGGCTAAATCAGAAGCAATTTCTAATAAATTAAGTGCACGACGTGCATCACCATCTGCTACAGAGGACAACTTCTTTAATGCATCATCATCTAATTTTAAGTGTAGTTTCGCAAAACCATTTTCATCATCATCTAATGCTTGTTGAAGAATGACGTTTATATCGCCTTCTTTTAGTGACTTCAATACATAGACCCTAACGCGAGACAACAACGCATTATTTAGTTCAAAAGAAGGGTTTTCTGTAGTGGCGCCGATAAAGGTAACCGTGCCGTCTTCAACATAAGGTAAAAAGGCATCTTGCTGTGATTTATTAAAACGATGCACTTCATCAACAAATAAAACGGTATCTTTGTTATAAACTGCCCTGTATTGTTTTGCTTGCTCAATTGCTGCACGTATATCCTTAACACCGCTCAAAACAGCAGAAACAGATAAAAATTGTGCGTCACAGGACTTTGTAATTAAACGTGCTAATGTGGTTTTGCCTGTCCCAGGAGGCCCCCAGAATACCATGGAATGTAAACGACCCTGTTCAATCGCTAACCTTAATGGCTTATTATTTCCAAGAATATGTTCTTGTCCGATATAGGAATCGATCGTTGCTGGACGCATACGATCTGCAAGCGGTCGGTAATCAGTATCTTTTGTCATGACCCAGTGGCAGGAGATTAGTGTTATTAATATTGGTCTTTAATGACTGAAGTATATCATTTAAACATCTAGTTGTGATTTACCATTATTCTCCAGAGTTGCCAGTGATCGAACAGCATCTCTACCCTCATTTTTTGCCTTATATAAAGCCTTATCACTAGTATGTATAAGAGATCCATATGCGTATCTTGAGTCGTTGGGACAGCAGAGGCGACACCAATGCTAATCGTTATAAATTCACTTACCGCAGAGCCCGGGTTCAATATTTTCAGTTCTTTGACTGCGGCACGAACCTCCTTAGCCAGCTTTATTGCACCGTTTATATCTGTATCAGGCATGATGATGCAAAACTCTTCACCACCATAACGTCCAACAAAATCTGTTGGACGATTAATATTGTTTTGCAAACAATAGGCAATGGAATATAAACATTCATCGCCTTTAATGTGTCCAAATTTATCATTATATTGTTTAAAAAAGTCTATATCGATCATTAACATCGATATTGATGTCTTCAAGCGTTTTGCACGTAACCATTCTTTTTCAATCGTGTAATCAAAGCTTCTACGGTTTTGAATCTGTGTTAACTCATCAATGATCGACAATTCAGTCAATCTCTCATTGACCAGCTGTAACGATTCCAGTAGCTCTTGATTCTCTAATTTAAGTCTTATCGTATTAGTTAGAGTTTCGTTATTCCATTTAAAAGATTTTTTTATAACCAACAAATAAACAACTCCACAAACGCCCATATAAAGGTGTTCATCCTGCCCTTGTGAAAACAGCCACACAATAGGCGGAATGACTAATGGATAGACAAACATGTTGAATGAAAGCCTGTCAGAAACAAAAGAGACAAAGCCGGAAGGCATTATTACTGATATCAGCATTAATAAATAAACTTGCTTTAAAAGCGGCAGATAGCCAAGAAAACTAACAATGCCTATACCGTATATAGTGCCTAACACGCCTGCACAAATAGCGAAGCGTTTTTGAATGACTCTAAAATCAGTCGTTTCGTTTATTATTTTTTGGGTTTTATTAATGTCGATAATTCGATACAAACTTACCCCAAACAAATATGTCGCCCAGACATAAACATGCACAGCATCAACATGATTATGTATTAACGAAACAACGATTATTAATGAGATAATATGAAGTAAGGGGCGCGTAACAGATTTTGTATACAACAGACTGACTTGTTCAGCATATATACGCTGATCAATTTTGGCGGAGGCTTCTAAATTTGTAGCTGCCATAAGCTAACGTATCATTTCCTGTCCTGCATATGAAATCGCCATGCATCAATTAAATGACTATGTCATAAATATTACTCTGAT
>JAJFKK010000010.1 GCA_021773245.1 Gammaproteobacteria bacterium | reverse complement strand
CTCTTTAAGAGGGCTAAACCGCCAACCATTATCCAAACGATGATAACGCGGCCAGTCTCCATCTTTATCCGCAGCAAAAGATGCACTTACGCATAATGAGGCAATAAGAGGCGCACATAAAAGTGACTTACACCACTTTATGATTGATTCTTGTCTATTTTTGTTCATTATTAAACTCTCCCCGAACTATTTTTATGAGTATTTATGTCTGTTTGTTTAGTTTTCAAACAGCATAAGTTTGAGTAAATCATCACATCAAGAAAAACAGATGTAAATTCAATATTGCTGTATGCAACCTATGCGCCAGTATTATAAGCATCTGTTTTTATATAGGTTTTATTATTAACGCGAGAAATTTTGAGACATCTGTAACAATTATTGAGGATCAGCTGTTACATAAAAAATTGAAAATCAAGGGTATTTGCTTTATTTTATAAGAATAATAAAGATAGCCAGCGACAGAAATTGGCTACGCACTATAAAGAAGCTCAATAAAATAAAAATAAATGGTAATGTTCTAGAGGAGCATAATGATGGCCTACGCTAATCAAGAGAGTCACATTGATCAAATTCTTGAATCGGTCTATCGCCCTGAAAAAAATTCTGACTATATCTCTTCGCTTGATCCCATCATATTGCGATCATGGCAAAGATGTGTCACTCATTATAATCTCGATCCCAGTAAATCCCGAGAAGCTCGTATACTATCAAATCAGGAACTTGAAGATCACAGATTACCTGTAGAAGAATTTATACACATTGCAAAATCCGGATTAAGAGAACTTTACAATCAAATCAATGCGCTCGATTATGTAATCCTTCTAGCTGACAATAAAGGAATTACCGTAGACTATATCGGAAATGATCGTATTGAATCAGAATTGAAATCATGCGGTTTATATCTGGGTGCTGACTGGAATGAAATGCATTCTGGTACAAATGGAGTTGGCATCTGTTCAACAGAGTTGCAGCCCGTCACTGTTCACCAAGAAGAACATTTTGATATCAATAACACGTCATTAACCTGTACTGCAGCACCTATTTTTGATCCAGAAGGTAATCCCCTTGCCATATTAGATGTCTCAGCATTGAATTCTCCAAAAAGTAAAGACAGTCAACACTTGCTGTTACAGATTGTAAAACAACACGCGCAGATGATTGAAAATGCAAACTTCCTGCACCATTTTCAGAAAAATAGCTGGATAGTCAGGTTTGGCTCTCTAAAAGAATATATTAATGTTAATGCAGCAAATATGTTGGCAATTGATGAAACCGGACTCATCAAAGGTTTAAACACGAGTGCGAAAAAAATTATCGCAAACGATATAATTAATAAAAATAGCATCGACAATCCAGTAGGTAAATATGTTACAAATTTTTTCGATTGTTCATTAGATGATTTGATCCATAGTCTATCAAGCACATGTATAAAACCGGCAAAGCTTAGAGATTCAGGAGAAAAACTATTTTTCTCGTCCACTATGCCATTAAATCAGAAAGCCAGCATCAGTATCCCTGCAACAAAGAAAAATATTTCTACATTAATGAATTCTGAAGCAGCTTGTTTTTTACTTGATGAACTTACTAAATCCGATCCTGTTTTACAAAAAACTATTAAGCTTGCAAAACGCCTTATTCATAGCAATATAAGTTTTCTTATTCAAGGTGAGACTGGAAGTGGTAAAGAAGTTTTTGCAAGAGCAATACATAACGAGAGTAATCGTAAGTTAAAGCCATTTATCGCCGTAAATTGTGCCGCAATCCCTGAATCGTTAATTGAGAGTGAGTTATTCGGATATAGACCGGGAACATTTACCGGAGCAAGAAGTAAAGGCATGATCGGACTAATACAAAAATCGAGCGGCGGAACATTATTTCTCGATGAAATTGGTGACATGCCAATTCATCTGCAAACCCGTTTATTGCGCGTCTTGTCTGAACAAGAAGTCATGCCTTTAGGCTCAGATAAACCTGTATCAATTGATTTAAATGTTATTTCCGCGACACATAAACACATAGAACAAATGATATCTGAAGGAAGTTTTCGCGAAGATCTTTACTTTCGCCTTGCAGGAGCGACATTAACATTACCTGCACTTAGAGAACGTAAAGATATAGAGTTTATAATAATGAAAGCAATTGAGGCAGAAAGCGGCTCCTCAGAACTTGATATCACTCCTGAAACCCTGGAATTATTATCCAGTTATCACTGGCCAGGAAACATACGGGAATTAAGAAATCTGTTACGCATTGCTATTGCCTTTTGTGATCAAAATATAATTAAAAATGAAGATTTACCAGATGATTTCATATTAAGATTAAATAGCACATATGATTTAAATACTGCATCTAATAGCGGTATTAGAAAAAACGCCACACCATCAAATATTCGTGTTGACCCTAAAGTAGAAAATCTTGTTCTTTGTTTAAGAAAAAATAAATGGAATATTACAGACACATCACACGAACTTGGTATTTCGCGAGCGACCATCTATCGTAAAATGAAAAAATTCAACATTGTTGCGCCTAATGAGATGGAATATTAAGACTATTTGTTAAAGCCCTCTTTCTATTATGCATCTTTAACATGTAACAAATGTAGCAATTTAACTTTTAGAACTTCATTCTTTTTAAATAATCAAAACCTAACTTAAAACATTAAGTAATGTTTTAAACTCCTGTTTTATAATAAATACTTCTGTTACTTATCTATAAATAAACAGTCCTTTCAATTAAATACTCTTAGTGGCATTGATATTGCCAATAATAGTATTGTTGCCTAATTAATAAAGCTAGGGGTGCCAGTATGGCTGAGATTGACCCTTGAACCTGATCCGGTTAGTACCGGCGTAGGAAAGCAAGCATACAGCCATATTGCACTCACAATTTTAACAAGAGGACTATAATAATGAGTGCTGATCCAGATACGATACTCAGCCGCACAGCTCAAGTTGATGAATCTGCTGTGCAACAATTTCCAAACTCCAGAAAAATTTATGTTCGTGGCAGTCGTAATGATATCAAGGTTCCGATGCGTGAAATCTCTCTCGCTGATACGCATACAAGTAACGGCATAGAAAAAAATAATCCCGTTACTGTTTACGACACCTCCGGTCCATATACCGATCCAACAGTATCAATCGATATACGTAGTGGATTAAATGCATTACGAAGCACCTGGATCGAAGAACGTGGCGATACGGAATATCATGATGGTCCCACATCAGAATACGGTCGTACTCGATTGCATACAAAAGAATTAAACAGTCTGCGCTTTCATACCAACAGAGTAATACGTAAAGCAATATCCGGAAAAAATGTTACGCAAATGCATTACGCCCAAAAAGGTATCATCACACCGGAAATGGAATTCATAGCGATACGTGAAAATCAAAAGCTGGAAGAATATCTAAAACACAATCCACAATGCCGTCACGCTGGGCAAGCCTTTGGTGCACAGATACCCGATGTTATTACACCGGAATTTGTACGAGATGAGGTTGCCGCAGGTCGTGCCATTATTCCCGTAAATATAAATCATCCGGAAATAGAACCGATGATTATCGGGAGAAATTTTCTGGTAAAAATTAATGCCAATATAGGTAATTCGGCAGTTACTTCATCTATCGAAGAAGAAGTCGACAAAATGACCTGGGCAATTCGCTGGGGTGGAGATACTGTTATGGATCTTTCCACAGGGAAACACATTCACGAGACCCGTGAGTGGATCATTCGTAACTCACCCGTACCTATCGGTACTGTTCCTATCTATCAAGCTTTGGAAAAAGTTGATGGTAAAGCGGAAGAACTCACATGGGATCTGTTTCGCGACACATTAATAGAGCAAGCAGAACAAGGCGTTGATTATTTTACAATACACGCCGGTGTACGTTTAGCCTATATCCCGTTAACAGCTAAACGAGTCACTGGTATTGTTTCTCGTGGTGGTTCGATTATGGCTAAGTGGTGTCTGGCACATCATCAGGAAAGTTTTTTGTATACGCATTTTGAAGATATCTGCGAGATCATGAAGGCCTATGATGTTTCATTTTCCCTGGGTGATGGACTACGACCCGGCTCTATTGCAGATGCTAATGACGAAGCGCAGTTTGCCGAACTCAAGACTCTGGGTGAATTAACAAAAATTGCCTGGGAACACGACGTGCAAGTCAT
>JAJFKK010000090.1 GCA_021773245.1 Gammaproteobacteria bacterium | reverse complement strand
TTCCTGTGTTGGAAACAGCATCATCGAGGTCATGAACGTTTTGTAGAATTTCTTCATCAACAGCGAATTGCATTAAGCCATCACCATCGAAATCCATCGTGACTTTTTTACCAGCAACTAAATTAACTTGTCCTGCAGTAGCGAGGATAGTGCCTTCATTTTTAACAGCACCACCAACTAACGTTACCGAGCCACCTGTAGCAGCCTGGATTAACCCTTGGTTTACTACCATGCCGCCTTCTGAACCATCAGTATTAAAAAACTGATGATTACCATTCATGAAATCTTGATCAGAAATATTAAGACCAGAGGCAGTCAAAGAACCAACATTAACTTGGGCTCCCGGTTTGAAAAAGACGCCGTTTGGATTTACTAATAAGACTTTACCGTTGGCGTTTATTGATCCAAATATTTGACTTGGGTTTTGATCATAGATGCGATTAAGTGCTTGCGCTTGCGCATTGGGCTGAATGAAGTTTACTGCTTCATTCGTATTAACATTAAAGGATTCCCAATTTACAATAAGATTTTGGGAGGCTTGATTAATATTCGTTGTCGTTACATTCGGAGTAGATATCGTTCCTTCACCACCAGCAACGACGCCGCCTTCAGGACCTGCGTAGGCAACGCCTGCATGCAAACCAAATAATAAGCCCGCAGGTAATGCTGTACGTATAAATGACGTGACAGGATTTAGCCGCTCAGCACATAACTGACGTTCAGTACGGGACTGTTTTGTAGTCCGTTTTCCTGTCTTTCTTTTTTGTCTCATTTGTTTCCTTCAGATCGTGACGGTGATTATCCTGCACACCAAGAAACACAACCCCCTTGATACCAGATTTTGACTTAAATAACTGTGACCCAGTTCTCACTCAATTCTGGTTTATTTTTATTAAAATCTAATGATTATTTAAATCTCAATCACTTAAATTCGTTACTTAATCTTAATTAAAAACTATACGTAAAATCACCCCAAATATGTGATTGTCTTCCATCATCAGGCACAGCTGCTCCCATCTCGGTTGCCCACATCAAACGACTATCAATCGAACCTGGAAGGTTAAAACGTAAGCCCATACCTACACTCTTATAAGTAATAAAACTATTAGCCGTATTTGGATCAGTCGTACTTTCAGTAGGCTCATTTTGTGTACCGGTCGCAAAATCGTAGAAAACTGAGAACTGAAGCAACTCACCCCATGTTCTATTTTTAAAAGCAGGTACGTCAGCAATAAACGGCGCATTAAAAATATATTCGAGCGAAAAGAAATAGGAACGATCAAATAACCCTTGAGCATCAGGGAAACCTCGAACATTATCGGGACCACCTACCGAATATTGCTCAAGAGGAACTAATAGATCGTTTGACCATTGAAATTCAGATTTGAATAAGAAAGACTGATTCTTAGTTATTAATTGTAAGCGTTGGTAAGTTGCTGATATTTTTTCAAACTCACCTTCAGCAAATTCTGTCGTTGTATTACCTCGTCGGCTCGGCCTACTACCGCCAGGTAAATTATTCGCGTCACCACTTGATCCCATTGCCCCTAAGACATCATTAAAACCTCTGCGATAATCAACTGTAAGGAAGTTTAATCCACCACCAAAACCTTTAGGGTTTATTTTATCTAATAAGAATCTAAAAGGATGGAAAGTATCAACTGAATCATAGTTAGTTTCTAAGGCAAGAACAGTTAGCCTGTCTGTATTCGTTAATGATGACTGTTGTTTTGTCCTTGAAATTTTTTGCGTTAACGATAATTTCGTAGACAAGTTCTTTTGGCGACTTCTAACAAATGATTTATTTAAAAAGATTGATCGATTATCAGTACGCGCAGAAATCTGGTTAGCAGCAAACTCACCCCCTATATCAAAACGGTTTTTAAATAAGTTCGCTCCAACCGTAAAGCCGTTGCCGATAAATCGTTGATAATCCAATGACCAAAAAGGACTATTTTTAGGATTATATGTTTGTTGAATAGTAACTGAGACCTTATCCGCACCACCAGTTGGATTATTCCAATCTACTAATGTTCTAAATCGGTTTCGACCCGTTTCCTGTACGCCATGGTTATCAACTCGATAAGCAACGTCATACCACTTTTCTTCCTGAACCTTCAGGACAATGTCAGCTTCACCTACTTTTTGTCCGGGTTGAAATACACCAAACACACTTAAACCAGGATAATCTGTCAAAGTTAAAAGAGCGGCCTCAACACTTTCCTGAGTAACAGGCTCCCCAATTAACCTTAGAAATGGTTTTCTTAATACTTTCTCACTATAACTATCATTACTTTCAGCTAAAACTCGCCCAAGTCTTCCAACAAATATTTGTATATCAACAATACCGTCTGCAACAGTTTGAACAGGAATAACCGCTGTTGAAAGAATTAACCCTTTGGCTCGATAATAACGTGTTACTTCGTCCGCGACCTCCTGCAAGTTACCTATGCTAAACCCTTGTTCTGTTTGGCCTTGCTGAAGTTTTTCAAGGATTGTACTTTGAATCTCATTAATGCTGACGTCGTATTTTGGCAAATCTTCAGCATCTAATAATCTGAATTTTTTTACGACGACAAAAGGCCCTTCTTCAATATCAAAAGGACGGTCAATAACGGCAGGAATATCGACACCTACACCTTCTTGAACGATAGGCTCTTCGGGTAATACTTCAGGTTGGGGGCGCACTGCTCCGGGGCGAGCAGAATCAGGTAAGCCTAATGGGCCAGCCGATACTAAATTGCTTAGAAATAGCAAAGAAAGCACAACCAATAGATCGCGCACTTCCCCCCACTTTATTTTTATTGTCTTATTTCTCACAAAATAATTTTATTATTCAATAACTTATACTGGAAAAAACGTTAAAACCCAAAGCTAAACCTATAATATCGGAATATACAGTTCTACCAGTTTCTGACTATATCACACACGTAGTAAGGAGCAAAAAAAAATATTAATAATCAAATATAAACTATGTTTCTATATGATTGAAAAACATTAAGTTTTTTGTTTAAACAAAGACAAGTAAAAGTGTTGCTAAGTTACAACGTGATTGTTAAAAAAAGAGCCTTCTATGCGTGATATTTTTAATTCGTTTTCGTTTTTAATCGTAAACGCCATTCCTCAAGATTTTTATCAGAAATTTTCTGAGGATATTCCTTCCTCGCTTGGGCAAAAATTGCATTTCTTAATTGAGAATTGGCTTGATTCACTAATAATTTCCTAATTTGTGGTTCAACTTGTGCTAATTCAAGAGCTTCCTCTTTCAAAATCTTCCCCCTTTTCAAAATATGGATGCCTGATTCTGATTCTACTGGCTTACTTATTTCACCTTCTTTTAACTTTAGTATTGATTCTTTCATTTCAGGCAAAAGATCGCTTGTCTTCAATAAGCCCATGTAACCACCTACTGCTCGACTCTGCTGGTGTTCAGACTGGGAAATAGCAATATTTGAATAATCAGCCTTACCCTTTTTTATATCAGATATAATCTTCTCAGCTTTCTTTTTT
This sequence comes from Gammaproteobacteria bacterium, assembly GCA_021773245.1. Lineage (GTDB taxonomy): Bacteria > Pseudomonadota > Gammaproteobacteria > Eutrophobiales > Eutrophobiaceae > UBA7359. The sequence continues at coordinate 842 of JAJFKK010000090.1, read as the reverse complement.
AACGCTATTGTCTCTTTAGCATCTTCTGATTTATTAAAGAAAATCTGCCATACATGCAGACGTTCTGGAATCAGAAACTGTGCTTTATTTGCATTAAAATATTCTAGTACTTGTTCATTACTCGGAAAATCTTTAGGTAATTTGCTCATTACCAATCGATTAAGATAGGCCTCTCGTAATATATTTTCGGCAGCACGACGCATAAGAAACTCAACATTACGATCTTGAATCAATTTGTTTGCTATAGCAGCAGCGATTGTCGACTTATTATTTGCTTCACTTTCAATGACTTGCTTTAATAAATTGGAGTCTTCCAAAATTTTTAAGCGTTCCTGTTCATTCATATTTGCTACCAATAATGAAACATAATCTAAATCAATTTGTGAGTTTATGGCACTTTCTTGATTTGATGATTTTGCCCAATCGTCACTCTCTTTAGATGATGTCGTTGACTTTTTTTCGCTTGAACTTGGTTTCTTTTCTTCAGAAGTTTCCGATGTTGTTTTATCTAAGCCTAATAATTCTTTTACTGAAATGGCTGATACTTGAGTAGTTTGGAAAATGATGAGAATTATAGCTACGAACAAGATGCCTAGTGGAGTTTTTAATTTTTTTGCTGTCATTATTTTATTGAAAGTATTTATATATTAAAAATTGAGTTCATCTTATCATCATAAATATCTAATAATTATGAAATCTTGTGTCGGAGCTTATTTTCCATATCAACTTTATGTTGTATTATAGCGACTATATATATTGAATAACTATGCTCGATTATCAAATTAAATTACAGTAATCCTAATCTAGCAATATAAATATTTTAAAACTAATAAATATAGATA
>JAJFKK010000089.1 GCA_021773245.1 Gammaproteobacteria bacterium | reverse complement strand
ACTTTGCTTAGAGTCTTTTCATCAACTGTTTTAACAATAACTGCACAGTACAAACTATATGTGCCATCACTTGAAGGTAAGTTACCTGAGACAACGACAGAACCTGGTGGGATAAAACCATAGCTTACTTTACCAGTGGCACGATCAAAGATACGTGTACTTTGACCAATATAAACGCCCATAGAAATGACTGCACCGTCACCGACGATAACCCCTTCAACAATTTCTGAACGTGCACCGACAAAACAGTTGTCGCCGATAATGGTTGGATTGGCTTGTAAAGGTTCGAGTACGCCGCCGATACCAACGCCACCCGAAAGGTGAACATTTTTACCAATTTGTGCACATGAACCTACTGATGCCCATGTATCAACCATGGTACCGCTATCGACATATGCACCGATATTGACGAAGCTCGGCATTAATACGACATTTTGAGCAATGTAACTACCGCGTCTTACTACTGCGTTTGGAACAACACGAGCACCCATTTCAATAAAGTTCGTCTTGGTGTAACCATAGAATTTATTAGGTACTTTATCGTAGTAATTTGTAACGCCGCCTTGGATAACAACGTTGTTTTCAAGAATGAATGAAAGTAATACGGCTTTTTTTAACCATTGGTTGGTTACCCATTCACCGTCGACTTTTTCTGCGACGCGCTGTTCGCCACTATCCAGTTTCCAGATAGCCGTTTCAACAGCATCTTTTAATTCCTTGTTAGCATCACTGGGATCAATTTCTGCTCTGTTTTCAAAGGCATCATTAATTATATTTTCTAAATCACTCATTGGTTTTTTTCCTGGTTTTAATAATTGGTTTCTATAAATCTTTTTATTCGGTTCGCTGCTTCTACGCATTCTTCGATTTCTGCGACTAGCGCAATTCGAATACGGTTTTCACCGGGGTTAAAATCGTTTATGTCGCGGGACAGAAAAGAGCCGGGTAACACTTTAATATTCTCGCTAGTATACAGCTTTCTTGCAAAATCTGTGTCGGAATCCGGCAATTTTGGCCAGAGATAAAAACTGGCTGTAGGTGCTTTTAGTTCTAAAACAGGATTTACTATTTCACAAAAGCGACTAAATTTTTCTCTGTATTTGTCTCGGTTTTCTTTTACATGTGTTTCATCATTCCATGCTGCAATACTCGCCTTCTGTACATACAAAGGCATAGTGCAACCATGATAGGTTCGATAACGTAAGAAACTAGCTAATAATTCGCTGTCACCGGCGACAAAACCTGAACGTAAACCAGGCACATTTGAACGTTTAGAAAGGCTATGAAAAACAAGACAGCGCTTAAATTCGTCATTACCTAGGTTATTAGCGCATTCGAGTAAGCCTACTGGAGGCTCATCTTCATCGAGATAAATTTCTGAATAACATTCGTCTGACGCAATAATGAAATCGTATTTTTCCGCGAGTTCTAATAGTTGTTTTACATGATCTTGGTTAACTACTGCACCGCTAGGGTTACCAGGAGAACATAAATAAACCAGCTGACAACGTTGCCAAATATTTTCTGGAACAGAAGAAAAATCAGGAATGAAATTATTGTCTTCTGTGCAATTTAGATAATACGGTTCGGCACCTGCTAGTAACGCAGCGCCTTCATAGATTTGATAAAATGGATTGGGTAAAACGACGATTGGGGTTTTATCTTGTTCGCCTATAACGGTTTGCGCAATAGCAAATAATGCTTCACGTGTTCCAGTAACGGGTAATACGTGCTTATCAGCATCAATAGATGATTCAGGTAAGTTGAACCGCTGACATAACCAATTTGTAATTGATTGCCTTAATTCAATTGTTCCTTTCGTGGTTGGGTAATATGCAATATCACCTGCATTTTCTTTTAACGAGTCTAAGATAAATCCAGGTGTTGGATGTTTCGGTTCGCCAATAGCAAGACTGATAAAACTCTTATCAGCAGCAGTTGTTCCATCGAGTAGTGCAGTGAGCCTTTCAAAAGGATAGGCATGTAAATTTTTAAATCCTGTATTCATTACTGTTAATTCTGTTGGTGTCGAAAGTTGCGCAGTATATGCGATCAGCAATACCCAAGATACATGGAAATGCAGGATTTTAGAGTGTGTCTGTTTTTATTTAGAACTAGGCGCGACGATGCACATGGCCACCCCCTGTAAGGTGAAGCACCAACTGTAGGCGCTATAGGCGACGAAGTTCTAGATGAAAACAGATGTGCTATAAACCGGTATTTTCAGGTATCTTGGGTATCTATGTCATCCCAACCAACATCACATTATTTTCCCGCATTAGCTTGCGTTGTTGCTGCTGTTCTATGGGGATTGTTTTGGTATCCACTTCGATTATTGGAAGAAATGGGGGTGCCTGGTTTATGGGCAAGTCTGATTATTTATAGCTTTGCTGTGATTTTTGTTATTCCTGTTTGTTTTAAAAAAAGAGCTGAATTTTTAAAGTTTAAAGTTGAATGCCTGCTAATGGGGCTTTTTGCCGGCTGGACAAACCTTGCTTTTATATTAGCTGTACTAGAAGGAGAGGTCGTTCGAGTTCTAGTCTTATTTTATCTCTCACCAATCTGGGCAATATTACTCGCTGTCTTAATTTTACATGAACGTTTAACACGGGTTGGTTTATGTTCATTAATATTGGCAATGGTCGGCGCAGGATTAATGTTGTGGCGTCCTGAGTTGAGTTATTCAAATGGAATAGGCTTAGTTGAATTCTATGCGATTACTTCAGGTATGGCGTTTGCGGTTACCAATATTGTAGTCCGTAAAATAGGCTCGACACCCATTGTCGTTAAGATGGGTGCATCATGGCTAGGTGTTATTGTACTGACGTTGTTTGCCTTGTGGTTCGTGCAACTTCCTGTACCCGAAATTACTGCTCATTCTGGGTTTCTGGTTTTATTGATTGGGTTTCCAGCCATGTATGTAATGACGTGGGCTGCTCAATACGGCGTCACCCATTTACCAATACAACGTTCTTCAGTCATTTTTTTATTAGAAATTGTGGCAGGTGCGATTTCAGCCGCACTTTGGACTGACGAAATTGTAAGTAATATTGAATACGTCGGGGGTGTTTTAATCATTTCGGCTGGTTTAATCAGCATAATTAAGGAAAAAAGCACAATATAAGCTAATAAGGTTCATTCCATCCTAATTCTTCTGTATCCTTTGCGCCCGTTGAAAATTATGTAATTAGTTAACCTGGAATTTATTAGAACGTGACTAAGAAAATCTTGATATTACCCGGTGATGGAATCGGACCAGAAATTATTTCTCAAGCTGAAAAAGTCTTGGCTTTTTTGATCCAAGAGCGCGGTGTTAAATTAGATCTTGAACATGGCTTATTAGGTGGTTGTGCTGTTGATGCTGCCGGTGTTCCTATGCCAGAAGAAACATTGGCAAAAGCGAAAGAATCTTCAGCCATATTATTGGGTTCAGTTGGTGGTCCAAAGTGGGAGACGATCGAACGCTCTATTCGACCAGAGAGAGGCTTGCTTGCTATTCGTTCTGGCTTGGGATTATTCGCAAATTTACGACCAGCAGTTTTGTTTCCGCAATTGGCAAGTGCGTCAACTCTGAATGAAGACGTTGTTAGTGGTCTCGATATCATGATTGTCAGAGAGTTAACCGGTGGTATTTATTTTGGTGAACCACGCGGGATTAGAGAACTCGATGATGGACAACGTCAGGGATATAACACGCTAGTTTATAGCGAGAGTGAAATAGAACGTATTGCACGAATCGCATTTGAAAGTGCGAGTAAGCGACAAGGCCGTCTTTGTTCGGTAGATAAAGCCAATGTGTTAGAAGCTACTGAATTATGGCGAGAAGTTGTGACTGGTATTTCTAAAGATTATCCAGATGTTGAATTGCAACATATGTATGTTGATAACGCGGCAATGCAATTGGTACGCGATCCTAAACAGTTTGATGTCATGGTTACAACAAATATGTTTGGCGATATCTTATCTGACTTAGCATCAATGCTAACTGGTTCAATAGGCATGTTACCTTCAGCATCATTAGCAAGCGATGGAAGCGGTATGTATGAACCGTGTCATGGTTCGGCGCCTGATATTACAGGTCAAAATGTAGCGAACCCTTTGGCGACTATTTTGTCTTTATCTATGCTGTTCAGGTATTCACTTTCTGAAGCAGCGATAGCTGATAAAATTGAACAATCAGTGAGTCAGGTTTTATCTGAGGGTTTAAGAACAAAAGATATTGATGCCGAAGGTATGACGTGCGTCGGTACAGAAGAAATGGGTGATGCAGTCGTTAAAGCTCTGTCATCAATTGATTAACTATTACAAATTAAATATTGAAAAAGTAAAATGACAGATAAAAAATACAATGTAGCCGTTGTTGGTGCGACAGGTGCTGTTGGCGAGATCATGTTGTCAATTTTAGCGCAACGAAATTTTCCTGTAGGTGAAGTTTATGCTTTAGCGAGTAGTCGTTCTGCTGGTTCTCGAGTTGAGTTTAAAAATAAACAACTGATTGTTGAAGACCTTGAAACCTTTGATTTTAGTAAAGTAGATATTGGTCTGTTTTCTCCAGGTGCAACGGTATCGGCTATTTATGCACCAAAAGCAGCAGAAGCGGGTTGCGTTGTTGTCGATAACACCTCGCAGTTTCGATATGACGATGATATTCCATTAGTCGTACCAGAAGTTAATCCTCATGCTGTTGCTGATTATAAGAACAGAGGCATTATCGCAAATCCGAATTGTTCAACGATTCAAATGCTGGTTGCGTTGAAACCTATTTATGATGCAGTCGGTATCGAGAGAATCAATGTATGTACCTATCAAGCGGTTTCAGGTAGCGGTAAAGAAGCGATAGAAGAGCTTGCAAAGCAAACAGCAGATTTACTCAATACCAAAGAAGTAGAATGTAATGTGTATCCAAAGCAGATAGCTTTCAATGTGTTGCCACAGATTGATACCTTTCAGGAAAATGGTTATACCAAGGAAGAGATGAAGATGGTTTGGGAGACCAGAAAAATATTTGAGGATAAATCAATAATGGTTAATCCAACTGCGGTTCGTGTTCCTGTGTTTTATGGTCACTCAGAAGCCGTTCATATTGAGACCAAAAAGAAAATTGATGTTGAGACAGCTCGGAAATTACTTGATGAGATGTCCGGGGTAACACTAGTTGATGAACGTAAAGATGGAGGCTATCCAACAGCGGTAACGGAAGCTGCTGGAGAGGATTCTGTCTTCGTAGGTCGAATTCGTGAAGATATTTCTCACGAACGGGGACTGAATATGTGGGTTGTTTCAGATAATGTCCGTAAAGGTGCGGCATTAAATAGTGTTCAAATCGCAGAAATTCTGGTAAAACGCTATTTATAAACCATAGTTATAGGTATTATGTAAAGCACATTCGTAGGTTTGAATGTGCTGAAAATCGAGCTAAATATAAGGGTTAGTTTATTTTTAAAAGTTTAGGCTTTTATGGGGATTGGAGACGTTATTGCTATATAATACAATAAGATAGCGTGAAAATTAATGAATACCTACAAAATATTATTTAAGTTGGCAGCGGTGGTTAGCTTGGGGTTTTATGCCTCAACAAGCTATGCACTTGCATTGTCTGAAGCTGAGTTAAAATCTCATTTAAATCAACAGCTTGATGTTAGAATTGAGCTCTTGACGGATCAAGTTGCTGAACTTGATGATCTTAAAGTTTCATTAAGTTATTCAGCGAAAAATAACGTTTCACGCTATCAGTTGAAATACGAAGTTATAAAGACTGATGGGGGTAATTTTCTCAAAATTACAACGCATGATGTGATACGAGAACCAATTGTAGAGTTTACATTGGATCTTGGCTGGTCTGATGGCCATGTTGTACGTGAATATTCATTTTTAATTGACCCACCACGAAATTGAATTCAAGGAACAAGAAGTAACAATGAAACGTATATTTTATATTGTCATTTTATTAGCTTTAACTCCAACATTAGTTAATGCGTTTGGTTTAGGTACACTTGATTTAAATTCAGCATTGAATGAGCCGTTTGACGCAAGAATTCAATTGCTTTCACCTACAGCCGATGAATTAGATTCTCTAAAAATTAATTTAGCAGATAATGAAGCTTTTGCTCGAGCAAAAGTTGATCGTCCTTTTATTCTAAGCAAACTGAGGTTTGATTTAAGACGCTCGGTTGATGATGGCCCTGATTACATACGAGTTTATAGTCAAGATCCAATCCGAGAGCCATTTTTAAATTTTCTAGTAGAAGTAAGTTGGTCTAATGGCCGTTTGTTCCGCGAATATACTGTCTTACTCGATCCGCCTTTATATGATCCAAATGCACGTAAAACCGAATTTGCTCAAGTAACTGCAAGTGATAGTTCATCAGAAGTAGTTACTCTAGATGATCCTGACCATCAAGTTGTTTATGGGGAAGCTTACGAGCAGTTTGCTAAATCAAGTTCTACTGCGCCTAGCCCTGCTGCTACATATACACCTAATGTAAATTACACCGATGGTGATTATGGACCTACTACAGGAGCAGATACCTTATGGTCTATTGCATCAGAAATGCGGCCTGATAACTCTATTAGTGTTAACAAAATGATGATGGCTTTGTTGAGAGCAAATCCAGATGCATTCATTAATCAAAATATAAATGGTTTGAAGCGAGGCCAAATTCTACGTGCGCCGAGTGAAAATGAAATTAATGCGCTTTCCAATGCTGAAGCATTAGCTGAAGCACAATCACAATATAGCGCATGGGGAGATATTAGAGAAAATCTCTCCAGTGCGGTTAGTGAACGTCCGGAAGTTAGCTCTGTATCTGAAACAAGTCCTACTGTTGTTGAAGAACAAGTTGATACGACCTCAGAAGAAGTTGTCTCTGAAGCTGAATTAAAACTGGTGTCTGCGGATGATGCAGGTGAAGCAACAGATCAAGTCTCAAGTGTTGAATCGGGTTCTGGCGAAGAATTAGTCTTGGCCCAAGAAACTATTCAAGTATTAACTCAAGAAAATATCGAGCTTAAGGATCGAGTGCAAGAATCAGATGCACTACTTGAAGATCTGAAACGTTTGTTATCTCTAAAAGATGACGAATTAGCTGCACTACAAGAACAAATGGCATCAGCTCAGGCAGCTGCTGATTTGGCTGAAGAAGAAATGATGGTAGAGGTTGAAGAAGAAGTTGCCGAAGCCGAAGAAGAAATGATGGAAGTGATTAAAACCGAACCAGAATCAAGCTCTGACGGAGTTATGGGAATGGTAAACCAATACATAGCTAAAGCTAAAGATTTGGTTCTTGGCAATCCTATGATTGGTATGGCTGTAGCTGGATTTATTCTTCTATTAATTATTATTGTTGTTGTCTTAAAGTTTAGAAAAGAACCGGCTGAAACGGTTCATATTGATGCAATGACAGAAGAAGCATTTCCTGATTTTGATTCAGGTGATTTGGGAGACACCGGAGAAGGTGTGCCTGATTCAGAAGCGGTAACAATTTTACCAGACTCAGAAGCTGAAACAGCCTTGCCTGAAGAATCAGTAGATCTAGATCTTCAAGAAGAAGATGATGCAAAAACTCAATTTATGGCAGTTGAAGAGTCACCTGTTGTTGAAGAAGAAGTAGAGGAAGAAGTAGAGGAAGAAGAGGATCCTTTGCAAGAAGTTAATACATATCTCGCCTTTGAACAGTTTGATCAAGCTGAAGAGTTTGTCCGAAATGTAATAAATGATTCACCAGACAATCCTGAATATCATACTAAGTTATTAGAAGTTTTTTATACTTCCGGAAATAAAAAGAGTTATGAAGAATCTGCAAAAATACTTCATGATCTGGTTGGCGGTGAAGGTGAACACTGGAATATGGCGACAGCTATGTGGCAGGAGATGTCACCTAATCGCGCATTATTTGAAGCTGGTGGTGAAGATGAAGATGAAGACGATGCTGCTGATAACACAGGTGGATTTGTTAACGTAACTGCTGATGAAGAAGCTGGCGATAGTAATGCTGATTTAGATTTTGATATTGGCGGTGCTGAAGAAGCGCCTGCTGTTGAGGAAACATCAAGTATGGAAGAAGGCATGCTTGATATTACTGGCTCAAATGATGAAGAAATGCTTGATGTCACAGGATCGAGTGAGGCTGAAGATCTGCTTGATGTTACTGCTGCAGTAGGACTTGATGAAGCCATAGATTCTGAAGCTGAAACTGCTCAGCCGACTAGTTCTGACGATATCTTGGATATTTCTGGTGCGAGTGGTGACGATCTACTTGACCTTACATCGGGCGAAGAATCTTCCGGCGAAGATTTATTAGATGTGACTGCGGCAGCAAATCTTGACTTGGATTCAGAAGAAGACCTACTCGATGTAACTGCTGCAACAAGTGCAGGAGCAGATAGTTCTGATTTGCTCGATTTAGAACCCGATGGTATTGAATTAGATTCTAATAATGCGACAGACGCAGATGCAGGAGATTCGAATGAGATCGAATTTGATATGCCCGTTGAGAGTAATGAGACAGTAGAATTTGATTTAGGTACTGATGAAGCAGAGCAATCAGTGGATAGTTCCGAAGATGATAATGTCCTCGAGTTTGATATGGGTTCAGATGGTAGTAATGATATTGAATTTGATACCAGTGGTGACGAATCCTCTGAAACTGAGGATGCCGGATTAGAAATTGAACTAGATACAACTTCTGATGATGCGGAAGAAGATGAGCCTATTAGACTTGATATAGAAGATGAGTCATCAGAGGCTGAATTTTCGCTCGATATCGATACAGAAGAAGATTCTAGCAATGTTGATGATATTTCATTGGATATTGGTGCTGAAGAAACGACCAGTGATGAAGGTGAGGAATCTCTTGATCTTGATATGGGTGAAGAAGAAGGTGGTATTGAACTGGATCTTTCAATTGAAGAAGATGATGAACCTCAGGCTCAGGCTGAAGTAGCCTCAGATGCGCCAGAAATTGATTTTGATTTTAGTCTAGATGAAGAAACACCAGAAGAAGCAGACTTTGATCTTGATGGTACAGTTGAGCTGCCAAAAAGTGCGCTTACTGCTGCTACAGAAGAAGCTGACGACGATGATGATGATCACACAGTGTTTGTTCCAAGAGCTGCTCAACCAGAAGAGCAGACAGCTGAAGATGAAATTGCTACAAAATTAGACCTTGCTAAAGCTTATGTAGAGTTAGGCGATAAGGATAGTGCCAAAACTATTTTGGATGAAGTGATGGCTGAAGGTAACGATGAACAACGTAAGCAAGCGGAAGACTTGTTGGGACAAGTGTAGCTATTATTAATAACTAGTCTGGAATTATTTCCAGTCTAGAAATCGAGCACACTCTTTTGTCTAAATAATTCAGCCAGTCAAGAATGAGAATCGCGCTGGGAATTGAATATGCAGGTTGTCATTATTTTGGATGGCAAAAGCAAGATATTTCTCCAACTGTTCAGGAAGTTCTTGAATTAGCTCTTTCAGAAATTGCAGACGAAAAGATTCGAGTGGTGTGTGCTGGAAGAACAGATACCGGCGTTCATGCTATTCAACAAGTTGTTCATTTCGAAACAACGTCTGAGAGACCCGCCAAAGCATGGTTACTAGGAACAAATACGAAACTCCCATTAGATATTGCTGTGAGCTGGGTATTGAATGTTGATGATGATTTTCATGCGAGATTTAGTGCTCAAAACAGAACCTATCAATATTTAATATTGAATCGACGAGCTCGCCCTGCCATTTTCAATGGTCTAGTCACATGGGAAGCTCGTAAACTCGATTTTGAAAGTATGAAGAAAGCATCACAGTGTTTAATTGGAGAACATGATTTTTCTTCATATAGAGCGGCTTCCTGCCAGGCTAATACAGCTATCCGTACAATTCATAAATTAGACATCAAAAGGATAGATGACTGGTTTATGATAACGATATGTGCAAATGCGTTCCTGCATCATATGGTAAGAAATATTGCCGGAGTACTTATGATGATAGGCAGAGGCAAAGAAGAAGTAAGTTGGGCTGAAGAAGTATTGGCAGCTAAAGATAGAACTGCAGGTGGTGTGACAGCACCGCCGGATGGTTTATATCTAGTCGATATTAAATACCCTGAAAAGTATATAATTCCAAGACCGGTTAGCTTGCTAGAAAAATTTGAATTTAATCATTAACATCTAGAATTTAAAGAATGAATCGTACCAGAATAAAAATTTGCGGCATTACTAATCTAGAAGATGCAAAATTTGCTATTGAAGCTGGCGCTGACGCGATTGGTTTAGTGTTCTATAAGAACAGTCCTCGTTATGTTGCGATTAATTCAGCCGAGTATATTATTAAAAATTCTTCGCCTTTTATTAATTATATTGGTTTATTTGTTGATGCCGAGGAAAGTTACGTTAGAAAGGTTTTAAACCGAGTTGCTATTGATACATTACAGTTTCATGGACAAGAGTCTGAAGAGGCTTGTGCTATCTATAATAAACCGTATATTAAAGCTGTAAGGATGAGTGAAGATGTAGTCTTGCCTGAACTATGTGAGAAGTATTCATCGGCCAGTGCTTTATTACTAGATACTTATGTAAAAGACGTGCCGGGCGGAACGGGGTTATCATTTGATTGGGATATTATTCCAAAAGGTTTATCAAAGCCTATTGTTCTTGCAGGTGGCTTAAATGAAAGCAATGTGAAAAATGCAATTTCACAAGTGCAGCCCTATGCTGTCGATGTAAGTGGCGGTGTTGAAATTGAAAAGGGAATAAAAGATCCTGTCAAAATTAAAAATTTTATTAGAGAGGCGTTGAATGCCTGAAGTTATGAAAAATACAGATACTGAATCATTTAAGTCGATGCCTGATAAACGAGGACATTTTGGTATTTATGGAGGCCGTTTTGTTTCTGAAACATTAATGGGGCCTTTAGAAGAACTCGAACAAGCTTACAAAAAATATATTATCGATCCCGATTTTATAGCTGAGTATGAACATGACTTGAAACATTTTGTTGGACGTCCTTCGCCACTTTATCATGCTAAACGATGGAGTGAAAAATTAGGCGGTGCTCAAATCTATCTAAAAAGAGAAGATTTGAATCATACTGGAGCACATAAGGTTAATAACACGGTTGGCCAAGCATTATTGGCAAAAAGAATGGGTAAAAAGCGTGTTATTGCTGAAACAGGCGCTGGTCAACATGGTGTTGCTTCTGCAACTGTTGCAGCACGTTATGGTATGGAATGTGTCGTTTATATGGGTGCTGAAGATATTAAGCGGCAAGCTATCAATGTTTATCGAATGAAGTTGCTTGGCGCTACGGTTGTTTCCGTAGAAGCGGGCTCCAAAACATTAAAAGATGCTTTGAATGAGGCAATGAGAGATTGGGTAACAAATGTTGATGATACCTTCTATATCATTGGCACAGTTGCTGGCCCACATCCTTATCCTGCAATGGTGAGAGACTTTAATGCTGTCGTTGGACGAGAAGCGCGGCAACAGTGTCAGGAGCAAACGGGAAGGCTACCTGATTCATTAGTTGCCTGTGTTGGTGGCGGTTCGAATGCAATTGGCTTATTTCATCCTTTTCTGGATGATAAAGAGGTTGCTATTTATGGTGTTGAAGCCGCAGGCGATGGTATCGAGACTGGACGGCATGCAGCACCTTTGAACGCAGGAAAACCGGGAGTTTTACACGGTAACCGAACTTATCTTATGGAAGATAAGTATGGACAAATTATTGAGACGCACTCAATTTCAGCAGGACTTGATTATCCTGGGGTAGGGCCAGAGCATGCTTGGTTGAAAGATATAGGGCGGGCAAACTATGTTTCTGTTACTGATGTTGAAGCTCTCAAAGCATTTCATGATTTGACACGAATAGAAGGTATAATTCCAGCATTAGAATCGAGTCATGCGCTTGCTTACACAACAAAACTTGCACCAGAAATGGATAAAGATGCGATAATTATTGTTAATTTATCAGGTCGTGGCGATAAAGATATTCATACAGTCGCTGCACTTGAAGGTATAACAGTCTGAACGGGAATTAGCTTATGAATAATCGCGAACGTTTGATGGATATAATGGTAGATCATGATTTAGATCGTATGGCTCTCGCTGAAATGGTGAAAGTAAAACGTGATGAAGTTGATCACTGGTTATTATCAAACGAATCAAAAAATCACAAAGAAGTACCAGATATGGCAATTGAATTGCTTGAACTGAAGCTTGGTTTGAAAGAATAAACCAATCAACATATTCTTAATCCACATAAATTATTTCATTATTTAGCCAATCAAAATGAGTAGAATTGAAGCGTGTTTCAACGCGATTAAAGAAAATAATAAAAAAGCACTAATACCCTTTATTACAGCGGGCGATCCATCTCCTGATCTAACAGTAGGTTTGATGCATGAAATGGTTTCAGCTGGTGCTGATATTATTGAGCTAGGTATACCATTTTCTGATCCCATGGCTGATGGCCCAGTTATTCAACGGGCAAGTGAACGTGCTTTAGCAAAAGGTACGAATACTGATGATGTGTTTAGTATTGTCGAAGAATTCAGAACTAAAAATAATATGACGCCGATTATTCTAATGGGTTATCTCAATCCTATCGAAGTAATGGGCTACGCACAGTTTGTAAATAAAGCAGCTAAAGCAGGTGTAGATGGCTTGATTATTGTTGATTTACCACCCGAAGAATCTGAAGAATTAATAGCAGAGCTAAAACCTCATGGTTTAGATCAAATATTCCTCATATCTCCCACAACACATGAGGAGCGTTTGGAGAAGATTTGTGAAGTTGCATCAGGCTTCCTGTATTATGTGTCCTTGAAAGGGGTTACAGGCAGTAATCAGCTCGATGTTGAGGCGGTAGCTCATAAATTGAATCAGATTCGTGATAAAACAAATCTACCATTGGGCGTTGGCTTTGGAATTAGAGATGCGCAAACAGCTGAGGCTGTAGGAAGAATCAGTGATGCAGTTGTTGTGGGTAGCGCATTGGTTGAACGAATTGCTGAACATGCAAAAGATAATGAAAAAATGAAAAAAGAAATATCATCATTTATTAAATCCTTACGTGTCGCATTGGATGGTGTATAAAAAATGAGTTGGTTTGAAAAAATAATACCATCACGCATTAAAACTAACGGTGATTCTCGTCGTACGGTACCTGAAGGTATCTGGACGAAATGTGTAGAGTGTAATGCAACACTTTATCGTGCAGAACTTGAGCGAAATTTGGAAGTTTGTGATAAATGTAATCATCATATGCGTATTAGTGCACGTATTCGTTTAGAAAGTTTTCTGGATGAAGAAAATAGAGAAGAAATAGCGACGGATGTTAAACCAGTCGATATTCTAAAATTTCGTGATAGTAAAAAATATAAGGATAGATTAAGTCAGGCGCAAAAGATAACAGGTGAAAATGATGCCTTGGTTGCAATGTCTGGTCATTTAAAAGGTTTGCCTGTCGTCGTTTGTGCATTCGAGTTTGATTTTATGGCTGGTTCAATGGGTTCGGTTGTAGGAGAAAAATTTATTCGTGCTGTTGATGTTGCTATTGAACAAAATTCACCATTAGTTTGTTTTTCAACGAGTGGTGGCGCGAGAATGCAGGAAGCGCTATTTTCATTAATGCAAATGGCAAAAACAGCAAGCGCATTAGCTGTTTTACGCGAAAGAAAATTACCTTATATATCTGTTTTAACTGATCCGACTATGGGTGGCGTGTCAGCAAGTTTAGCAACTTTAGGTGATATTAATATTGCTGAACCCGGTGCATTAATCGGTTTTGCTGGACCTCGAGTGATAGAACAAACTGTTAGAGAAACTTTACCAGAAGGTTTTCAGCGTAGCGAATTTTTACTTGAAAATGGTGATGTCGATATGATTGTTGATCGTAGAGAATTACGTAATAAGGTTAGTAATATTTTATCTTTACTAACACATAAAACTTCAATTGTTTGATTAGTTTTAAACATAGCGATGCCTAACAAGACTAAATCAATATCAAAGTCTGGAATTGATACTGGGCAGTTACGATTTAATCGATTAGAAAAGTGGTTGGAATGGCAAGAAAGTTTGCATTTCACTGCAATAGAATTAGGTCTAGAGCGTTGTCGCCGTGTCGCAAATAACATGGGCTTACTCAAGCCATCATATAATGTTATTAGTGTTGCTGGAACTAACGGTAAAGGTTCAAGCGTTACCATGCTTGATCAAATTCTTCGTAATGCAAACTATAAAGTTGGTCGTTACACCTCACCTCATTTACTTAAATACAATGAAAGAATTTGTGTGAATGGAGAAGAGGTTTCTGATGCAGAGTTATGTGAGTCGTTTGACCGAATTGATAGGGCACGAGGTGATATTTCTTTAACTTATTTTGAATTCGGAACTTTAGCAGCATTGGATCTTTTTCGTCAGCATAATGTTGAATTGGCTATCCTTGAAGTTGGTTTGGGAGGTCGTTTAGATGCAGTCAATGTACTTGATGCGGATGTTGCATTAATTACAAGTATAGATATCGATCATCAACAATGGCTTGGTGATAATCGTGAAAGCATTGCTCGTGAGAAAGCCGGTATTTTTAGAAACAAAGCATTAGCTATTTGTTCAGATCCAAATCCACCACAGAGTTTGCTTGATTGTGCCGATGCATTAGGAACACCACTGTCAATAGTCGGACAAGATTTTAAAATATCGAGTAACAACGATACATGGTCATGGAGTTCGAATGATTCTTCATTAAAAAAATTACCAAGACCAATGCAATATTGTGATTTTCAATTACGTAATGCGGCTGGTGTATTAATGGTATTGGATAAAATACATCATGAATATCCAGTGAGTGAAAACGATATTAAACAGGGCTTAAGTGATTTTCGCCTAAATGGACGCATGCAAATTATTCCAGGTGAGATAGCAAAAATTCTTGATGTTGCTCATAACAGTCAATCTGTTAAAGCATTGGTTGATAATTTAAAGAAAATGCCTTGTTTGGGGAAAACACATTTATTGGTTGGCATGCTGAAAGATAAAGATCATCTTGAAGTATTCAAAGTTTTAAAAGAAGTCACAGATAGTTGGAATATTGTCACGCTATCTCAAGAAAGGGGAAGTGATGCAAAAACCCTTATGTCTGATCTTCAATTATTGGGTATTGAAGATAATGTATCGGAATTTAAAAACGTTGATGAAGCGTTAGAGCAATTGCAGCAATCTTCTAAGTCTGGAGATCGCATTGTTATTACGGGCTCTTTTTTAACGGTAGGCGCAGCCCTTCGATATTTAACGGAGTGTTAATATGCATCAACGCTTAAAAGAACGATTAGTTGGCGCAGCGGTACTGGTTGTTATTGCCGTAATTTTTATTCCTATGCTTTTAACTGGACCAATAGATTCTACATCGATTACAAAAACAAATATTCCTGACCGCCCAACAGAAAAATTTAATTCTAAATTAGTGCCTCTAACAGATTCGTTAAAACCAATAAAAGAAGTAGATGATATTTCATCTGATAGAGAGGAAGTAATCGATAATCAACAGATGAATAAAAATACACCAGTTCAGAATCAAACTAACAAAGGTGATCTTCAAGTAACTCAAGAAAAAAATGAAACTACAGCTGATATAAAGAAACCGGTTCAAGAAAAAGTCATTAAGGATAAACAAGTTGGATTAACGGCTTGGGTTGTTCAGCTTGGTAGTTTTGCGAGTAAGGTGAATGCGGATAAATTAAATTTAAATTTAAGAAAATCGGGTTTTCCCGCATTTGTTGAACCTTTAGCAAAAAATGGTAAAACAAGTTATCGAGTCAGGGTTGGTCCTGAAATTTTACGAGCTGATGCTGATGCTTTACTGAAAAAGATAAAAACTAAAATGAAGTTAGATGGTATTGTCCTCAATTACCCTTAATTTCAATTGATATATTAACAGGCCATTGTAAATGTCTACAGCCGATATAGTGATTCTTTGTTTGATTGCCTTACCGACAATAGTTGGTGTTTTTTATGGTTTTTTAAATATTTTATTTTCGTTATTGTCCTGGGCAATATCATTAGGCCTATCGGTAAAACTAGTACCTTATTTTTCTCCCTTATTGGAAAATCATGTAGATACTCCGATATTAAGAATGGTGCTGGCATTTATTGCTTTGTTTATCCTAAGTTTACTAATAATGAGTGGTATCAGTTTCCTAATTGTTAAATTATTAGGTAAAACTGGTTTAACAGCTGCGGATAGAATTTTAGGCTTATTTTTTGGTATGGGTTTAGGGGCATTAATTGTTTCAGTTATTGTCTTCTTGGCAGGATTTACTGCTTTTCCCCAAGAAGCTTGGTGGGAAGAATCTAAATTGGCAGAACCTTTTGAACGTATTAGTATGTGGGGCTCACGCTTCCTACCGGAATCAGTTACGGAATATCATTCATATGAACAGACAGAAGAAAATGGCTAACAATCTCTCAAGAGCATTGCTATGTGCGGTATAATCGGAATTGTAGCGAAAAACCCGGTTAATCAGGCCATCTATGATGGTTTAACGGTACTTCAACATCGTGGCCAAGATGCGGCTGGGATGGTGACCTGTGATGGAAATAAACTCTATCTTAGGAAAGATAATGGTTTAGTCAGAGATGTTTTTCATACTCGACATATGCTTAATCTAAAAGGAAATATGGGCATAGGCCATGTCCGTTATCCTACTGCCGGATGTCAATCTTCAGCAGAAGCCCAACCATTTTATGTCAATTCACCTTATGGTATTACGCTCGCACATAATGGTAATTTAACGAATGCTGAAGTTTTAAAAGAAGATCTCATGCGAGATGATCTTCGACACCTGAATACTAATTCAGATTCTGAAGTATTATTAAACATCCTCGCAAATGAATTAAATACTATTGGCAAACCTCGTAGTGACCTACAAGCCAAAGATATATTTCAAGCCGTTAAACGATTACATCAACGTTGTAAGGGTGGCTACGCAGCAGTTGCAATGATTACCGGTGTTGGTATTTTAGGTTTTCGTGACCCTAATGGAATTCGACCAATTATTTTTGGTGAACGGAAAACAGATATAGGGACAGAGTTTATTATTGCATCAGAGAGTGTCGCTATTGATTCATTAGAATTTCAACGACTACGTGATATTGAACCAGGCGAAGCTGTGTTTATTACTGTAGATGGTGAACTCCATACCTTTCAGTGTTCAGAAAACCCTGTAAATAGCCCATGTATTTTTGAACATGTATATCTAGCTAGACCAGATTCAATTATTGATGGTATCTCTGTTTATAAAGCACGACTGAGAATGGGGGAAAAGCTAGCCCAAAAAATTCTTAGATTAAAACCTGACCATGATATTGATGTTGTCATACCTATTCCAGATTCTAGTCGTACAGCTGCATTACCTTTAGCAAATGATCTTGGCGTAGAATACAGAGAAGGCTTTGTCAAAAATAGATATATACCACGAACTTTCATCATGCCAGGTCAAAACATTCGTAAAAAGTCAGTGAGACAAAAATTGAATGCAATAGACTTGGAGTTTAAAGGAAAGAACGTATTACTTGTTGATGATTCTATTGTTCGCGGTACGACTTCACGTGAAATTGTACAAATGGCAAGAGAAGCCGGTGCAAAACGTGTTTATGTTGCATCAGCAGCTCCACCTGTTCGTTATCCAAATGTTTATGGCATTGATATGCCTACGGCTTCAGAATTAATTGCATATAATCAGACTGTTGAAGAAGTTGCTGAAATAATTGGTGCTGATTGGTTAATTTATCAAGATATAGAAGACTTGATTGAATCGGCGCAAAAAGGCAATGAATCTATCACTACCTTTGATACATCTTGTTTTACTGGTGAATATGTTACCGGAGATGTTAGTGCTGATTATCTAGAACATGTTGAATCGATGCGAAATGATTCTGCAAAGGAGCAACAGAATATTGACGAGGGCTTAACAGATTTAACTAGAAACCAGTAAATATTATTCGTTATCTTTTTTGGAAGTGAAAGGCGATTGCATTGCATTTTCAAAAAAGCTTTCCTGCATTTTTTTCCACGTATCCAAATTCTTTTCAGTTAATTCTGTCATTGTACTAATTGGATTGGTGCTGACAGCAGACTGAAGTTGATCTTGTATTTGTTTTTGTTGAGAGACAAATAAATCAATGCTTTTTTGAAGGTAATCACCTGCAACAGATTGAACAGAATCACCATAAAAACGAATGATGTGTGATAATGCCTGCGTAGAAAAGAGAGGTTCGCCATCATCTTCTTGTTCACTGATAATTTGAAGAAGAATGCTTCTTGTTAAGTCTTCTTCTGACTTAACGTCTTTGACAATAAATTCCTTGTTGTTAATAACTAATTTCTTAATATCCTCTAGCGTGATGTACTTGCTTTCTTCGGTGTCATAAAGACGACGATTTGGATACTTTTTTATTATGCGTTTGTCTTCCATTATTTGCCTCACGTAAATTAAACGGATTAAGCATTTAGCATTATTATGCTAAATGCTTAATCAACAAGCTACATCATATGCTGTCCGCCGTTCATTGCAAAGTCAGCACCGGTAGTAAATCCAGCTTCATTTGAACAGAGAAAGCCGACTAAAGCAGCAATTTCTTCTGATGTGCCAAGACGATTAACAGGGATACCTGCAATAATTTTATTACGAATATCTTCAGGAACCGCCATTACCATTTCAGTAGCAATATACCCTGGAGAAACAGTATTAACTGTAACGCCTTTTCTAGCGACTTCTTGTGCTAGAGACATGGTAAATCCATGCATTGCTGCTTTGGAAGTAGTGTAGTTGGTTTGACCCATTTGACCTTTCTGGCCGTTGATAGATGAAATGTTAATAATGCGTCCCCAGCCTTTTTCAGACATACCTTCAACTACGTGTCGGGTTACATTGAACAGACTATCAACGTTGATTTTCATGACCGCATCCCATTTATCCTTAGTCATTTTCTTGAACATGCCATCTTTGGTAATACCAGCATTATTAACCAGAATATCGATTGGACCTAAATCTGAAACAACTTTTGCAGCCATCGCTTCGCAAGCTTCGTAATCGGAAACATCGGCTTGATAAATTTTAATATCAAAACCTTGTTCTTTTACTGCTGCTTGCCATGCTTCTGCTTTTTCCTGATTACGATAGTTAGTCGCAACTTTGGCTCCCGCTTTAGCTAAATTTAAGCAGATTGCTGCCCCTATGCCTCCGGTACCGCC
Source organism: Gammaproteobacteria bacterium (assembly GCA_021773245.1). Taxonomy (GTDB): domain Bacteria; phylum Pseudomonadota; class Gammaproteobacteria; order Eutrophobiales; family Eutrophobiaceae; genus UBA7359. The sequence continues at coordinate 33,868 of JAJFKK010000089.1, read as the reverse complement.
TGTAACAAGTGCAACTTTTCCTTCTAAATTAGTCATTATCATTCTACCTCTCTACAGCTAGAGCAACGCCTTGTCCACCACCGATACAGAGTGTGGCAAGACCTTTTTTAGCATCACTGCGTTTCATTTCATGGAGTAGTGAAACGAGTATACGACAACCCGATGCACCGATTGGATGGCCTATTGAAATTGCGCCACCATTAACATTTACTTTATTTGTATCCCATTCGAGGCCGCGATTTACGGATATTGCTTGAGCAGCAAAAGCTTCATTAGCTTCAATGATATCCAAGTCATCAGTAGACCAACCTGCTTTTTCCAAACATAGTTTGCTGGCTGGAACTGGACCGGTACCCATGATTTCTGGATCAACACCAGCGCTAGAATAAGCTTTAATGGTTGCCAATGGTTCTAAACCAAGTTCCTTGGCCTTACTTTCAGACATCACCACAACTGCAGCAGCACCATCATTTAAACCAGAAGCATTAGCTGCCGTAACGGTACCTTCTTTATCAAAAGCAGGGCGCATCTTAGCCAGACCTTCAGCAGTAACGCCAGCACGGGGGAACTCATCCTTATTAAAAACAATTGGATCGCCTTTGCGTTGAGGAATTTCGATAGGAACAATCTCTTCGTCAAACTTTCCAGCGTTCATTGCTGCCTCAGCTTTTTGTTGAGAAGCTGCAGCAAATTCATCTTGTTCCTCTCGAGAGATGTCAAATTTCTTAGCTATATTTTCCGCAGTGACGCCCATGTGATAATTATTAAATGCATCCCAAAGACCATCAACGATCATGGAGTCCTGCATTTTCCAATCACCCATTTTTTGTCCATTTCGTGATTTAGGTAGAACATGGGGAGATAGACTCATGTTTTCCTGACCACCAGCAATGATAATATCTGCATCGCCGCACTTTATAGCCTGTGCTGCAAGGTGGACGGTTTTAAGGCCACTACCGCACACTTTATTAATGGTCATGCTAGGTACAGTGTCTGGAAGGCCTGCTGCAATAGCAGCTTGTCTTGCCGGGTTTTGTCCAGAGCCAGCAGTTAAAACCTGGCCAAAAATAACTTCATCAACTTGCTCCGCTTTTATGCCGGCACGCTTGATTACGTCAGCAATGACTGCTGCTCCAAGAGTATGGGCTGGTAAACTGGATATTGATCCGCCAAAATTTCCTACTGCTGTACGTGCTGCTGCTACGATAACAACGTTATCTGCCATTTTTGATTCCCCCACTAAAGTTAAATTTCGAAATATGAATTTGCTTTTATTATAATATATCAATCAAACGATCAGAATTGTTGCGTTGCAACAAAAGTGTAAGCCTAACAGATGAAATTGGATGTTGCAATGCAGCAACCCATTCAGTATTCTTTAAGTATCCTAAAAATTGATATTTTATGATGCCTAGTTTGCCATTAGTCAGCAAACACTACTATCCATATATTAGCTAGCGTTGATCAAGGTCAAGTCCATTCGTTCCAGTAAGCTTCAGGTTGAAATTGTTCATACATAAATTCTATAAAAGTCTGGATTTTAGCAGAGAGGTATTTTCTGTGATTATAAATAGCGTATACAGGTAAATTTTCTGGTTCGAATTCTTCAAGTATCGCATTTAAACGTCCTGATTGAATGTCTAGACCAACTATGTAAGTTGGCAATTGAGCAATACCGCAACCTTGAATAGCAGCAATTCGTAAGGCATCACCATCATTACATTGGATATCACCCGATATTTTAACCGTAACCTGTTCATTATTTTTAATAAATTCCCATTCATTAAGTGCAGTTCTAGGAGCGTAAACCATACAGTTGTGCTTAGATAAATCATTCGGTGCTTGAGGAGTGCCATTCTGTTTCAAATAGTAGGGAGAAGCGCAAACTACTCGTCGTGCCGAAGCGATTTTTCGCGCAACAAAACTTGAGTCTTCTAATTTACCGACATGAAATGCTAAATCTATTCCATCTTCCACAAGATCAGGCATTCGATTACTTAGTTCGATCTCTGTTGTCACATCGGGATATTTTCTCAGATAGACCGATAAAGCACGTGATAAGTGAAATGCACCAAAGGAAGGAGGCGCCATTATTTTAAGTTTTCCTTTTGGTTCAGAGTTTAGTCGACTGATGGCTAATTCAGTTTCATCAATATCTGAAAGAATACTATCAACCTTTTCATAGTAAGCATTGCCAACATCGGTCAAATTTAATTTTCGTGTCGTCCTATTAAATAATCTGACCCCGAGAGTATTTTCCAGATTCTGCACATGTTTTGACGCCATGGCTTTTGAAATAGAAAGTTTTTTTGCGGCATCTGAAAAGCTGTTATTTTTAGCGACAGCAGAAAAAACTCGCATACTCATGACTTTATCCATTTTGAATCCTTATTGTTTCTTATATGGAAACAATATATCAATAAACTAGATATTGTGCACTAAAGAGTAAAGCTTTATCTTTCTTCACCTAGAGATTTATACCGATATAGATGTACACAGGCATCAATCTATTTGAAAGAACTAAATCTTCGTAGAACAAACACAGTGTATATGACCTCCTCTTGTTTACACTGAATATTCGCACAAGGAAGTGTACTTTTTTATAATCCTCAAAATCTGTATAAATTACTGTAATAATTAAGGCTAGGCTGCTTCAAGTGAGCGCATGAACGCAATCATAGTTAAAGCTCGGCTTTGGATTTCTGCGTTACTCTACGGGCTCCGTTTATGGCGTCATCATTGTCAATGAAGTATGTACACACTTACATGTTTGCTAGAACAAGTTGTCTATAGGACATAAGCAAGCAGCGATAGCACGACTGCATGATGCAGGAGGTAGAACGAATCAGGACATATTCGGGTGAAACCAAAAGTAGGCAGTTTAGGCGATGTTAGGAACTACTATCCAGACAGAGTCTAGGAGTGGAAGCTTTAGTTCTTGGTGATTTATAGGTTATAGATGGATAGTTCGTCCATCAACTCCCAAAGCTGCTTCATGCATCGCTTCTGAAAGCGTTGGGTGAGCATGTATGGTGCGAGCCAAATCTTCCGTGCTCCCATCAAATTCCATTGCGAGTACGCCTTCAGCAATGAGTTCAGATGCAGTAGGACCAAAAATATGAATACCCAATATACGATCAGTTTTGGCATCGCCAAGAATTTTCACAAAACCAGTTGCTTCTCCCATCGCTTTTGCACGACCAGTCGCCATAAAGGGGAAGCTACCTGAACGATATTCAATTCCCTCTGCCTTTAATTGTTCTTCAGTCTTGCCAACCCAAGCAATTTCAGGCCAAGTATAAATAACCCAGGGAATCGTATTGTAATTCATATGTCCTGGTTTACCCGCAATTCTTTCTGCAATGGCAACACCTTCTTCGGATGCTTTATGTGCAAGCATAGGACCTCTAACGACATCACCAACAGCATAGACATTTTCTAGGTTAGTTTGGCAGCGGTCATCAACAACAATAAAACCGCGTTGATCAAGTTCTAGTCCACATTCTTCAGCCCCTAATCCACTGGTATTAGGGGAGCGACCAACAGCAACGATTAATTTATCCACGGTAATTTGTTTCTTACCTTCTGAATCATCGTAATTAACAGTAACTTCTCGGTTGTTACTACCAGTGCCAGTCACTTTTGCACCTAATCGAATATCCATGCCCTGTTTACGTAAAACTTTTTCTGCTTCCTTAGCAACTTGTCTATCAACTAAAGAAAGAAAATCAGGTAGCGCTTCGAGTACAGTGACTTCAGCACCAAGCCGATTCCAGACACTGCCAAGTTCAAGACCAATAACGCCTGCCCCTATTACTCCAAGTCTGCGAGGTACTTCATTAAATTTAAGTGCTCCAGTTGAATCGACAATCAACTTGTCATCAACGGTTGCGGGAGGGATTTTTGTTGGAATAGAACCTGTAGCAATAATGATATTGCTTGCTTCAACTATAATTTTTTCATCATGTGTTTCATGAAGAGGAGAAACCTCAACTTGTTTATTGCTGATAAGTTTTCCTTGTCCTTTTAACCAATCAATTTTATTTTTTTTAAATAAACCACTAATCCCCATTGTTAATGTCTTAACAATTTTGGCTTTACGCGAAATCATTTTATTTACATCTATGCTTGCGCCACTAACAGTAATGCCGTGGTCAGCAGCTTCGTTTTTTATATGATGAAAATGATGTGAAGAGTCAAGCAAGGCTTTAGAAGGAATACAACCCACATTTAAACATGTGCCACCGAGAGCCGGTTTATCATCATCATTAATCCAGCCTTCTACACAAGCCGTGCTTAATCCTAATTGCGCACAACGAATAGCTGCGACATAGCCTCCAGGTCCAGCACCAATAACAACAACATCATATCTTTTCATTTTTTATTCTCTACTCTTTATTGTTGTTATTTCAAAGTTGTAAAAGAAGACGTGCAGGGTCTTCAAGTTGTTGTTTAATCGATACGAGAAATCGCACTGCATCACTACCATCTATAATACGGTGGTCATAAGACAAGGCGGTATACATCATGGGTCTTATAACAACTTCGCCGTTTTCAGCAACCGGCCGTTGTTGAATAGAATGCATACCAAGTATTGCACTTTGTGGTGGATTAATTATTGGTGTTGATAAGAGTGAACCAAATACACCGCCATTAGTGATAGTGAAGGTACCGCCTGTTAAATCTTCTATGGCTAGTTTTCCCTCTTTAGCTTTTGCGCCATATTCTCTAATTTTAGTTTCGATCTCAGCTAAAGAAAGTGCATCGCCATCACGAACTATTGGTACGACTAAGCCGCGGGGAGAACTTACAGCAATACCAATATCAAAATAACCATGATAAATAATGTTGTCACCATCAACTGAGGCATTAATCACAGGAAACTTTTTCAATGCTTCAATGACGACACGTGTAAAGAAAGACATGAAACCCAGCTTAACGCCGTGTGTTTTTTCAAATTCATCTTTATAACGATTACGAATATCCATAACCGGTTGCATGTTTACTTCATTGAATGTTGTTAATATTGCATTCTCTTGTTGAGCACCAAGTAATCTTTCTGCAACGCGTTTTCTTAAACGTGTCATCGGTACCTTTTCTTCTGGACGGTCACCGGTACTACTTGTCAAAACAGGTACGCTTGTTTCCTGTTTAGGCGCGCTTTTTGTTTCAACTTTCTCTACAGGAACAGGTACTGGAGTAGGTGCGGGTGCTGGTGCTTCAGCAGGAGGCGCAGACGCTATAGTTTTTGGTGCTGGTGAAGCGGCAACTTCCTTATTTTCATCACCAATATGGCGGAGCACATCTTCTTTTGTAATCCGTTCTGCTGTAGTAGAGATATCAGTTGTGCTTAGCTTATGTTCTTCCATGAGGTTTCTAACGGCAGGGCTTAATTTTGGTAAATCCGTTTCAGATAACTCTTCAGCATTCGCATCCATTTCAGGTAGGGATTGTTGTTTCGGTTCTGAATTAGTTTCAACGGGCGCAGCAGCACCAGCCTTTGCCTCAGTATCAATACGCGCAATTATTTCGTCACTAAGGACTGTTTCACCGTCGTCTTTTATTATTTCAGTAATCACTCCGTCATTCAAAGCGGATACTTCAAGAGTGACTTTATCTGTTTCTATGTCAATCAAATTATCGCCGCGTTTCACTTGTTCTCCGGCACGTTTTTGCCAGGTCATTAATGTTGCTTCAGCGACTGACTCTGCTAATACGGGAACTTTGACTTCAATCAGCACGATTTTCTCCTTAAATTATCTTCGCAATACTTCGTTAACATTTTTATGTGTTGTTACTTCAAGTTTATCAATCTGTAAGGCATCAGATACCAATTCTTTTTGTTGAGCAAGATGAACAGGCATTAAGCCTGTTGCCGGTGAAGCTGAATAGAATCGTCCAGCATAACCAAAGGTATGCTGATCTTTTAAACATCCAATCATGGTTCCTCTTGATTGCATATAATACCAGCTTCCCTGATTTTTAGGTTCTTCCTGTACCCAAACTACTTCTTTAAGATTAGGGTATGAATTAATAATTTCTTTTACTTCATCTCTTGGAAACGGATACAGCTGTTCGATACGGGTAATAGCAATATTGGTAATACCGCTTTCACGTCTTTGTTCCAATAAATCAAAATAGACCTTACCACTACAAAATAATAAACGTGTGATTTGATCTTTATCCAGCTCATCGATTTCATCAATGACTGTTTGAAAGTTTCCATTAATTAAATCTTCGATAGGTGAAACGGATAGCTTTCTTCGTAATAAACTTTTTGGGCTCATTACGATTAATGGTTTTCGATAAGGGCGTATTACTTGTCGTCTTAACATATGAAACATTTGTGCCGGCGTACTTGGAAAACATACCTGCATGTTTTTTTCTGCACAAAGTTGCAAATATCGTTCAAGTCTTGCTGACGAATGTTCTGGCCCTTGGCCATCATAACTGTGTGGTAAGAATACGGTTAAGCCACAAAAGCGTTCCCATTTTGCTTCACAGGAGCTGATAAATTGATCAAATACAACCTGTGCGCCATTGGCAAAATCACCAAACTGAGCTTCCCAAAGAACCAATGCATTTGGTTCTGCACTACTATAACCGTATTCATAAGCAAGTACGGCTTCTTCTGATAGTGTTGAATTAATCACTAAGAAGTTGGGTTGACCATCTTTTATATGTTGCAAGGGCAGGTGAGTCCGACCATCTTCCATATTATGAATAATGGCATGTCTATGGAAGAATGTGCCTCGACCACTATCTTGGCCAGATATACGAATCGGGTAACCTTCGTCAATTAAGGATGCATAAGCCATCGTTTCCGCATATCCCCAATCCATGAGAATTTCGCCTTTACCCATTTTTCCCCGATTTTCAATTATCTTATTTACCGCAGGACTTAATTTGAAATCCTCCGGAATGTTTGTAATTGATGCGGATAATTTTTCAACGGCATCTTTTGTAATCGCCGTATCAACAGGATCATCCCATTCTGTTCCAATAAAACGCGTAAAATTGAGCAGGTATTTTGGGTTTGCATGTTCAGTATGGGTACCGGCAACCCCTTCATTACTTTCTAATGAGTTAATGTAGTTTTGGGCGATGGCATCTGCTTCTTCCTGAGTAATAATACCTTCAGCAATCAATTTGTCTGTATGTAATTTACGTACGCCGGGATGTTTACGAACATGTTGATACATGATCGGTTGTGTCGACATGGGATCATCTGCTTCGCTGTGCCCATGTTTTCGATAACACACCATATCGATGACGACGTCTTTATTAAATTCCATTCTATAGTCAAGAGCGATCTTGGTTACAAATACGACTGCTTCCGGGTCATCACCGTTTACATGAAAGATCGGTGCCTGAACCATCTTCGCAACATCAGTACAGTAAAGTGATGAGCGCGAATCTAGCGGATCACTAGTGGTAAAACCAATTTGGTTATTAATAATAATATGAACTGTTCCACCCGTGGTATAACCTCGAGTTTGCGAAAGGTTAAAGGTTTCCATGATGACGCCTTGACCGGCAAAAGCAGCATCACCATGTATCAAGATAGGTAATGCTTGATTATGAGCATAATCGTTACGTCTGTCCTGTCGTGCTCTCACTGATCCTTCAACGACGGGATTGATAATTTCCAAATGTGAAGGATTAAAGGATAAGGTCAGGTGAACACTGCCGCCAGGTGTACTAATGTCTGATGAGTAACCCATGTGATATTTCACATCACCAGAACCCTTTATTGAGTCTAATGTTTTGCCTTCAAATTCATCGAATAATTCACTTGGTTTTTTTCCAATTGCATTTACCAGTACGTTCAAACGGCCACGATGTGCCATGCCAATAACCATTTCTTCAATATGCTGTTCACCACCGGACTGAATTATTTCATCCAGTAATGGGATGAGTGATTCACCTCCTTCAATTGAAAAGCGTTTTTGACCAACATATTTTGTATGCAGATATTCTTCCAGTGCATTTGCATCAATAACCCGATCCAGAATTCGTATTCGTTGTTCTTTATCGAAATTTGGTGTAGCTAGAGGTTCTTCAAGGCGTTTTTGTATCCAACGTTTTTGTTCGGTTTCATTGATATGCATATACTCCGCACCAATAGAACCACAATAGGTTGTTTTAATAATATGGATGATTTCACGTAATGTAATTTCATCTGAAGCAAATAATGATCCTGTATTAAAGGTTTTATCCATATCTTCTTCAGTCAAACCATGAAAAGCGGGATCAAGTTCAGGTGTATTAGGTCGTTGATATTGTTTTAGTGGATCAAGGTCGCTTTGGCGATGACCATTAAATCGATGCGCATTAATCAACTGTAAAACAGCAGTTTGTTTCTGGTGCGAAACCGCATCAGCAGCTGGTGTAGCTGGTGTCAATTTTTTGTGCAGACTGTGTTTTGCCGCATTGGCATAAGATTGTTGAATTGGAGTATGGGCAACATCTTTTGCAGACGCATCATTTTGCATAGAATCAAAATAATCACGCCACTCTTGATCGACACTCTCAGGATTAGCGAGATAAGTTTCGTATAATTCCTCTACAAACCAAGCATTACCGCTATATAAGTAAGATGGCACCTTATTTTTCATGGATTATTCCTTTAATTATTGTTTTTTTCACGACTTTATCGATGACAGTTAAAAAAATTGAAAGAAATGTGACAGAATAAAAATAACTACTCTTTTTAAAATAAGTATCATCTCTAACTATAAGATTTCCTGAATATAATTCCTATAACTTTAGACCATTTTTGGCATATCTGAAGACTTTATATGCACAATTTAGGCCGTATAATAAATAACTTCTCTTGCTGCATTGCCATAAAGTTCTGTATCCTTGCACAATTTTTGAATATAACTAATAAATATAAGATATAAGTAAGGGAGAATTTTATGGCTGATACAGTCACAATGACCGATAATCGCACTGGAAAATCGATCGAATGTCCAATTATTGATGGAGTCTATGGCGCTCCTGTAATTGAGATGAAGTCGCTCTATAAAGAGTTGAACATGTTTACATACGATCCTGGTTTTATGACAACGGCTGCCTGCAGAAGCTCTATTACCTATCTGGATGGAGAGAAGGGTGTTCTTCTGCATCGCGGATATCCTATCGATCAATTAGCACAACAAAGCTCTTATTTGGAAGTCTGTTATTTGTTGTTATACGGAGAACTTCCAACTGCAACACAATTTGAAGGGTTTCGTCAGAATCTGAATTCGCGCAATATGGTGCATGAGCATCTGGAACGTTTTTATACCGGTTATCTTTATGATGCTCATCCAATGTCGATGTTGATTGGTGTGACTGGTGCACTCTCTTCTTACTATCATGAAGCGATGGATATTAATGATCCTGTTGATCGCGAGCTTACGGCAATACGCGTTATTGCAAAAATGCCTATATTAGCAGCACATTGTTATAAACATTCTGTCGGTCATCCGTTTGTCTATTCACGTGACGATTTGGGTTATGTCGAAAACTTCTTGAACATGATGTTTTCTGTGCCTATGCGTGACTACAATCCACCTGCAATTGCAGTTAAAGCATTAAACATGATGCTGATTTTACATGCTGATCATGAACAAAATGCGTCTACATCAACTGTTAGATTAGCGGGTAGTGCTGAAGCTAACCCATTTGCTTGTATTGCTGCAGGTATTGTCACACTTTGGGGACCAGCGCATGGTGGTGCTAATGAAGCGGTATTGAAAATGTTGGCAGAAATTGAAAAGCCGGAAAATATTCCAAAATTTATTGAAAAAGCTAAAGACAAATCAGATCCATTCAGATTGATGGGCTTTGGACATCGTGTATACAAAAACCACGATCCACGCGCAACAATCATTCGTAAGGTTTGCCATGAGTTACTGGAAGAATTAGGTGACGAAGTTGTTGATAAAGAGATGTTTGAAATTGCAATGGAACTGGAACAAATTGCATTAAAAGATGATTATTTCATCGAACGTAAACTTTATCCTAATGTTGATTTCTACTCAGGCATTATTCTTAAAGCACTACGTATTCCTACCTCGATGTATACCGTTATGTTTGCATTAGCGAGATCAGTGGGTTGGATAGCACAATGGCTAGAGATGATGGAAGATCCTGAATTCAGAATCGGCCGTCCTAGACAGCTTTATACTGGTTCTGAAAAGCGTGATTATGTACCAATAGATAAACGTAGTTAATTAAAAATTTAGTTAGAGGAAAAATGAATGAAAACTCCCGTTAGAGTTGCTGTTACAGGTGCTGCTGGACAGATTGGTTATTCTTTACTGTTTCGTATCGCTTCTGGTCAGATGTTGGGGCCGGATCAACCTGTTATTTTACAATTGCTTGAAGTTACACCGGCAATGAAAGCGTTAGAAGGCGTTGTTATGGAAATTGAAGATTGTGCATTTCCATTAGCCGCTGGGTTTGTTTTAACAGATGATGCCAATGTTGCATTTAAAGATGCGGATTATGCTTTGTTGGTTGGTGCAAAACCACGTGGACCAGGTATGGAGCGTAGCGATTTGTTAGAAGCTAACGGCGGTATCTTTAAAGTACAAGGCCAAGCATTAAATGATAATGCTAACCGAGACGTTAAAGTTCTGGTTGTTGGTAATCCTGCTAATACTAATGCACATACTGCAATGTTGAGTGCTCCCGATCTAAACCCAAGAAATTTTACTGCTATGACGCGTCTTGACCATAATCGTGCATTGGCACAATTATCGTCAAAAACTAACTCAGCGGTTAGTGAAATTAAAAAGATGACGATTTGGGGCAATCATTCCACAACACAATATCCTGATATCTCTAATACAACGGTTGGTGGTAAAGCTGCCAAAGATCTGCTTGATTTAGATTGGTATAAAGAAGACTACATTCCTCGCGTAGCAAAACGCGGTGCTGAAATTATTGCGGCACGTGGAGCTTCCAGTGCGGCTTCAGCAGCGAGTGGCGCCATTGACCATATACGTGATTGGGCATTAGGTACGCCTAGTGATGATTGGGTCAGTATGGGTGTTCCAAGTGATGGCAGTTATGGTATTCCAGAAGGATTGATGTATTCATTTCCTGTGACCTGTAAAGATGGTGATTATTCTATTGTGCAAGGTTTGGAAATTGATGAGTTTAGTCAATCTAAGATGGATGCGACTCAGGAAGAACTTGAAGAAGAAAGAGATGCAGTAGCGAAGATTCTTTAAGTTTAAAAAGTTTTATAAAATACAAAGCCCTTAGCTAGGAATAGCTAAGGGCTTTTTTTATTGGTGCTAGATCTGTAAAACTTAATTTGTTTAGTATTTGTTTCGGTTGATGGCAAGACAGAAAGGTAAATTTTGCAATCGGCTACAATTATTATTGTACCTTCTTCATGTAGCTACCACCGGTGACGGTAAATAGAATTCCTGAAACAACAAAAAGAATAATGAAGACTGTATATTCACTGAAATTTTGTAATGAAAGCGCGGATAAGCCCGTGCTTGATAATCCGACAAGAAAGCACATTACAATTATATTCTTCTTCGCAATGTTTGCCGTCAAAATACCTCCGGTTGCCATTAGCAAAAAATACACGACAATACCAACGAGGTAAGATACATACCCGCCGAATGGTAGAACCCAGGGAAATGCTTTTACAAGCGCGGCATAGCCCATTGCCAGAAACATGAATGCAAGCTGAATACATAGCCCAAAGACAACGATAAAAAAGAACCCCGCAAGAAATGCCTTCAAGTATTGCATAGAAAAGATATTATAATATTTTTTATAATTTGCGCTTTGAATTGTCAGCAGTATAAAACAATTATCTTAAACTAATAATAGACCAATTTTGTTTTTTTGCTTCTGTTATTAAAGTCTCATCACCATCAACTGCTATTGCATGCTCAACTTCTTTTAAAAGTGGGATGTCGTTGTGTGAATCACTGTAAAACCAGGATTCTTCGACTTGTTCATGGTTCTCTAACCATTCATTTAATCTTGTTACTTTGCCTTCTGCGTAAGAGGGTGTTCCTGCAACTTTACCAGTATATTGACCATCAATTAATTCTGGTTCGCAGGCAATTAAATTATCGATATTAAATTCTTTTGCGATTGGTTCGGTGATAAAGCGATTGGTTGCTGTGATGATTAATAACTCATGTCCTTGTTGGCGATGATCGTCAATAAGCTCGATCGCTTTAGGTAACATTAAGGGGTTAATCTTTTTTTCAATATAACTCTTGCGCCATTCCTCAAGAATTTTTCGATCATTATCGGCTAGCACTTTTAGCTGAAACTGCAGAAACTCATGAATATCCATCGTTCCTTCGACATATTCCTGATAGAACCTTTCGTGACCGGCCTGATATGCTTCGGAATCCACATAGCCCTGTTCACTGAGGAATTCACCCCAAAGGCAGTCACTGTCTCCTGCGATTAAAGTATTATCAAGATCAAATATAGCGAGTTTCATGTTATTGAATATTAAGCAATTTAATAAAAGCGGCTAGTTTAGAAGTTATTTCAAATAAGGCAAATGAATTGCTTGTTTTGTTCTATTATTGGAGAATTAAGCCATGAAATTATATCGGGTAATTTAATCATGATTGATTCAGAAGGCTTCCGAGCTAACGTTGGAATCATATTGACGAATGACGACGGGCAGGTCTTTTGGTGCCGCCGGTTGGGTGCCGATGCGTGGCAGTTTCCGCAAGGAGGGATAAAAAAACACGAATCTTCCGAATCAGCAATGTACCGTGAATTAAAAGAAGAAACCGGATTGAATGAGGAGCATGTTGAAATTATCGGATCTACCGATGATTGGCTTCGCTACTGGTTACCGAAACGTTTTATCCGTCACAACACCCATCCTTTATGTATAGGCCAAAAGCAAATATGGTATTTGCTTAAATTGGTTGTCGATGAAAGTTGTGTCGATCTGTCTCACTCACCGAAGCCTGAATTTGATATTTGGAAATGGGTGGATTTTTGGCACCCAGTAGACGAAGTCGTTTCTTTTAAACGCAATGTCTATGAACAAGCGTTAAAACAATTTGCCCCTTTTATCATCCCCGGTTTTGGTAATATCCGAAATTAGATTATTGATAGCGACACGTTACTGATTTTTTTGCGCCATATACATCATCAGTTTGGGCAATATTTTATTTGCCCCTTTGTTACTAATACTACTAACAAAACGACTCATTGCTTCAGGTGCATAACCACCTGTTAGTAAAAAGTTATAAAGATCATCAAGTATTGGTGCGCATTTTTTCATGGCATGATCTGTAATGACGCGAGGGTCCGATTGAACTTCAAGCTGAGAGATAGCAAATTCATCCATACATTCATTATGCTCAACTGATGCCTCTCTGATTTTTTGATATTCTTCTTGTGACATATCGCCAGTTTTGTATTCTTCCGCATTAACATGCAAACTCAAAAGGCAAAGTAGGGGAATCAGGCAGTAGTATTTTTTGTAACTCATTTGTTCGCTCTCTTTTAATTAATTTAATAACTCTAATAAGAACAACAATAACATGAAAGATTCAATTTTCAATAACACTGATTTAATCACGCCAGCTTATGTCTATGATCAAGATAGAATTATCGAGGTGCTTGAATTATTAGTTGATATAAAAGAAAGAACAGGCTGTTTTCCACTTTATTCAATTAAATCTGCAAATGTTTCGGGTTTATTGGAAATGATAAAACCTTATGTTGATGGTTTTTCGTGTAGTTCTTTATATGAAGTGTTATTAGCCAAGGAAATTCTCGATGAGTCACAAACGATTCATATTACAACTCCTGGCTATAGAGAAGATGAATTGGATAAGATTCTTGAGTTAACTGACTACGTTACTTTGAATTCATATACACAAGCAAACACATATTCTGAAAAAGTTAATAAGGTGGCAAGTTGCGGTATCCGAATTAATCCTGAAATTTCTTTTGTTAAAGATGAAAGATACGATCCATGTCGGCGTTATTCAAAGTTAGGTGTTTCATTAAATGATATTGTAAATAAAAAAATAAAAATTGATTGGCAATTTATTGAAGGACTGCATCTTCATAATAATTGTGAGTCAGTTAACTTTGATGAGTTGAATCAAAGTGTAAAAAAAATGATGACTGCTATTTCTGTGAACGATCTAAACTTGAACTGGATTAATCTTGGTGGTGGGTATTTATTAAATGATAAGTCCGAACTAGGTCCGTTAATCGATATTATCAAATGGTTACAAGATACTTATGCTGTTGATGTTTATTTTGAACCAGGCAAAGCAATTACAGGTCATGCGGGATATTTGATCGCGACAGTAATTGATCATTTTGTTAGTGATGGAAAACAAGTTGCTGTATTAGATACAGCTATCAATCATTTACCTGAAGTGTTCGAATATCAATATCAACCGAGAGTTTTAGATGCTAGTGACAAAGGTGATTATGAGTATCGTTTAACTGGGTGCAGTTGTTTGAGTGGTGATTTGTTTGGTGATTATTATTTTGATTCTTCACTTGAAATAGGGAGTCGAATTGTATTTGAAAACGTTGGTGCTTACATGCAAGTAAAGGCAAATATGTTTAATGGTATAAACTTGCCAGCGACTTATTTGTTAGAAAAAAATAAAAAATTTACATTATTAAAACAATATGATTATGAGTTTTTTAGAAGTCGCTTGTAAATAAGAATTCCCGAAGTAGTTAACTTAGTTTTCCCAGTTCGATTTTTCGCTTTAGAAATACCAAAAATTGCCGCTATTTATTCTAATCGATGGATATTCCAAAAGGTTCTGAAAGCGGTGCATTTATCTGAAAGACAACAATACAAGGCATTTATAGAAAATCCGGTTAAGCGATATTTAAATATGGCTTTGTTTGATTTAGAAAGTCGCTTGGGGCGAAATGTAAATCTGTTGGGAATATTCGTTATTGTTTTGACGGTCATATTGTCTATGGTCGGAACCTTGGGCGACATTTCTTCTTCTACAAGAAGCTATATTGAGTTGGCAGAGTTAATTATTACTTATGCCTTCGCAGTAGAGTACATATTACGTGTTGCTGTTGCACGAAAGCCTATCGCTTATATATTTAGTTTCTATGGTCTAATCGATTTACTTACATGGTTACCTTTATTGTTAATGGGCGATGCTACCTTGGCAATTCGCTTACTCAGAGTGTTACGTTTATTAAAACTTATTCGTTACCTCAAAGCGTTACATCTGTTCCTTTCATCTCTTCAAGACACAATTGAGATTATGGTAGTTGTTGCAATTACGATACTCATTGTTATCGCAATTTCCGGAAACATTATTCATGCAATAGAACCTGAAACCATTCCAAATGCATTTATTGGAAGTTGGTGGAGTCTGGTTACAATGACGACGGTGGGTTACGGTGATATCGTGCCTGTTTCTACGGGCGGAAAGATCATTGCTTCTATTTTGATGGTGACTGGGATCACTATATTTGCCATGTTAACGGGCACCATCTCTGTCAAAATTGCCCAAATTGTTAATAAAACACATGCCTGTTTAAATTGTATGAATAAATTTTCTGATGAATACGGTTATTGTCCTCACTGTGGCGTTGAACAAGTCCACGCTAATCATCGCAATTGTCAAGGTTGTGATAGGGAAATAACTACGGATGATAATTTTTGTTCAAGCTGTGGAGTTAAAAATACCTAACAGATATAAATATTAGTTATAAATTATTTCAAATTTTATTAAGTAAATTTAAGTTGAAATTGAAAAGCTTCTGCCTAAAGTATTTTCGAGTAATACATAAATTACTTGTTCGCTCAGTCAAGAATAATCGTAAAGTATTTTAGATATACGGTAATATGTAGTGAAAGGGATTATTTATTCTCTGCATTAATTATTAAGGGTTTCAAAAATCAATGTTAGCTACAGTCAAAGCACTCTTTTTGGCATTTTTTGATATCTGTCGTTTAATTAAACGACCACAAGACATTCCTGAATCAAGAAATTTGTTAACACTGTGTGCTGTTATATATGGATCCTTATCGATCTTGTTAGCAAGTTTATCTCAGCCTGTTGAGAATGCTATTCTGGCAGGTGTTGTTGAAGTTGTTCTTATCATGATTTTTTCTTTGGCTTTGTTACAAACGGCAGGTAAGTCATCACGTTGGACTCAAACGGTCACTGCTTTGGTCGGTACCGGAATTATCATTAGTGTCATTGCTTTTCCGGTATATATTCTAATTGGTGTTGGTGAACTTAACGATATTGATTCGAGCACGGCTAAAAGTTTAGGTTTATTGTTGCTTGCCGCGTTAGCGTGTTGGAATATTGCCATTATGTCGCATATTTTGCGGCATGCTCTTGAAATCAATTTTGCCATAGCCCTATTTTTAGCTATTACTTATATTTGGGTAATCTTTAACTTTACCTCAGCTATCCTACCGTTGGAGATCAAATAGTGCATATTCACATTTTAGGAATTTGCGGAACATTTATGGGTGGTCTTGCTCAGATTGCGCAAGCCTTTGGTCATAAGGTGACGGGATCAGATCAAAATGTTTACCCGCCAATGAGTGAGCAACTTGAGCAACAGGGGATAACCTTAATGCAAGGTTATAAGCCAGATCATCTAGAACCAGCACCCGATTTAGTGATAGTAGGAAATACAATCTCACGCGGTAATCCTGCTCTTGAATATGTATTGAATGAGCAGATACCTTTTACGTCTGGGCCAGAATGGCTATACAAAGGAGTTTTACAGAATAAACATGTGTTGGCCGTGTCTGGCACACATGGAAAAACAACCACAACAACGATTTTAAGCTGGATACTGGAATATGCCGGATTAAACCCAGGGTTTTTAATTGGTGGTGTAGCAGAAAACTTTGGAATATCAGCACGTTACACTGATTCTGACTATTTTGTTATTGAAGCCGATGAATATGATACGGCTTTTTCTGATAAACGCTCGAAATTTGTCCATTATCATCCTAAAACATTAATTATTAACAATATTGAGTTCGATCATGCCGATATATTTCACGATATTGCTGCTATAAGACGCGAATTTCATCATTTGTTACGAATCTTGCCAGAGCAAGCCAGGGTTATATATCCGATAGATGATGTTGAGATAAGAAATGTGCTAGAAATGGGTTGTTGGTCATCTACAGTAACTTTCGGCGAAGTTAGTGCTAACTGGTCAATTATTTCTCCAAATGTGGATTTTAGCCAATTTAAAATTGCTCATGATGGAAAAGAGTTAGGTGAAGTCAGTTGGCCTCTAATTGGAGAATATAATGCAAATAACGCGTTAGCGGCGATAATTGCTGCTGAGCATGTCGGTATCGCAGTAAGTAAGGCTTGTGATGCTTTATCGGAATTTAAGTCAGTTAAGCGTCGTTTAGAGTGTATTTTCGATGCTAATGGTAGCCGAATCTATGATGACTTCGCACATCACCCAACAGCAATTTCTAAAACACTTGAAGCTCTTCGCCAACATGCAGGAAATGCACGTATTATTGCGGTAATGGAACCAAGGTCTAATACTATGCGTATGGGGATTCATTCTGAAACCTTGGCTGCTTCTTTTGAAAAAGCTGATCAAATATTGCTCTTTCAGGCGGACAATGTCGATTGGGATATTGCCAAACATATGGCTGAACTTGGTGAACGCTGTCTAGTCTTTAAAGATATAGAAAAGATTGTTAGTTTTATTTCTGAACAACATGAAACAGGTGATCAAATAGTGATTATGAGTAATGGTGGTTTTGGTGGAATTCATAAAAAATTAATTGAAGCATTGAGCTAACCAATGAGCATTCCACTATTTCCTTTGAATACGGTAATTTTTCCTGAAGGGGAGATTCAACTTCGCTTATTTGAACCCCGCTATATTGATATGGTCAGTGAATGCTTACGTCAGAATGTGGGTTTTGGTATATGTTTGATTAAAGAAGGTGAAGAAGCAGGAGAAGCGGCTGAATTTTTTCCGATGGGCACTTACGTCAAAATTATAGATTGGGATCAAATGGACGATGGTTTGCTTGGAATTACAGTTCAAGGAGAACGTCGTTTCAAAGTAGATAGCTTCGAAATTCAGGAAGATAATTTGTCTGTCGGTGAGATTATTTGGTTAGATGAAACGGATATTACGATGCCTGATGCCTATCAGAATTTTTCAGATTTGCTGAAAGAAATAGGAAGCCGATATGAATTACCTTTTCTTGAAAAATCAGAACGCTTTGCAGAAGCAAATTGGGTCAGTGAGCGATTAGCTGAATTATTACCGTTTGAGATGTCGGCTAAACAGGCTTTATTAGAAATGGATGATGCACTCCATCGTTTTGACTATATGCAAAGTTTGTTGGAGAAAATAGACGCAGGTGATCTAGCTTATTCTTAAAAGAGCTTAGCACGATTGTTCTTTTGTCCTCTGGCGTTGTCGCCTAAAGCGCCTACTGCTGGTAAAATCGTACCCGAAATATATTTTTAATTGAGGGGCAGGCTCTACTCAATCGGTCATTTATATTTATAAACTCCCTCTTTCCGTGCGATTTTGCCTAGCCAGAAAACAAAAGCCCTGCTCGTGCACCAACATTAGGCGCTTTAGGCGAAGCTCTTTATTATTGTATGAATTTATTTGATTCCGGTTCTTCAATAACAGGATTTCTAAGTACGCCAATATTTTCGATTTCAATTCTTACTTCATCGCCCGGTTTCATATAGCCACGTGGTTTCATTTTAACGCCGACGCCACTACTGGTGCCGGTCGCTATAATATCGCCCGGTTCAAGCGTCATAACTTGCGATAAATATTCAACGAGATAATAACAATCGAATACTAAGTGTTTGGTACTGAAGTCTTGTCTTAAATCTTCATTCACCCAAGTTTTTATATTGAGGTTATGAGGATCGCCAATTTCATCTGGAGTAACAATCCATGGGCCAATAGGGCCATGTGTATCGAAAGATTTACCTAGTGTCCATGTATGAGAACGCATTTGCCAATCACGAATGCTAACATCATTAACAATAGTATAACCGGCAATAACACTCGCTGCTTCTTCGCGATTGATATTACGACATCGCTTACCTATAACTACACCTAATTCACCTTCATAATCTAGTTTTTCAGAAACCTTAGGTCTATGAATAGCATCATCAAGACCTATGACACAACTATTCTGTTTATTAAATAAAGTAGGGTACTCAGGTTGGTCAAGTCCTGTTTCTTGTATGTGGTCTGCATAATTTAGAGCCACACCAAAGAATTTATCGGGCTTCGCTATTGGCGCCAAGATTTGTACATCATCAAGAGAGAGTAATGACGGCTCATTACTTGGTAAGCTTTTTAACTCATTAATTGCAGATTCACCTGCTTCTAAGAATCGGATCATGCCGTTTTCGCCATCATATTTTTCAGAGGCAGGATAAATTTTATTATCGATGACGGTACCGACGGATATATTGTTGTTATAACTGAATGTAACTAGTTTCATATTTGATAATAGGCCATTTAAATGTCTATTATTGCAGAAAAAAGGGTTTAACTTCTAATATAAAAGTATTGCTGTCAGTAAGTGCTTTTTGCAGGTGCGTAGTGCTAACAAATAAAATAGAATATGTTTTAATATTTTATATGGGTCATTTTGTATGATTCAAAAGTTTCAAGATGCTGATATTCTGAAAGGGCTTCTGGTTTTTTCGCCCTTTTTTCTAAGCGTTACTTCATTACTAATTGGTTTAAAATTAGGTTTGATTGTTTTTAGCTTTATACTATTACTTTCACCCATTATCTTTTTTTCACGAAAACTATTTGTTTATCCACAACAACATACAGTTATCGTCTTGATTATTAGTGCCTCTTGGATATTAATAATGAGAATGCTGCTTAATGTTGAAGATTATTCTCTTTTAGAAAAAATCAGTTTGTTTTTACCATTGTTACTTATTAATAGTTTAGTTTTATCTGTAAGTGAATCAATTTTAACAATGTCGGATTTTAAATCAGTATTGAAACGGTTATTTAAAACAGGAACCGCTATTTTAATATTTTTTATAGCACTTGGTTTTTTACAGGAGTCATTAAGTAGAATTTCACTTTTTAATTCGCCTGCCGGTTTCTTTTTTCTTTCTGGTTTTATATTTGCAGCGATTAATTTCTTTAATAGAAAAAAACTAACTTCTTAAGTTGAGAATTTCACATCATTGAATAAAGAAAAACGAACACGTATCTTTAGTGCCTTACGTGAACAGAACCCTTCGCCTACTACAGAATTGGTTTATCAAACACCTTTTGAGCTATTGATAGCCGTTATACTTTCAGCGCAAGCGACAGATGTAGGTGTAAACAAGGCAACAAAAAAACTTTATGCTGTTGCTAATACACCTGAGGCTATATTTTCTCTTGGACTAGTGAAATTGAAGTCGTATGTTAAAACGATTGGTCTTTACAATAATAAAGCTAAAAATATTATCGAAACTTGTCGAATATTAAACGAAAAATACCAAGGTGATGTCCCTCAAGATAGAGAAGCACTTGAAAGCCTACCTGGCGTAGGAAGGAAAACTGCAAATGTTATATTAAATACGGCATTTGGTGAGCCGACGATTGCTGTAGATACACATATCTTTCGCGTTTCAAATCGTACTGGTATTGCACCAGGTAAAAATGTGATTGAAGTTGAGAAAAAACTATTAAAATTTGTTCCTGACGAATTCAAAAGAGATGCACATCATTGGCTTATTTTACACGGTCGATATACCTGTATTGCACGTAGTCCTAAATGCGATAGTTGCTTAATCTTTGATGATTGTGAGTGGAAAGAGCGTAAAAAACATGTAAAACATTGATAATCAAGCGTAAAATATGAATATGTGGAATACTCCTAAATTTATAATTGATTGCTACTATGTTCGTACAGGATAGAAACGAAGCTCGAGATTACTTCTTCCAGGTATGGAGTAAACATAATAACAATCTTCCGTTGGAGCCTATCGAAGCTATAATTTCAGACGTAATATTAGAGCACCCTGAATACCATCATTATTTGAATGATAAAGAAGCTTCTTCACAAAGTGATTTTAAACCTGAGCAAAATCAGACTAATCCTTTTTTACACATGGGAATGCATATCGCATTAAAAGAGCAAGTTAATTCAGACAGACCAAGTGGTATTAATTCTGTTTTTAAAAAATTAATGACTAACTCAGTTTCTGTGCATGATGCAGAACATAAAATGATGGAATGCTTGGGTCAAAGTTTGTGGGAAGCACAACGGAATAATGCGATGCCGGATGAAAATAATTATCTTGAATGTTTGAGAAGGATATCTTGATGGCTAGTCATAATGTATTTGATCTTTTTCATCGGCATGAGTCTCATACACTTGAAGAACAACTTGAGTTAATTGCAGAGATTGCACGAGGATTTTCGAGTAGCCTTGATATTTCCCAGACTTTGAGAAATGCAATTGAACAATTTATGGAATATATGAATGCTGAAGCGGCATCAATATTCTTATTAGAAAGTAATACAAATGAACTAATTTGCGTTGAATGTGCCGGCCCAGTTGATATTTCTGGACTTAGGCTATCTGCCGGTCAGGGGATTGTTGGTAAAACAGTTAAATTGCGTACTTGTCAGATGATTAGCGATGTCTTAAATGATAAAGATTTTGCGAATACTGTGGATATGGGTACTGGATTTCAAACGCGATCTATTCTTTGCTCGCCGTTAGTGGTTAACAACGAATGCATTGGTGCGCTTGAGTTATTAAATAAAAAGAACAATGAATTATTTGATGAACAAGATAAGCAACTGTCATCTACACTCGCTTCTTATGCTGCACTAGCAATTCACAATGCGCGCATGGCAGATTCTTTAGTTGAACAAGAACGCATGCGTAAAGAGCTTGAACTAGCTAGAGAAATCCAACTTGATTTGTTGCCATCTGACTCAGATGCAACGAATTTTCCTGTTAATGGTATGAATGTGCCTGCTTTAGAAGTTTCGGGTGATTTCTATGATTTTTTTAAACGCGATGATGGTTTAATTTATTTCAATTTAGCTGATGTTTCTGGCAAAGGAATGAATGCCGCAATGTTAATGGCAAAAGCCAGTAGTTTATTGCATCATCTAGCAAAGAATATTAATGACCCTGGTGAATTGCTTGCCAGAGTTAATGATGAAATTTGTGAAACGGTTTCGCATGGAATGTTTGTTACTATTGTATCTGGCTTTATTGATACGAGTAATTGTACGATTCATTTTTCCAATGCAGGTCATCAACCGCCTTTATTTCATCACAACTCAGGTGAGTTTGAAGAGTTAGAAGCGAGTGCTCCACCTCTTGGGATTCTTCCCGGCACAGAGTTTCCTGTTTCTACTATTTGCCTTCAGGGAGGAGCGCTTTATCTCTTCACTGATGGCGTAACTGAAAGTATGGATGAAGATAAAAAACTTTTAGATGTTGGTGGATTGATTAAACTGATTGAAGATACTTCCAAGGTTACTGCCTCAAAACGTTTGGAAGATATTGTTGCAAAGATTCAACATCCGAGTATTGACCAACATGATGATATTACACTTATGATTATAGAGTGCTGCCCAAAATGAGTACCGAGACATTATTCGAAATTCGATTCCCTGCTAAAGCAGAACGCTTATGTTTAATTCGCGCGTTGGTTAAAAGAACAGCTGAAGTAGTGGGTTGCTGTACCGAACTATCTGATAGATTAGTACTTGCCGTAAATGAAGCCTGTATGAATGTTATTCAACATGCCTATCAGGATGATGAACAGGGTGAAATCATGCTTGAAATGCTCAATAATGATGGGAAGCTTCATTTCAGATTAATAGATTACGCCAAACCAATTGATCTATCTTCAGTTAAGCCACGTGATCTTGATGATTTACGTCCTGGAGGTTTAGGCACTCATTTTATTAATGAGATTATGGATGAATGTGATATGGGCCATCTTGAGGAAGGGAAGGGTAATTATCTTAAGATGATAAAAAAAATAAGTTAAAAAAAAGAGTAGTTAAGATATGAATATCAATACAGAGGACAAGGAAAAATACACAATTATTGAACTGGAAGGTGAGGTTGATTTGTCATGCTCACCGGATGCAAGACAGAGTATTCTTAGTGTATTAGAAAAAGATAAATCTCTACTTATCGATCTTGGTAAGGTTAGTTATATTGATAGCTCTGGTGTTGCTAGTTTGGTTGAAGGTTATCAGACAGCTAAAAAACAGTCTTTGCAATTTGGATTAGTCGGTGTCAGTGATGCCGCAATGAGTGTTTTGAAATTGGCAAGACTAGATCAAGTTTTTCCGATTTTTGATTCCCTAGAAGAGTATGAAAAAAAGGATGACTAACCCTTTGTTTTATGTACGAAGACGCCATTAAAGTCGTCACCAGGAGGCTCTTCAATATAGTGTTCACATCGCTCAATATAGATGTTGTAGATATTTTTATTAGTCTTGTCAGGCCAGTTGTCCTGAATATCCCTGAAGATTTTTAATGCATCTTCAAACCTTGCTTCTTTATAAGCCTTGATGCCACTATTGTAATATTCCAACTCATCCAATAGTCGTTGTTTTTCTACCGCACCACTTGTATCGCCATCAGAACTCAAGATAGCCGTATTACCTGCAGCATCTACATCATATGAAACTGCTCGTGCCAAATAGAGTGGCGTATCCCATTGGGTCTTAGATAGATCTGCATAATCGACTATTTGCCATATCTCAACAGGAATAGACTGTCCTTTAACAGTAACCAGATCCAGAAACCGAAAAATATATTTATCTTGTGGAATTTTTTCTTTGACATGATTAGATATGTTACACATGGAGTTGTAATACTTACATAGCGCTTCAAGGCGTGCGCCCAAATTAATAGGGTCGCCGATTACCGTGTAGTCACTTCGTCCACTGCTACCCATTTCGCCAACTGTTGCTACACCTATGTTGATACCTATGCCAATTTCAATTGGCTCAACGCCCATCCTTTCTGACATTTTGCAGATATTAGTAAAACGCTCATCTTCTTTAACTATGACATTTAGAGGTGCGACAGCATGTATTTGGTCCAGTGTTGCATCAACTGACTTCTCTACGTAGTCTTTTACAACTGCAGGGGCATTCCAGTATGACATGATTGCATCACCAATAAATTTATCGACTGTTCCTTCATACTTTGTGATGATTTTTGTCATGTCGTCCATATATTGATTTAAAAACTGAATCAATGTATTCGCATCACCCGCTGCTTCAGAAATATTAGTGAAGTTACGAACATCAGAGAATGTAACGGCAATTTCATGTTCTTTGGCGATAAAAGCATCCTCGCCATTAGCGGCATTTTTGATGATGTCTTCCATGACTTGCGGAGAAACTTTAGAAGCAAACTTACCTCTGATAAGATTTTTTTGCCTGGTTTCAAAGAAATAGCCCGTAATAATTGATGCTAAAGCAGCAAAGATCAAAGTAAAGAGGGGATAGAAAATGCTAATAATAATCCCTTCAGTAAAAAGTAAATAGTTAATGAAGTAAAGCAGCAAAAATGCGGTAATCGCAATGATAAAAGGGAAAACTAACGCGCTACTGTAGCCAATAGCCATGACAATAAAAATTGCTAGAAGCAGAATGAGGACTGTATCAATACCAGCGACAAGAGCGGGTCTATGAATAAAATCACCCTCAATGATATTGTCTATTACATTCGCATGTGCTTCCACTCCCGGGTAAATTGAATCAAAAGGCATGCTTCTTAAATCAAGAAGCCCCGCTGCTGAAGTGCCAATAAGTACAATCTTGTTTTTTATATCAGCTGGGTCGAAGTCTTCTTTGATGATATCTGCGGCTGAGATGTAATCAAAGGTAGAAGACGGACCTCTGTAATTAACTGCAATTTGTCCTTGTATATCAGTTGGTATATCGAGTTCAGCAAGACTAATTGAGGTCACTCCCAATTCATCATAATTGACCGTAATACTTTTTTCTTGGGACACCATGCGTACAAGTTCCAATGCAAGAGATGGGTATACTTTAGAATTATATGTAACTGCAAGTGGGACAGAGCGGATTACGCCATCGCTATCAGGCCAGACGTTTATGAAACCACTCGTACGAGAGGCATTCTGTATTATTGGAATATTGGTGATGACTCCATCAGCTTCTCGGAGATATTCTTGTTCCCCCTTGTTTCTTTTGATAAAGGTTGCCGGGATTTTTGGCGCCTCTTTGTTCTTATAAATTTCTTTCTCATCAAAATCAAACGTGTAAGCAAGGATGGTCGGTGTTTTCGCTACTGCATCAGCCAACAGTTCATCATAGTTAATTTGTTTATCCTCGGGCACGATATCTGCGATACCAAGCTCAGAAATAACACGATGCGGAGATGATTTATCAGGTTCTGGAAACATGATATCGAAGCCAATGGCACTAACCCCAGCTTCACTTAAATTAATAACCATTTTAGCAACATCGTTACGTTTCCATGGAAACTGCCCAATTTCTTTGAGTGAACGCTCATCAATATCGATAATTACAACCTGTTCAGTATGCTCAATGGTGCCACGATTAATGAAGAGCATGTCTCGAAGTCTGTTATCAAAGACTTCAAATTGTGATGGGATAAAGACGTATATGGAAATGACTGTTGCTGCAACAATGAGCCCTAGACCGAAATAGATAAAGAACTTTTTCACATTAGCTCCTGAGTTTAATGTGACGATGGGTAAAAAGAGAGTGCTTACCCATAATCAAGATTGTAAACAAGCAAAAAGTAAATTCAATTTTTTGAAAGAGTCTTATGCTAATAGAAAAGTTTATGAGGTTTATCTTGATCGTATTGACAGTTATATAATTGAGCCACCATCAGAAGATTGGGATGGTGTGTTTACACATACTACTAAATAGTTAAGTTAAAACAGGGTAATTAACATACCCTGTATTTATAACTTTTTAGTTAGTAGAGAACTCCATTTTAATACCCGCTAACTCAATCAGATCGCTATCTTTTAATTGATAAGCTTTCGCACCAATGGCTTCACCATTAACAACAGGATAACGTTTTCCGTCACCATCACTCTCAATATGAGTCAGAAAATAGCCTTGAGGACGACGTGAAATAACCGCAACTTGAGTACCCGGTTTACCTAAAGTAATGAGTGCTTTGGTTAGTTCTAATTCTTTACCTGCAATTGGGCCATTTAATACAGTCAAACGAGCTAATGGCATTCCGCCACCAGCAGCAGCTGCAGGAGCAGCTGTACCTGCGGCTGGAGCCGCTGATTGAACAGCTTTTTCAGCAGCTTGCGCTGCAGCGACTGCGGCACTAGCTGAGCCCGGTCTAATGATCATGGTTTTTTCAAAGTCATCATCATCAGCTGTTGCATGTTCATTGACATACTTCAGCTCATGCTTACCGATAGCAATCACATCGCCATCTTTAAGCGCATGTTTTTTAACGAGTTTTCCGTTTACATAGCTACCATTGGTACTACCAAGATCTTCCAGAAATGAATCGTCGAGTATTGTTATAACCAGTGCGTGTTTACCACTAACCGCAAGGTTATCAATTGGAATGTCATTGTCAGGTTTTCGTCCAATGGTCAATCGCTCCTGATTGAGTTCATATTCACCTTGAACGACACCATTCATACTTAGAACTAACTTAGCCATAGCTAATTGCTATCCCCGTATTTCTTATTTATTAAAACGTTTCTTAATTTTTTGTAAAAAACCTTTGGGTGAAGAATAATCTTCCAGGATACGCACCAAGATGATCGAGATGTTATCCTTGCCCCCTCTTTTGTTCGCAAATTCCACTAATTTATCTGCGGTTTGTGCAAGATTAGCACTATATTTACTTAGGGTTAAGTGAATTTCTTCATCTTTTACCATATCATTCAATCCGTCCGAGCAAAGAAGGTAAATATCGTCGGGCAAAGCACTTTCTTCGGCAAGATCGACATCGACGTCAGCTTCAATACCCATTGCGCGTGTCACCAGATTTTTGGGAGTATTAGCATGGGCTTCTTCTGGGGTATATAGGCCACGATCTATAAGTTCTTGAATTAGTGAATGATCTTTTGTGATTTGTTCTAACTCATTGTTTCTTAAGCGATATAATCGAGAATCACCAACATGTGCAATAGATAAAATATTGTCGTGGAAAAGACCTACAACGATAGTTGTGCCCATTCCTTGGCATTGTGGATCAGCCTTAGCGGTGTTATAGATATCAGAGTTTGCTTGAACTACCGTCTCACGAACGATTAATGATTCATTATAAAAGCCTGTAGTTTCATCAACTTGGCCTTTTTTTGATTTTTTTAGTCCTTCTGTAATGCCATGAAAAATATTTGTCACAGCCAGTGCACTAGCGACTTCTCCTGCTTTATAACCACCCATACCGTCAGCAAGAATGACTAAACCATTTCTGCCGTCAGTAATCGTACTATCTTCATTATGTGGTCGTTTTCGACCAACATCTGACTGATTTACGATTTCAAGTTTCGTTGATAAGTCCATTATTTATTTTTCTTTATATTTTTTAGACAGTTACGTAAGTCTTTAGCCAATTCTTCACCTGTTTGATAACGACTCTCAGGTGTTTTTTCTAATACTTTATTAATTATATTAGAAATTCCTGGTATAGCTCCTTCCAATCCCTTGCGTATCCCTATTATTTCAGGATGTGGTTCATTTGCAATGCAAAACATTAGCGAGGCCATTGAATCGCCTTTAAAGGGCAATTGTCCTGTCAATAATTGAAACAACATAATACCAAGAGAAAATATATCTGAGCGACCATCAATATGCTTTCCTACTAACTGTTCTGGTGACATGTAGGAAGGTGTGCCCAGAACCATGCCCGTTTTTGTTTTACTAGAATCAGTAATGCGAGCAATACCAAAGTCAGTTAATTTAATTGTCGATGATGCGGGTATCAACATAACGTTGGCAGGTTTGATATCGCGGTGAACCACTTTTTGTTGATGTGCATATTGTAAAGCATCAGCAGAAAGGATAACGAGCTGAATAACTGTTTTAACCGGTAGAAGTTTATCTTTTTTTGTATAGCGAGCCAGATCATGCCCATCTAAAAATTCCATAGCGATATAAGCCAGATCATGTTCTTCACCGACATCATAAATGGTAACAATATTCGGATGCGTTAAGCGACCTGCGGTTTCAGCTTCGCGAAAAAAACGTTCTTTCACTTCATCTAACTCATCATCTTCAAACTCTTGTGATAAGGCCATTGTTTTTATGGCAACGACACGATTAATTTTTGGATCTTTGCCAAGATAGACAATACCCATTGCACCTTTGCCTAATTCTTTTTCTATTTGATAACGTCCGAGCATCGGTTTTTCTACTGAACCATCTTCTAAAATACTGACACCCGCTGAACTGCCAGCAGCACCAAACATAACAGTATCTTGCATGGCATTACTGCGTTTTATTCGATCTTGAATATCTTTGAATTTAGGATCATGTTTGACCATATATTCATAAATAGAAGAGGCTTTATTGAATTGGCGTTTGCGTTCGAAATCAAGAGCCAAATTATAAAGCGGCTCCATGATGGAATCATCAAGCGGGCATTGTCGGAATTTATCCAAAGCCATATCCAATTGACCTTGTTGTTGGTAAGACAACCCTAATGTTCTATTACTGTCAGCTGATGCTTGATCAGATTGAATTTTGCCTTTTTCTGTTACGAGGTAACGTTTTGAAATAAGGAGTATATAGCCGGTTACAAGCAGAGTCGTTGGTAACATTAACTGTAACCAGATACTAGAAGATAAGAGTAATTGACTGCTGCCAATTAATAAAATTAGACAGATAAAGCTGGTTGCTGCAGCTAGTTTTGCATTTAAGCGAGGTAGTACCAGCATCAAATATAGAGCAATAAAAATGAAAACCAGAATTTCGACTAAAGTTGCCCAATCAGGTATTTCTATAAAGTCCTGATTTAAAATACTGGCGACGATATTGGCCAAAACTAATACGGGAGGCATTGATTCAGATATAGGTGTAACAAAAGAACTGCCTACTCCAAAAGCACTTGCGCCAATTAAGACGATTTTATCTTTGTATTTGTTGATATCAATATTACCAACATAAACATCATAAAATGAATCTATCGTGAAAGGTGATTGACCTTCTGCGTTTTGATAGAAGAAGGGGTAGATTCGACCGATATCATCCAGAGTAATCGAAAGGTTGCCTAGATTAAATTGTTTGTTTTCTGAAATTCTGAAATCTTCATTTGTAAGATTCAAACTTGATGCTGCAATCAATGCAGCAAGAGAAGGAATGATTTCACCATAGTGGTCAATAGCTAATAGATCGGATCGAATACCACCATCACTATCTTGCCACATATTAAGATGTCCTATTGCAAGTGTTGTTTTGCCAAGCACATTGATAGGTGGCGTTGCACTGATAGTCGGATAGATATAAATTCCACTTTCAAGACTTTTATCGAGCGTGAGAGCATTTCGGGAAACATATTCAGGTAAAGCTTTATCGGGTTTGCCAAGTGGAGTACCAAGTTGAAATTGCATACCCATTACTACATTTCCTGCTTCTTGCATGGCCTTTGCCAGTTTCCCATCTGAATCTAATTCTGATTGTCCTTCTTTTAATATGTTAATAGCTTCGTTGAGCTTAGGATCAGATTTGGCTTCAAGATTAACGATTGCTTCATCAATATACTTACCACCCATGTGAGTTTGTGGTTCTGATAAGAGGATAGTATTACCAATGACATTAGCGCCGACTTGAGCTAGTTTTTCTATCATTTCTGCTTGGAGGGAGCGCGGCCAAGGCCAGCGCTCGAGGTTTTCTATGCTTTTGTCATCGATAGCGATGATGGCAATATTTTGTTGGGGGTCACGAGCAAGTCGATTCATTGCAAAGTCATAATTTGCAAATTCCATTTTTTCAATTAGTTGACTACTTGCTATTAAAAGACAAATAACGGTAACAATAAGTCCTGCAAACCAGTCTTTTTTCCAGAATGTTCCCATAGTCTTTATAGTTATTATTTTGATGTATTAGATAGATCTATAAAAATTAGCCCTATGACATTTTTAATGTATCTAAGATGAAGGATTATAAGCTATCTGATTCGTTTCATACAGAATATTAATGCCTTGGATAGCACCTTTTAAGTGTAACGAGTCTTAGTTTATCAAAATTAATTAAATATTTATGACGAGTTGCAGAAAGCCTTTGACCAATGAACTTTGTTCCTATTTCAACTTAAAAGTTATTCTACATTTGGATTAGCTTTTATATGGCTTATTGGCAATTTTCTTTTATATATTTTTCGCGTTTGTCTTCTTCAGTTTTGCGCTCTTCATTGGTGTATATTTTAGGGTTATTGGGGTCTTCCGTTTCCTCGAATAAATGCGTAGATTTTTTCATTTTATTTAATTCTTTTATTAATTTAGAGCATTCTTTTTCTTTTTTTTCTTTTTTCTCTCTTTCTTCATTTGCTTTCGCAATTTTTTCATCACGTTCTTCTTGCATTACATCTAGTAATTTTTTCTGCTTTTTATATCTTTCTTGATACGCTTTATCTTGTTTTGGTTTTTCCTTGATACTGATTTTATTAGCTTCAGTTGAAGTGGGTTTATCGCCGTAAACAGTTTTTCCACTTTGGTCGATCCATTTGTAAACCTCAGAATGGGCTATGTTAATTTGAAGGAAAATGAAACTAACTAACAATAATTTAAACATAATTACTTTCTCAGAAGAATCTTCGGATTAAGCGACTTTTTTAATGGCTTTCTTATTTTCTATCGAGAACTCTATCGCTGTCTTTAATTCAGTGCAAATGGCTTTGAATAATTTAAGGTCATAAGGAGTGAGTAGTTTATCTTTGTTACCATAATCCACATAAAAGCTGCCTATTATTCGATTATTTACATAGAATGAATTTAAGATGATGGTTGCCGATGACTTTAACGGGCGTAATTTTTCTGGTAATAAATGACTATATTTATGCTGATTTTTAGGGTTTATGCAGAGCGTCTGTTCTTTCTTCAATAGTTGGCTATAAAGTTTATTTAATTCCATCGATATTCTTAATTGCTTAATATTGGGTAATTCCTTGTCTTGTAAATGAACTTTTACACCCAAGCATTTTTCGTTAGTATCGAACTGCATAAAAATAGCGCGCGAAAAACCTATTCCTTCTTTCAACGCTTTTATTGCGACTGCTATTAGATCTTGTGTTGATTTATCGGTGTCTTTTGAACGAATAATTTCAATGTAATCGGTAAATGTTACATTTCCTGGAGAACCTTTAAGTTTTTTAATCTTTATTTTTGTTTCAATATTTTCTTTTTTTATAGATGAAGGGCAGTACATCATCATTTGTAATAAAGGATGGCATGGGATGTGTTCTTCACTATTGCGAATAGCATTAATAATAATAGAGTTTATTTTTCCTGGTGTTTGATCAACAGGGATTCGAATATATTCTGCAACACGGTTAATTAGTTCTTCAGGGTATTGAATTGAGGAATGAGAATATATTTGGCGTAAAAGTTCTGCTACTAATCGTATTCCTGTTATCTTGGGATTGTGATGTTTACCAGAGTAATTTTCACGAATAAGTTCAGGAAGATTCCAGTTTTTTGCTATGGCCTGTGCAATTTCGTCGACATTGCTTCCAAGTAACTCTTTTTCCTTAATTTTGTGATTCTCATCTGGCGCTAGATAAATCTTTTCGAGTTTTATGGCTTTATCTGAATCGATAAAATACAGAATAAACCTAACAAACCCTCTATTCAGAGCAGCGGTATATATTTCCTGATTTTCTGACTCTTTACGTAACTGAGACCACTCTTTGGCTATAAAGGCAGTAAAGTATTGACGGGAATATTCATTTAATACTTTGGATAAAAGCGTCTGGTTGAGTGTTTTTTCCAATTCGGGAAGTCTTAACAGCATTTTAACCACTAATGGAATACCAATCAGGGATATGGCATGAGATAAAGTAGTGATTTCTCTCCTATTTGATTTGCAGGCATGACGCAAGATATTAATGGAAAAACCAGGGTCTTGTCTGGCTATGTTAGCTAGAACAGTAACAGTGATGTCTTGTTCATTTTCTTGTAAGTCTTGTAGCTTGGATTTACTTTTGTTTAATATCGGGATTTCACAGTCGTTAAACGTTTTTATCCAATTTGACAGTGTTTTAGCCATACTCAATCCACTTTTTGTATCATAACCAAGGACAAGCTAAGCTGGCGGTAAACCAATTATGCCCCTATTTGACGGGTTATCGGGATAAAAGAAGTAAATCTTGAGGTAAATCGGGAATATTAAAGCGAGGGATAGAAGAATCTATCCCTGCTAGGAAACAATTTAGATTAGCGTTCCAGAAGCGCTAATTTGCCAGTCTTTTCTTTCCATTCATCAGCATCTGCAGGAGCAGGCTTCATTTCATTAATGACAGGCCACTCTCTTGATAGCTCTTCATTCAATGGGATGCACGCTTGCATTTCTTCAGGTACATCCTCATCAGCCATGATGGCTTCTACAGGACATTCTGGTTCACATAGCGTGCAATCGATACATTCATCTGGATCGATGACGAGCATATTAGGGCCTTCATGGAAGCAGTCGACAGGACAGACTTCAACACAATCGGTGTATTTACATTTTATACAGCTCTCAGTAACGACAAATGGCATCAGTTTTTACCTATAATTCATGATATCTAAAAGAACGGGATCATACTCGTTCATTGACCAGCATAAAAGCCCTGTTTTGAAACATTTATATTCGACAAAATCTAATTAATTATTATTCTTAATAACGTCTGAGATTTCATCCGCTAGCGCTTTTCCTTTCTTCAGCTCGGAAACAGGAATATTTAGCTCACTGAGTTTCGAAAGTATTTTAATTTGGATTGATTCTGCTGATTTATCATCGTAATAAATAAGCCAGGATTTCATATCATTTCTATCATTCTCGATTTTGCTAATCCCGTCGATCCCTCTTAGTATTTCCGATAAATGCACATCGCTGGCATTTTCTAGTCCTAAACTGAAGCATTGGCTGCTGCGGGTCAAATCGGACAAACTAGAATGAGTTACTAGTTTGCCTTTATTCATAATAACAATATCAGTGCAGATATCTTCAATTTCAGCCAGATTATGTGAACTGATAACAACACTGTATTCATTACCTAGTTCTCTTAATAAGTTACGTACTTCTGTGGCGGCAACAGGATCAAGACCGGATGTTGGTTCATCCATTAATATTAATTCGGGTTTGCCAATAAGCGACTGTGCAAGCATAACGCGTTTACGTTGACCAAAACTCAATGTTTCAGGGTATTGTTTAGCGAAACCAGTTCCTTGTACTAAAGATAAAACATGTTCGGTTTCTTTAACCGCGTTCGATTTATTAAAATCCTGTAATCGAGCGTAATGTTTTAGTTGCGAGAATACATCAATGCCTTTAAACATGGCAGTGTCTTGCGGAAGCAATGATAACTTACCTTTATTTTCGCTTGAGTCTGGAGAAGCTCCCATAACGAGAACCTTGCCAGAGTTTGGTCTTATAAATCCACACAAGATGGAAAACAGAGTTGATTTGCCTGCACCGTTTGGCCCAACGATTCCTGTTGGTTGAGTAATATTCAGTTCAAGGTCAAAGCCATTAAGCGCTTTTATACCCTCATAGTTTTTTGTTAATGACTCGCATTGGATATGTTTCGTCATTTACATATCCCTCCGCTTAAATACAAACCAGCCACAGCCTAAATAAACTAGTGTATAACAAGCTAAAGCTCCAATTGAAATTAATATATTGTCTAAATTCACAT
>JAJFKK010000088.1 GCA_021773245.1 Gammaproteobacteria bacterium | reverse complement strand
GATGGTGCGGCCCGCACTGTTTCCGGGTAGGTTGCTTGAGGTGCATAGTGATATGCATCCCAGATGAATGATTGTCCACGACAGAACCCGGCTTATCGGCCGACTCTTTTTTTATTTAATATCCTGACCAGATGATGGATTTAGTATTCTTACTTCGCGTTGTGGGAATGGGATCTCGATATTATGTTCCTTAAACGCATTCCAGATCATTAATAATAGATCAGCACCAACACGATTCTTACCATCGTCTATTCCTTCCATCCAGAACTCTATGAGGATGTCGACACCGTGTTCACCAAAGCCAGCAATCTCTGCATCGGGTCTTTCTTCAATTGGGAATTCAGAACCACTTAAAACTTGTGGGTGACTGGCAACGACTTCTCTTAATAAATCAAATAAGGCTTGTAGATCCGTACTATAAGCGACTTGAAATTCTATTGAGTAACGTTGCTTTTTATTTTTATGTGTCCAGTTTATAAAATTGGTTGTAATAAAACGTTCGTTTGGAACCATGATGTCTTTACCATCATATGTTTCCAGTGTGGTCGAACGCATTTTGAGTTCACGAATGATACCGGTTTGGCCATCTTCAAGTTCAATGTAATCACCTACGGTAATAGAACGATCCAAAAGTATGATAATACCGGAGATAAAATTTGAGGCGATAGCTTGTAAACCAAAACCAAGTCCGACACCTAATGCGCCACCGAAGACAGCAAGTGCAGTAAGATTAATTCCCATCGACTGCAGTAACAAAATAAAGATAACTACGACCAGAACAACTTGAAACAATTTTGCAAAAACTTCGCGTGTGCCCACTTCCAAGCTATCAATATTGCGAATAACTTGTTGTCCGGTATTGTTAGTAACACGTCCTAACCAAAAAAGAACAAGGCCAACAACAATAACGCGAGCTAGCGCATAAGCTGAAATACGTATGTTGCCGATTTGCATATCAATCGTATCAAGATAAGCACTAACTTCATCCAACCATCCAAAAACCTGTAGTACAGCAATTGGAATTGCGATCCACTTAACCAGACTTTTTATAAATTCATTTGGAATAAAACGCGTGATGATAGAGTACAACATAAAGACGACAGCTAGACTTTGCGCAATACGTACTAACCAGGTTTGTTGTACAATTAGCTCACTGGCTTCTACCGCAACACCCAACGCAATGATATTGAGCAAAGGGAATAGAAAATAACTTGCTTGATAAATCTTTTTTCTTAAAAAATAAAAATATCCCTGCTGAGGACTATCTTTGAGTATTGGAAAATATTTTTTTAAAATATAAGTAACAGTAAATGCTGTAATAATGGCGAGCAGTATTAGTCCACATTGCGCATAAAATTCAGGACTAGTTGACCATTCAACTATATTGATAACAACTTGATTTAGACTGGACTTTATAGTCTCTATATTCACAATAAAATAATCCTATGTGACCGAGTGTTATAGAAAAATCTGTTACGAGCTAAAACTTTTTATTTGAATATATTATGACAGAAATAGGTCAGAAAAATGAATAAAGATGATAGTTATTAAAAACCTGTATCGTTTTAAACCTTAAACCACTATTCTAATTCGAAAGATTATTTTAAAGAGGGCAGAGCATGAGTTGGACGATTTATTTATCGGGCGAAATACATACCGATTGGCGAGAACAGATAAAAAGTGGCACGGAGGCATTAGGCCTTCCCATTACTTACACTTCAGCCGTAACTGATCATGATGCTAGTGATGCGGCGGGTGATCATTTAGGTAAAGATGAAAATAATTTTTGGCGCGATCATAAGTCATCCAAGGTGAATAGTATTCGCACTAAAAATTTAATCGAAAAATGCGATATTGCCATCGTACGATTTGGTGATAAATACAAACAATGGAATGCAGCATTTGATGCGGGATGTTGTGCTGCGTTAGGTAAACCTTATATCACGCTCCACGATGAATCGATTATTCATCCGTTGAAAGAAGTGGATGGGGCGGCGATGGCTTGGGCGCAAACACCTGAGCAAGTTGTCGAAACTCTGAAATATGTGATTAATGCCTAGTTATGGAAGCCAAAGATTTAGAAGAAATAAAAAGCGTACAAGATGCAATAGAAGTAGTTAGCCAGGCTTTTTCGGATGGCGAATATGGTAAGGCCTTACTTCTCTTGAAACCACTTGCTGACGAAGGTGTTGCTGAAGCAATTGGCTTATTGGGGGTTGCTTATCAAAGAGGTGCAGGTGTAGATGTTGATGCAGATAAAGCTGTGGAATTGTTAGAAAAAGCGGTTGATATGGGAGATGCTATTGCTGCCTATAACTTAGGTGTTTTGTATCAAAATGGCATGGAAGGTATTGATATTGATATGGCGGTGAGTCAGCGCTATTTTCAGCTCGCAAACCAGATGGGCGCTAATTTTGGGGAAGAATGAGGAAATTGCTGAATTTTTTTGGAAAAAAGCACTTTCTTTTCCACTTTATTAATATACTTAAAGTAATTTATTAGGTTAATTATCAAAGATAATGAATTAAATAGCCTTCTTCTGACATGTAGTCAATATATGACAGATTAAATCAACTTTTGTGAGCTAAGTTATTGTAAAAAAAGACATATTTCATTAAAAAAAATACAAAGAAGCCTTGACAGTAAAGCCTCGAAATCCCTATGATTCACGAAGTGGGGAATTGTGGGTAAAAGTGGATTTTACCAACATCAAGGGGATAACATTGTGTTTCGAGGCTTTAATAAAATCAGTATTGATAATAAGGGGCGTTTAGCGGTTCCCTCCCGCTACCGTGATCTTATTTCTGTGCAAGCCGAAAACAGTCTTGTTATTACCTTAAACCCACTAGATCGCTCTCTCTGGCTATATCCCCTGCCAGAATGGGATGTGATTGAAGATAAATTAGCTTCTCTTTCTGATTTCGATAAACAAAGCCGACGAACTAAGCAGATGATGCGTGGTTATGCCACCGATTGTCAGCTTGATAGCCAGGGACGCATCCTTATCCCCAAGGAACTGCGTTCTTATTCTGACCTCACAAAGCAGGCTGTCATTCTCGGACAAGGTAATAAATTTGAAATCTGGAATGAAAAGGCTTGGGAGGCTCAGCGTGATGAATGGCTGGAGACAGTCGGTGATGATTCGGTTCCCACACCGGAATCATTGCAATCGTTGTCATTGTAACGGTTGGTGAATCAACACATTGAGCTATGGACATAAACCAGTCTTATTGGACGAGGTTATTGAGGCACTCAAACTACGTGCAGATGGATATTACATTGATGGTACGTTTGGCCGAGGTGGACATAGTCGTGAAATCCTTAAACGACTTGGCCCGCAAGGTCGATTACTTGCTTTTGATAAAGATCCCGATGCCGTTAAGTCAGCTAAAACAGACTTTGTTCAAGATGATCGTTTCGAAATTATCAAAGGTTCATTCACGATGTTAGCGCAGTATGTTAAACAACATGAACTTCACGCTAAGGTAGCGGGTGTCTTTTTTGATTTTGGCGTGTCTTCTCCTCAGCTTGATGATGCCGAACGAGGTTTTAGTTTTCGTTTTGATGCTCCACTAGATATGCGCATGAATCCTGAAGAAGGTTTGAGTGTTGCTGAATGGCTAAGCAAAGCAGATGAAACTGAGATTGCCAATGTTATTTATGAATATGGTGAGGAACGCGCATCCAGACGAGTAGCTAAAACTATTGTTAATGCTCGAGCTGAATCTCCAATAGAAACTACAACACAGTTAGCAGAACTTGTTCGAAAAGCTGTTCCATTTAAAAGAAGTCGAGGCAAGGGAAAAGAAATACATCCGGCAACGAAAACATTTCAGGCTTTACGTATTTTTATTAATCGTGAACTTGATGATATCAAAGATGTGTTACCGCAAACGGTTGATGCACTCTGTCCGGGAGGACGTCTTGCCGCAATTAGTTTTCATTCATTGGAAGATCGAATTGTTAAACGTTTTATTCGTGATCAATCTTCACCAAAAGAGTATCCGCCTGAATTACCCATTATGCCGGATGAAAGTGATGTGAAGATAAAAAAAGTGACTAACAAAATTCGCGCTACTGAAAAGGAAATTGAAGAAAATCCTCGAGCACGTAGTGCTGTATTACGTGTAGCGGAGCGTTGTTGAGATGAAAGTGTTACTTAATTATGGTCTTTACATCGTTATATTTTTATCAGCGTTACAGGTTGTCATTGCTCGTCATGAAACACGTCGCTTGTTTGTTGAATTACAAGCGTTGGAACGAGAAGGCGATCAATTAAATGAAGAGTGGGGGCGATTACAACTTGAACAAAGTACATGGGCAATTAATGACAGAATTGAATCATTTGCTCGAACCAAATTGGATATGAAAATGCCGGAACGTAGCTCAGTGGTGTTGTTAGCGAAATGAAATTACGCGCTGTACAAGCACAATATCCCGTACGCCGTTGGTTGGTGTTAAGTTTCTTCCTGTGTGGCTTGGCGGTACTTTGTTCGCGCGCTGTTTATTTACAGCTTTTAAATAATGATTTCTTAAAAGAACACGGAGATGCTCGTTCAATTCGAGTAGTAGATATTCCATCTCATCGTGGCGTGATTGTTGATCGTAACGGTGAGCAATTAGCAATGAGTACACCAGTTGATTCGATTTGGGTAACACCGAGAAAAATTTTTGAAGACGTAGAACGCTTTCCTGAATTGGCAAAAGTTATGGACATGACGGTGAAAGAGCTTCATGAAACTTTACGCGCACGAATGAACCGTAATTTTATTTATTTAAAGCGGCATGCAAACCCTGATCTTGTTAAGCAAGTTAAAGCTTTGGAAATACGAGGTGTCTCAACACAACGTGAATACAAGCGTTATTATCCTGCGGCAGAAGTAACATCACATATTCTTGGTTTTACTAATATAGATGATCAAGGCCAAGAAGGTTTGGAATTAGCTTATGACAATTGGTTAAGCGGAAAAAATGGTAAGAAACGCGTACTGAAAGATCGATTGAATAGAGTTATTAAAAACATTGAAAGTATCGAGCCTTCTGAGCAAGGAAAAGAACTGAAGTTAAGTATTGATCGACGCGTGCAGTATTTAGCTTATCGCGAATTGGCAGCAGCCGTTAAGTATCATCGAGCGAAAAGTGGTTCTCTGGTTATGCTTGATGTTAGAACTGGAGAAGTGATGGCTATGGTTGGTCAACCTTCTTATAACCCAAACAATCGTGAAACTCTAAAAAGTCAGTTTTATCGCAATCGTGCGGTCACTGATGTTTTTGAACCGGGTTCAACAATGAAGCCTTTTACAGTTGCCGCTGGATTGGCGTCAGGAGCTTACAAACCGCATACCCCGATAAATACGTCACCAGGATATTTTAAAGTTGGTGATCATACGATTCGGGATATGCGTAATTATGGAAACATTGATGTTTCTACGGTTATCACTAAATCAAGCAATGTAGGCGCAAGCAAAATAGCCTTGTCTCTCGAACCAGAGCAGTTCAGAGAGGCCTTAGCTAAATTCGGATTTGGACAACTTACAGGGAGTGCATTTCCTGGTGAATCTTCCGGGACTTTGAATCCAGCAAACACCTGGTCTGATGTCGAAATGGCAACGATGGCGTTTGGTTATGGCTTGTCCGTTACACCATTACAACTTGCACACGCTTACACTGTTTTAGCTAACGGTGGCGTCATGTTGCCAATTTCTTTTCTTAAAGTTGATGGTGCTGTTTCAGGTAAACGCGTTTTAGAGGAAAGCATTACTAGACAAGTCAGAAAAATGATGGAAACAGTTGTCTCTGCTGAGGGTACGGGTAAACGTGCAGCAATTAGAGGTTATCGAGTTATAGGAAAAACTGGCACCGTTTATAAATATATTCGCGGTGGTTATTCTGATGATCGGTACCTTTCCGTCTTCGCAGGTATTGCTCCTGCCAGTCAGCCTCGGTTTGCGATGGTCGTATTAATTGATGAACCAAGAGGCGAAGATCATTATGGTGGTGTTGTTGCCGCACCTGTTTTTTCCAGAGTTATGGAAGGTGCATTTCGAATTTTAAATATTCCACCCGATGATTTGCCAGCGATTACAAGTCCGATTATGGCTAATAGTTATCAACCTGATCAAGTACAAGGATTCGATTAATATGATCCTAGAACCCTCAATTGACCGGCACATAATTACAATCATGCCTGTAAAAATAGAGTGTAATACTATTCTAGAAGGTTGCTTATTAAATACGTTCGCCTATTCATTTGGATGCACGTTTTTCAAACTCATTTGCTTGACAGCAAAAGCCTTACATAGCATGGCTATGTGCGACTTTCTAGTCGGCGCAACTAAGTTTGAAAAACGCACCTCCAAACGAATTCAACAGAGGCTTACAGGATGATGACGGCTGAAAAATTGAATTTCTCAAAATCACTAACTGAACTCTTAAGTGGTTTAGCAAATGTTACAGCATCTATTGATGTAACCGGTGTTGCTATTGATAGTAGAGAAGTAAAGTCTGGTGACTTATTTATGGCTTATCGAGGAACGAGTGTAAATGGTGTCGATTATATTAATGATGCTATTGAAGCTGGTGCGTCAGTAATATTAATTGATGAAACTGAAACTACTAATTTCGACTCAGTTTCGATTCAGATGGTGAGAGTCTCTAATTTACGTAAACAGGCTGGAGTTATAATAAGTCGATTTTACGATGAACCATCGAAACGAATGCAAGTAATAGGTGTTACTGGAACGAATGGTAAGACTACCGTTTCTTATATGGTTGCTCAGGTTTTATCGATGCTTGGAAAAAAATCAGCTGTCATAGGTACAATTGGTAACGGTCCATTTGGAAAAGTACAGTCAGCAAATACAACGACACCAGATCCCGTTAAGTTACACTCTTTATTTTCTGATTGGCGTAATGAAGTTGATTCTGTCGTGATGGAAGTTTCTTCTCATGCTCTTGACCAAGGTAGAGTGTCTGGAACTAAATTTAATACGGCTGTCTTTACAAACTTAAGTCGTGATCATCTTGATTATCATCAGACATTTGAAGATTATGCTGCTGCAAAATTTCAATTGTTTCAAACAGCAGAACTAGAACAAGCCATTATAAATATTGATGATGCGTATGGCGTGAAATTTATCGAATTAATTTCAAGTGATTTAAAAATATATGCTTATTCAACAAAAACAAATCATGTCGTAGTTAAGAATAAAAATATTTCATATATATTTTGTAAAAAAATAGAAAGTGAAAATCTTAAAACAAAATTAACAATAGAAAGCCCCTGGGGAGAAGTTTTTGTTCACACAAATCTTTTGGGAATATTTAATATTGAAAATATTTTGGCCGCATTTACATCATTATGCGCGTCTGGTTTATCAATAGAGGATGTCGCAGAATCCTTGTCAGATTTTAGTGGCGTACCAGGGCGGATGGAATACTTTGTTTCGAAAAATAAACCATTACTTGTTGTCGATTATGCTCATACACCAGATGCGCTAGAAAAAGCATTAAATACGCTACGTTCTTATTGTAAGGGGAAATTATATTGCGTATTTGGATGCGGTGGAGATCGTGATGTTGGCAAGCGATCTGAAATGGGTGCTATTGCTGAATCATTAGCAGACCAAATTGTTTTAACGAATGACAATCCGCGTACAGAAGATGAAAAAATAATTATTGAAAATATTTTAGATGGAATTAAAGAAAAGTCTAAAGTGATAATTAAATATGATCGTTCGGATGCAGTTATAAATACATTTCTAAATGCCACAGAAGAAGATGTGATTTTAATTGCAGGTAAAGGCCATGAAAATACACAGCAGATTGGCACTACGCTATTGCCTTTTAGTGATCGTGAATTGGCAAGACGTTTGACGGAAGGTGACTCATGATAAGTATGTCACTTTCAAAAGCTGCTAATGCTATCCATTCAAATTATAACGGGAAAGATATTATTTTTTCAGGTTGTAGTATCGATAGTCGAACGATTAAAGATGGAAATCTATTTATTGCAATAAAAGGCGAAAACTTTGATGGCCATGATTATGTATCTTTAGCTGAAGATAATGGTGCGTCTTCTTTGATACTTGAGCAAGAAGTAAATCATACGAAACCAGTATTGCAAGTTAAAGACACACGTAAAGCAATGGGGCTGCTAGCGAGAACATGGCGCGATGAAATATCGATACCATTAATTGCGATTACTGGTAGTAATGGTAAGACCACTGTTAAAGAAATGGTAAGTAGTATTTTATCTGAAACTTCTGAAGTACATGCAACATCTGGCAATCTCAATAATGATGTTGGTGTGCCATTAACCTTATTTGGGCTTGATAAAAAACATCAATATGCAGTGATTGAAATGGGCGCTAACCATCCAGGTGAAATTGAGTGGTTAAGTGCAATTGCACGCCCTAATGTTGCCGTCATTACTCAATGTGCTCCATCGCATCTTGAAGGCTTTGGAAGTGTCGAAGGTGTTGCTAAAGCTAAGGCTGAAATTTATTCAGGTTTACAATCTTCCGGTACAGCAATAATTAATGCTGATGATCCGTTTGCCGGGTTTTGGAAGGAGACTTGTCAAAATCAACAGCAACTTACCTTCGGCATGTTATCGGATGATGTCAATGTTAAAGCTGAAAAGGTTGAATTTATAGCAGAAGATGCAAGTGTGAGTTTCAGTTTGGTTTTTAATGAAGACAAGATTGATATAAAGCTTCCTTTATCAGGCAAGCATAATGTTATGAATGCACTTGCTGCAGCGGCATGTTGTCTGAGTTTAGAAATTTCCCTGTCTACGATTAAAAACGGTTTGGAAAAAATGGTTCCTGTTAAGGGACGATTACAAATTAAGAATGGTAAGCAGGGAGTAAGAATTATCGATGATACATACAATGCAAATCCGCGGTCACTCAGCGCTGCTATTGATGTGTTGAGTGCCTATGGTGGATCTCGTTATTTGGTTTTAGGTGATATGGGCGAACTTGGTGAAACTGCAGAACAGCATCATGTTGAAGCTGGAAAGGTTGCCAGAGCTGCAAAAATTGATGGCTTATTTTCGATAGGTGAATTGAGTGCTAACGCTGTGCAAAGTTATGGTTCGGGTGGTAATCATTTTGAGTCTTTTGATGCGTTAGAGAAGGGGTTGTCAGAAGTTTTAAATGATGATGTGACAATTCTTATTAAGGGTTCACGTTACATGCAGATGGAACGAGTTGTTAATTCACTGATGGAGGAACAAAAATAAATGTTGCTCTGGTTAACAGAATACCTTGCTCAGTTTAATAGCGGTTTTAATGTATTTAGCTATTTAACATTAAGAATAATATTGGGTGTTTTGACCTCATTGTTTATTTCATTTCTTTTCGGTCCTTATTTAATACGGCGCTTAACGCATAATCAAATTGGTCAAAGTATCAGAGATGATGGCCCGCAAACGCATCTTGAAAAATCAGGTACGCCTACAATGGGCGGTTTATTAATTCTTATTTCAATAACGTTTAGTACCTTATGTTGGGCTGATATTAGTAACCGTTATGTCCTGGTCGTTACAATAGTGACATTGTTATTTGGTATAATTGGATTAATTGATGACTATAAAAAGGTTGTTAATAACGATCCAAAAGGATTAAGTGCTAAATATAAGTATGCGGCACAATCTGCTGTTGGACTTGGTGCTGCAATTTATCTATTTCAATCTGCGACGCTTCCTGTCGAAACACAATTAATCGTTCCATTTGTTAAGTCGCTTGTTTTTGATTTGGGCTGGTTATATGTCGTACTTACATATTTTGTCATTGTAGGTTCTAGTAATGCAGTTAATTTAACAGATGGTCTTGATGGTTTAGCAATTTTACCTACGGTACTCGTTGCTGGAGCATTAGCTATTTTTGCCTATGCAACGGGTCATGTTCGTTTTGCAGAATATTTAGGTATTCCTTATGTGCCAGGTGTTGGTGAGGTGGCTATTTTTTGTGGTGCTATTGCT
Organism: Gammaproteobacteria bacterium; assembly: GCA_021773245.1. Taxonomy (GTDB): domain Bacteria; phylum Pseudomonadota; class Gammaproteobacteria; order Eutrophobiales; family Eutrophobiaceae; genus UBA7359. Next base: position 53,672 of record JAJFKK010000088.1, on the reverse strand, counting down.
GGAGCTGGTTTGGGCTTCCTTTGGTTTAACACATATCCAGCTCAGGTTTTTATGGGAGATATTGGTGCGCTTGCACTAGGAGCAGCATTAGGTGTTGTCGCTGTTGTCGTTCGACAAGAGCTGGCACTTTTTATTATGGGCGGTGTTTTTGTTATGGAAACCGTATCAGTCATATTACAAGTTAGTTCATATAAATTAACTGGGAAAAGAATTTTTAAAATGGCTCCGTTACATCATCACTATGAACTTAAAGGTTGGCCAGAACCTAGAGTAATAGTTCGATTTTGGATTGTAACGGTAATTCTTGTATTGATTGGCCTTGCCAGTCTGAAGATACGCTGAGGAAGCTTACTTGTTTTGTACTACGGAAAAAAAGATAACAATGAAAGAAGCTAACTTACATTTCGATGTGGTTATAGTTGGTCTCGGCAAGACCGGGCTTTCGTGTGTCCGTTACTTAAACAAGCAAGGTTTAAATATTGCTGTTACTGATAGCCGTAATGAACCACCTGAGTTATCGACTTTAATAAATGAATTTGAATCGATACCTGTTTATCTTGGTGATATCAGTACAAAAGTATTATTGGCAGCTGATCAAATTATATTAAGTCCGGGTGTTTCACTTGAAAACAAAAGTGTTAAGCAGGCAATTAATAATGGCATACCTGTAATTGGCGATATTGAATTATTTTGCCAAAAAGCTACAGCACCAATCATTGCGATCTCAGGTTCTAATGGCAAAAGCACGGTAACAACTTTAGTTGCAGAAATGATTCGTAAGTCAGGTTTGAAAATTTGTGTAGGTGGAAATTTGGGTACGCCGGTACTTGAGTTGCTAAATGAATCAGTTCCTGATGTTTATGTGCTCGAATTATCCAGTTTTCAACTAGAAACAACATTTTCACTTAATGCGCATGCAAGTGCAGTATTAAATATTTCGCCTGACCATATGGATCGTTATCAAAGTCTTGATGATTATATCAGTGCCAAGAATAAAATTTATTCAGGACAGGGTTTAATGGTCCTTAACAAGGATGATGATGTTGTTTATTCAATGCTAGATGATGTTAGACAAACTGTTTCCTTCTCACTTTCTGAACCAGTTGAAAAAGATTTTGGTGTTATTAGAGAGAATGATGAAGCCTTTTTATGTAAAGGCGATAAGAAAATACTAAGTCAAAAAGAATTAATTATTAAAGGTGAACATAATCTTGCTAATGCTTTAGCTGCAATGGCATTAGCAAGTTCAGTAAATGTTTCGATTGATGTGATGGTTGCAACGTTAAAGACTTTTAAAGGTTTGGAGCATCGATGTCAGTTAGTTAAGAAAATAAATAATGTTAGTTGGTATAACGATTCTAAAGCGACAAATGTAGGTGCATGTATCGCATCTATTAAGGGCTTGTGTGATCTAGGCGAGATTATTTTGATTGCTGGAGGAGACAGTAAAGGTGCTGATTTATCTGGTTTAAAGCCTGTGATAGAAGAACATGTTAAAAAAGTTTTATTGTTGGGTGTAGATGCAAATAAATTAGCAGATGTTATAGGAACTGATTCATTGTATGAATTTGTTTCTGATATGGATGCAGCGGTTGAACGAGCAAGCCAATTGGCTAACTCAGGAAACATAATCTTATTGGCGCCTGCTTGTGCCAGTCTAGATATGTATAAAAATTACCAACAACGCGGTGACGACTTTGTTAACGCTGTAAATAAGTTGGAGTCTTGTTAATGTCAGCACGATACAAAAAACAAGCAACATTAGCTTCACATTATCATATAAAGAATAAGCTGATTGTGGGTTATGACCTTTGGTTAATGGGTATTTCACTACTTCTGATTTGTATTGGTTTGGTTATGGTTTCTTCTGCTTCCATTGCTATTTCCGCAAGAGAGTTTGATGATCCGCTGCATTATTTTTGGCGACAGGGTTTTGCGGCAACGATAGGCCTGTCATTAGCATTGATTATATTGAAAGTTCCTATGCGCATATGGGAAACAGGAAGCATGACGCTATTAATAATAGCTGTTTTTATGTTGGTACTTATTCTTATCCCTGGTGTTGGCAAGGAAGTTAATGGCAGCATGCGCTGGATACAATTAGGTCCGTTTTCATTGCAAGCATCCGAGCCTGTTAAGCTATGCATTATTGCTTATCTAGCAAGCTACCTCGTTCGTCATGGTGAAACTGTACAAACAGAATTTAAAGGTTTCATCAGACCGATTGGAGTTCTAACATTAATTTCAGGACTGTTATTACTTGAGCCAGATTTCGGCGCAAGTGTCGTTTTATTCTCAACGGCATTAGGCATGTTATTTATGGCGGGTGTTCCATTGAGCCGTTTTTGTGCTTGGGGAACAGTTGCTATTAGTGCTTTGGTTACTCTAGCAATTTTATCTCCCTATCGAATGCAACGTTTAATGAGTTTTGTTGATCCGTGGAAAGATCCTTATGACAGTGGTTTTCAATTAACACAAGCGTTGATTGCTTTTGGTCGTGGTGATTGGTTTGGTGTTGGTCTTGGTAGCAGCGTACAAAAGCTCTTTTATTTGCCTGAAGCGCATACTGATTTTGTATTTTCTGTTCTTGCTGAAGAACTTGGTCTTCTCGGTAGTATTACGATGATACTTTTATATTCATTTATCGTATGGCGTGCCTTTGTCATTGGCCATATAGCCGAACGTGTTGAGAAATATTTTGCTGCATATTTTGCTTACGGTATTGGATTGATTATCGGTATTCAAGCTTACATAAACATTGGTGTAAACATGGGTGTGTTGCCTACTAAAGGGTTGACCTTGCCGCTGATGAGTTATGGCGGTAACAGCATGATTGTTTACTGTATGTTACTTGGAATTTTGTTGCGTATTGAATATGAGAATAGACAGGATACGCGCAACACAATTCACAAAGTGGTGCCTACTTATGCGTGATAAAAATATTCTTATTATGGCAGGAGGTACCGGTGGACATGTTTATCCAGCATTGGCTGTCGCAGATAACTTAAAAGAAAGAGGTTTTGAGTTATTTTGGTTAGGAACTAATAAAGGGATGGAAGCGAAGGTTGTTCCAAATCATGGTTATCCGTTGTTAAAAATAAATGTATCAGGTGTAAGAGGTAATGGTCTATTACGTTTATTGTTTACTCCGTTCATGATCGTTATTGCCTTATTTCAAGCATTGGTGATTATGATAAAAGTTCGCCCCGTCGTTGTTCTGGGAATGGGTGGATTTGCCAGCGGCCCAGGTGGCATTGCTGCATGGTTGATGCGAATACCATTACTTATACATGAACAAAATGCCATAGCTGGTTTGACAAATCGACTCTTGGCACCATTTGCAGTATCTATTATGGCGGCTTTTCCTGGCGCCTTTAAAGATTCCAGCAAGTTAACAATAACAGGTAATCCTGTTCGTAATGATATTGTGAATGTATCTATTCCAGAAGAACGTTTTGCTAATCGAAATAAGAATAAATTAAAAATATTGATCCTTGGCGGTAGTCTTGGAGCAAAAAAAATTAATGAAGTGATTCCGGAAACACTATCAAGTTTAGCTAGTAATTATAAATTTGAAGTTAAACATCAATGTGGTGAACGGCATCTTGTTGATACAGAAGCAGCGTATAAAAAATATAACGTAAATGTAGAGCTTATGCCTTTTATTAATGATATGGCAGAAGTCTATGCGTGGGCTGATATTATCGTTTGTCGTGCCGGTGCTTTAACTATTGCAGAATTAGCTGCGTCTGGCATTGGCTCTATATTAATTCCATTTCCATATGCTGTTGATGATCATCAAACAGAAAATGGAAAGTACCTTTCGAATGAAGGTGCGGCAATATTAATTCAGGAAGCAAAATTAAATTCAGAAAAACTAAAAGAAATTTTGATAAGTTTATTTTCTGCACCTGAAGAGTTGATGCAAATGGCAGTTAAAGCGCGAGCACTTTCAAAACCAACAGCAACAGATGATGTTGCAAAGATATGCATGGAGGCTATTCATGCGTGATATGCAATTACATGCGATGGGCCGAGTTAAACATATCCATTTTATAGGGATAGGTGGTGCCGGCATGGGAGGTATTGCCGAAGTACTTAAAAATATTGGTTATGAGGTTACTGGTTCTGATATTAAAGAAAGTGCGATTACAAAAAGGCTGGAGTCATTCGGCGTTAAAGTGAAAATTGGTCATGCTGCAGAAAATATAACTGATACGGATGTTGTCGTTGTTACAAGTGCGATAGACGAAAACAATGAAGAAGTGACTGCGGCAAGAGTTAATAGAATCCCTATTGTACGACGAGCAGAGATGTTAGCTGAGTTAATGCGCTTTAGTCAGGGAATAGCGATAGCAGGTACACATGGTAAAACAACAACAACAAGTTTGGTTGCCAGTGTCTTGGCGGAAGGTGGACTAGATCCAACTTACGTTATCGGTGGATTGCTAAATAGTTCAGGTTCTCATGCACGCCTAGGCACAGGAAAATATATCGTTGCTGAAGCCGATGAAAGTGATGCTTCTTTTCTACATCTTTATCCTGTAATTGCAGTGATTACAAACATCGACGCCGATCACCTTGATGCATACGCAGGTGATTTTGAAAATTTACGACATAACTTTGTTGAATTCTTACATCAATTACCTTTCTATGGTTTAGCGGTTCTATGTATTGATGATGAAGGTGTACGAAAAATCTTACCGGAAGTTACCAAGCCGGTTGTTACTTATGGGCTTGATTTTGAAGCAGACTATAATGCGGAATTAATAAAGCAGGAAAAGACAAAAACCTGGTTTAAGGTTTCACATAAAGATAACAAGGATTGGTTACAAATAGAACTTAACCTTCCCGGTAAACATAATTTATTAAATGCACTGGCATCTATTGCTATTGCGCATGAATTAGGTGTTAGCGATAAAGATATTGTACGTGCGCTTTCCCACTTTCAAGGCATATCTCGACGATGTCATGTTAGAGGTGATATCAAGTTGAATAATACTAATATCACATTAATCGATGACTATGCCCATCACCCTACTGAGATAGCAGCAATCGTTGATGCGATTAGATCAGGTTGGCCCGATAGACGTCTGGTTGTTATATATCAGCCTCATCGATTTACACGACTACGCGATTTGTTTGAAGATTTTAGTCATGTTCTATCAAGTGTTGATTGCTTATTAGTGCTTGATGTTTATCCAGCTGGTGAGGAACACATAACTGGAGCAGATAGTCGTTCTTTATGTCGAGCCATTAGATTAAGAGGTTTAGTAGAACCAGTGTTTGTTGAAGACAAAGAGACAGTCTCTGATGTGCTATCGAGCCTGCTTGAAGAGAATGATTTATTACTAACCTTGGGAGCTGGTGATATTGGTTCAATATCAAAACAGCTTTACTCAAGTGCGGCGCATTAGTTTTGTTGAGTATAGAAAATGAAATACAGCAAATGCAGACGGTTTTTGATAACAGTATGAATATCGATTTTGATAAAACTTTGTTTAAAGGAAAATTGCTAGAGCAAGAACCTATGTCACGTCATACGTCATGGAAAACAGGTGGTACAGCACAGTATTTTTATATTGCAGATGATATTGAAGATTTATCAGTTTTCATGGCTAGTATACCAGAGGATATGCCGGTGACTTGGGTAGGGCTTGGCAGTAATTTATTAGTACGCGATGGTGGTCTATCAGGGGTGGTTGTTTCTGTTTTAGGTGTTCTCAATGAGCTTGAGTGTAGTGATGAAAATGAAATGAAAATAGGTGCGGGAGTTACTTGTGCAAAAGCAGCGCGTTTAGCAGCTAAACATGGTTTAACGGGCATTGAGTTCTTAGCTTCTATTCCCGGTTCAATTGGTGGAGCCTTAGCAATGAATGCCGGTGCCTATGGCGGTGATATTTGGCGCTATGTAAAACATGTGGAAACAGTAAATAGAAATGGTCAACGGCAATTTTATTCTAGAGATCAATTTGAAATTGGTTATCGCAGCGTATCACTTGCAGAAGATGAATGGTTTGTTTCTTGTGCTTTAGAGTTGGAAGTGTCTGACAAAAATACTGTCGAAAAAAATATAAAAGATTTATTGAGTAAACGTGCTGATGCACAACCTTTAGGCCAACACAGTTGTGGTTCCGTATTTAGAAACCCTGAAAATGATCATGCAGCAAGGTTGATTGATATATGTGGATTGAAAGGAAAGCAAATAGGTGGAGCGATAGTTTCTGATAAACATGCAAATTTTATAATTAATACAGGTAATGCCACTTCATCAGATATAGAAAGTTTAATCGAATTAGTACAAGCAACAGTATATGAAACGCATGCAATTAAATTGATTCCAGAAGTCAGGATAATTGGTGAATTTAGGAGTGAGCAATAATGCAGTTTCCTGAATATAAAGCCTCGGATTTTGGAAAAGTAGCTGTGTTAATGGGAGGAGAATCTGCTGAACGTACAATTTCCTTAGAAAGTGGGCGAGCTGTTTATGATGCGCTTTGTAATTCAGGTATTGATGCTCATGCAATCGATTTTAATAAAAATGAATTTCAGCAATTAATTAGTAATAATTTTGATCGTGTTTTTATCGCATTGCATGGTCGTGGTGGTGAGGATGGAACAATACAAGGTGCATTAGAATCAGTCGGCTTACCTTATACAGGTAGTGATGTACTGAGCTCGGCATTAGCTATGGACAAGACACGAAGTAAAGCTCTGTGGAGTAATGCTGGTTTACCTACACCTGATGCGGTTGAATTAAATCAGCTAAGTAATTGGCAGCAAATTGCTGAGCAGTTGAAATTACCCATCATGGTTAAACCTGTTAGAGAAGGTTCTAGCGTCGGGGCAAGTAAAGTGACGGAAGTGCATGATTTATTCTCGGCATGGGAACAAGCAAATGAGTTTGATAATCATGTAATGGCAGAAAGTTGGATCGAGGGTGATGAATATACCATCCCGGTTTTAGGGGATATTGTTTTGCCTATGATTAAACTCGAAACAAAACGTGATTTTTACGACTACAAAGCAAAATACGAAGATGATGACACAAAATATATTTGCCCTTGCGGTCTTGATGAAAAAACAGAAAGCAGTTTAGGTGAATTAGCATTACAAGCATGTAGGTCATTAGGTGTTAGTGGTTGGAGTCGTGTCGATTTGATGATCGATAAAAACAATCAAGCATGGTTAATTGAAGTTAATACAGTTCCAGGTATGACGAGTCATAGTTTAGTTCCTATGGCAGCTAAACATATAGGACTTTCCTTTGAAGAATTAGTTATCCAGATATTAGCTACAAGTCTAGATACTACAGTTGAGAAGGGAGTTCAAAAATAATGAGTATCGATATGGTTGTAAACCCAAATAAATTACAGTTTGATAGATCAGAAAACGTTCATTCGCATGGCTCTCGATATTTTGGAATTGTTTTTGTTTTAATTTTTTCTGTTTTATTGGTGTGGGGAGGAACATTTTTATCGCATCCCGATACCTTACCAATAAAACAAGTTCGAATCGAAGGTGACTTTACTAACTTGTCCCCAGTGGATTTGCAATTGTTAGTGACAGATAAAGTACGCGGCGGTTTTTTTAATCTTAATGTGGATGCAGTAAGGCTTGCTTTACTTAAGGAAGCTTGGGTAAGAGAAGTTACAGTAAAACGAATTTGGCCTGATGCATTAAGAGTCATTGTAATTGAACAGGTACCTGTTGTTCGATGGAAGGATACAGGCCTGCTGAATGCTATAGGCGAATATTTCTCTCCTGATCTTGAATCAATACCTTCAGCGTTACCATTGCTATCCGGGCCAGAAGGTACAGAAGTTACTTTGCTTGAACGTTTTAATGGTATGCAAGAACGAGTTCAGTTTTTGGGTTTTAAAATAGCTTCGTTAACTTTAAATGAAAGGAGAGCGTGGTCCTTTCAGCTCACTAATGGCATTAAGATTGTTTTAGGGCGACGTGATTTTGAAGAACGGTTTAACCGATTTTTAACATTGATTCCGACAACAATATCAGGTCGTATTGATCAAACGGAATCAATAGATATGCGTTATACAAATGGTTTTTCCATTAAATGGAAAAAATAACAAAACAATTCTGCATCATGATATCAGGCGGATAATATATGGTTAAGAAAACAGATAAAAACCTCATTGTTGGTTTGGACATTGGTACTTCCAAAGTCGTTGCTATTGTAGGTGAAGTTACAGTAGATGATGAAATTGAAATAATTGGTATCGGTTCAAATCAATCACGCGGACTAAAGAAAGGTGTCGTGGTGAATATTGAGTCCACAGTGCATTCAATCCAGAGAGCGATTGAAGAAGCTGAGTTGATGGCCGGTTGCGAAATTCATTCTGTTTTTACTGGCATTGCTGGTAGTCATATAAGGAGTTTGAATTCACACGGTATTGTAGCAATACGAGACAGTGAAGTTTCCTATAGTGATGTTGACCGTGTTATTGATGCAGCTAAAGCTGTCGCAATTCCAGCAGATCAAAAAATATTACATATATTGCCACAAGAATTCGTTATCGATAATCAAGAAGGTGTTAAAGAACCTATTGGAATGTCGGGCGTAAGACTTGAGTCGAAAGTTCATATAGTCACAGGCGCTGTTAGTGCTGCACAAAATATTGTTAAGTGTGTACGTCGTTGTGGATTAGAAGTTGATGACATTATTCTTGAACAATTAGCATCCAGTTATTCTGTCTTGACGGAAGATGAAAAAGATCTTGGCGTTTGCATGATTGATATAGGCGGCGGCACAACAGATATTGCTGTCTTTACCGATGGTGCTATTCATCATACTGCTGTTATTCCTATTGCTGGTGATCAAGTCACCAATGATATTGCTGTCGCTCTTCGTACCCCGACACAACATGCTGAAGATATTAAAGTTCAATACGCATGTGCACTAACACAGCTGGCAAATAATGATGAAAGTATCGAAGTGCCAGGCGTTGGTGACAGACCTTCGCGTCGACTCGCTCGTCAAACTCTCGCTGAAGTTGTTCAACCAAGATATGAAGAACTATTTACTTTGGTTCAAGCTGAATTGAGACGAAGTGGTTTTGAAAGTTTGATTGCAGCAGGGATTGTGCTTACAGGTGGTAGTTCGAAAATGGATGGCGTAATCGAACTTGCAGAAGAAATATTTCATATGCCAGTCCGTTTAGGTATTCCGCAATATGTTTCAGGTTTATCAGATGTAGTTAAAAGTCCGATTTATGCAACGGGAGTGGGATTGTTAATTTTTGGTAAAAGGCAGAGTCAAGAAGGTATGACGCCGATTCATATTAATGATGGTGTTAAAGGTGTGTTTGAAAGAATGAAAAGTTGGTTTCAAGGTAATTTTTAAATAATAAATTTTAATTTTTTTAGGAGGATACGTTATGTTTGAATTAGTCGATGCAGCTAATCAGGCGGCTATTATTAAAGTAATAGGCGTCGGTGGTGGCGGAGGAAATGCTGTTCAGCATATGCTGGGGGGCAATATAGAAGGCGTTGAATTTATTTGTGCAAATACAGATTCACAAGCACTTAAAAATTCAGGTGCGAAAACCGTACTTCAATTGGGCAGTAATATGACGAAAGGTCTGGGTGCAGGAGCGGATCCAGAAGTTGGTCGTCAAGCAGCTTTAGAAGACCGTGATCGCTTAATGGATGTACTTGATGGGTCAGATATGGTCTTTATTACTGCCGGAATGGGTGGTGGTACTGGTACTGGTGCGGCGCCTATTGTTGCTCAAGTTGCAAAAGAAATGGGTATTTTGACAGTTGCAGTAGTGACAAGGCCTTTTGCATTTGAAGGTAAAAAGCGTAGCGCTGTTGCTGAAGAAGGGATTATCGAATTGAGCCAATTTGTTGATTCTTTAATTACGATACCTAATGAGAAATTATTGAGCGTGCTTGGCCGTGATGTCAGTTTGTTAAATGCATTTAGTGCTGCGAATGATGTATTACTTGGTGCAGTTCAAGGTATTGCTGAGTTAATCACATGTCCTGGTTTGATCAATGTGGATTTCGCTGATGTCAGAACTGTCATGTCTGAGATGGGAATGGCTATGATGGGTTCAGGAAAAGCACAAGGTGAGGAGCGTGCTAAAATTGCTGCCGAAGCCGCAATATCGAGCCCATTATTAGAAGATGTGAACCTTTCTGGTGCGAGAGGTATATTGGTTAATATTACTGCAGGGATGGATCTATCGATTGGTGAATTTGATGAAGTTGGTACTACTATCAAAGAATTTGCCTCTGATAATGCTACTGTTGTTGTTGGAACGGTGATTGATCCAGAAATGTCGGGTGATATTCGAGTTACAATCGTCGCTACTGGGCTCGGAAATCTTAAAGATGATGCATCTCGCGTCAAATTGGTTCAAAATGACGATATTAATGTCGATTATAGGGATCTTGAAAGGCCTACGGTTATGCGAAATCAAACCGTTGAGACGGAAGATGATATCGGTAGCAAAGATGCGGATTATCTTGATATTCCAGCATTTTTGAGAAGACAAGCAGACTAGGCTTTGATTTTACGTGGTATAGTAGGCTTTAAATTCGGGGAGTTCTGAGCTAAATGCTGCAATGGCACTGAAATTGCCTATAATACAAATAGATAAGAATAAAAGTTAGTTATTAAGGATAAGTTTAGTTAGTAAAAATGATTCGGCAACGTACATTAAAAAATGTCATCCGGGCAACTGGAGTAGGTTTACATACAGGTAAAAAGGTATTTTTAACCTTAAGGCCTGCACCTGCGAATTCAGGAATCACGTTTCGACGTGTTGATTTGGATCCAGCGGTAGAGATACCTGCCAACCCTGAATATGTTGGTGACACTAGCCTTTCAAGTACACTTGTTAAGGATAATGTACGTATTTCAACTGTTGAACATTTACTTTCTGCTCTAGCCGGTTTTGGAATAGATAATGCCTATATCGATTTAAGTGCTGATGAAGTGCCTATTATGGATGGCAGTGCGGGTCCTTTTGTCTTTTTAATTCAATCTGCTGGTATTGAAGAGCAATCTGCCCCGAAGAAATTCTTGCGAATAAAGAAAAAAGTTCGTGTAGAAGATGATGGCAAATGGGCGATGTTTGAACCGTTTGATGGTTTTAAAGTAGGTTTTACAATTGAATTTGATCATCCTGTTTTTAATGACAACAATTGTCATGCAGAAATTGACTTTTCGACTACTTCATTTGTTAAAGAAGTGAGCCGAGCGCGCACTTTTGGTTTTATGCGTGATGTTGAATTATTACGCGAAAAAAACTTGGTTTTAGGTGGGAGTTTGGATAATGCTGTCGTCGTTGATGATTATAGAATATTGAATGAAGATGGTCTTCGCTATGAAGATGAATGTGTAAAACATAAAATTCTTGATGCAATTGGTGATTTATATTTATTGGGGCACAGTTTGATTGGCGCATTTAACGGGTTCAAGTCCGGACATGCATTAAATAACGCTTTATTGCGTGAATTAATTGCCAATGAGGATTCATGGGAATTGGTCAGCTTTGAAGATGAAAATGAAGCACCAATTTCGTTTATGCAGGCAATACCTGTAGATTAGATATTTATTTAATATGATTTTTGGATAGTTTTAAAAGACATTCTCGTAATTCAGGATCTTTAAAATTATTTGCGACATCAATAAGAATTTGAGCTGAGTTCTTAGATAAGAATATCGGTTTTTTTTGTGGAGCAGTGTTAGTCGGAATTATTTTCTTTACTTTAATTCTGACCGTTTTTATAGAAGTGAAATTTAATTGATTATTTAGAACATTAAGAATAGCTGGAATATTATAACGTAGGCGGGTTGCCCAAGTAGAAGAGCTAACGAGTATAGTTGCAACATCAGTTTTTATATTTGCTAGTTCAAAATAATCATGTAGAGAAGGATCTAGGTATTTTTTTAATTTGATATTTGTTATTTGAATTGAATTTGCTTTTTCACAAAGGTCGGCAATTGGATAACGCTTATCTTTTAAGAGTTCGCTAATAGGCAATGAGTTGTTCTTATTATTAGCTTTGTTCATATAGTGATTATACAGGTTTAAAATTGGCACAACATTAACTATGCAATTATTTTTAATATCAAAATCTAGAAAGAAAACTCAGACTCTAACGTTTGGGCCTGTAGCTTTGTGTGTTTGCCTAATTGTCAGCATCACAACTGGCTTGATAATTTTTCATGCGGGTAGTCTTTATGCCTTGAATTTAACACGTGGTTCGTTCAAAAATTTATACAGTCAAACAGCTCCAATTTGGAGTCAAGAAATAGATACTCAAAAACAAATGCTTGTCCAAGCTCAAGAAAATGCAGAAAAAAATCTTGATGCATTGGCAGCGAGACTAAGTAAATTGCAATCTCATGTTATGCGTTTGGATGCATTAGGATCACGTTTGGCCGACATGGCGGATCTAAAAGAAATAGATTTTGATGTCGCATCTACTCCAGGTTTAGGTGGACCAAAGTTAGCTGATTCTCATGGCTCAATGGAAGTCAGTGATTTTTTACTCGCGTTAGAAGAACTTAACTCAAAAATTCAGGATCGTGCAGAGAAATTGTCAGCAATGGAATCAATGCTTATTGACAGGACTTTGCAAAGTCAAACATTACCAACGGGTAGTCCAACTACTGATGGCTGGGTTTCTTCGTTATTTGGTATGCGTGCAGATCCTATGACAGGAAAGATGGAGTTTCATGGTGGTATTGATTATGCTGGTAAGACAGGTTCTCCTATACTTACTGTCGCTTCCGGTATAGTGACTTGGTCTGGTGTACGCTATGGGTATGGTAATATGCTTGAAATAAATCATGGAAATGGTTTCCAGACACGCTATGCGCATAATAAGAAAAACCTTGTTGTTGTTGGGCAAAAAGTTGATCAAGGTCAGGTTATTGCCTTAATGGGTTCGTCAGGAAGAGCAACGGGTCCTCATGTTCATTTTGAAGTAGTGAGCAATGGAAAAGCAGTTAACCCCAAAAAATATATTTCTTTGAAATAACGATTCCGCAATTATCGTCTCTCTATAATTCATTTTACGTAACAGTACGTGACTATTACGTAATAAATAAAGATAAATAAGTATGCTTATAGGATTAGTAAAAAAAATATTTGGTACTCGAAATGATCGAGTAATAAAAAAATTAAGTAAAATAGTCCAGCAAATAAATCCTCTCGAAGATGAATTAAAGTTGCTACGAGACGAGGATTTCCCTGATAAAACTAATCAATTAAAGGAAAGATTGAAACAAGGTGAAAGCCTAGATGAAATCTTGCCTGAAGCATTTGCCTTGGTTCGAGAAGCAGGAAAACGTTCCTTGGGCATGCGTCATTTCGATGTACAGTTAATTGGTGCCATGGTTTTGCATGATGGCAATATTTCTGAAATGCGAACAGGTGAAGGTAAAACCTTGGTTGCAACATTAGCAGCATACCTAAATGCCTTATCAGGTTTGGGTGTTCATGTTATTACTGTTAATGATTATTTAGCCAAGCGTGATTCAGAATGGATGGGTCAGATCTATCGTTTCCTCGGATTAACTACAGGTGTAATTGTTAGTGGTCTTTCAACTGAAGAAAGAAAACTGGCTTATCAATGTGATATCACTTACGGAACGAACAATGAATTTGGTTTTGATTATCTACGTGACAATATGGCATTTAGTAATGAAGGTCGTGTACAACGAGATTTGAATTTTGCCATTGTTGATGAAGTAGATTCGATTCTTATTGATGAGGCGAGAACACCATTAGTCATTTCAGGAATGGTTGATGATAAGTCTGAGTTGTACCTTACAATTAACGCACTAATTCCAAAATTAGTAGTTCAGAAAGTTGAAGATGGACCTGGCGATTTTACTTTAGATGAAAAATCTAAACAGGTATATTTTACTGAAGACGGACACGATCATATTGAGAAGCTTTTAATAGAAAATAATGTTTTGAAAGAAGATCAAACTTTATATGATCCTGCTAACATAAGTATACTTCATCATTTAAATGCAGCTTTAAGAGCACATCATTTATTTAAAACTGATGTTGATTATATTGTTAAAGATGATGAAATTGTTATTGTCGATGAGTTTACCGGTCGTACTATGCAGGGACGTCGTTGGTCAGAAGGTTTACATCAAGCGATAGAAGCAAAAGAAAATGTCACGATTCAAAATGAAAATCAGACATTAGCTTCAATAACCTATCAAAATTATTTTCGTTTATACACGAAGCTGTCTGGAATGACAGGTACAGCAGATACTGAAGCATTCGAGTTCCAATCAATATACAGCCTTGAAGTCGTTATTATCCCAACAAATATGATAATGATTCGAGATGATCAAAGTGACGTTATTTTTCTAACAGCAAAAGAAAAGTACGCAGCAATGATTGAGGACATTAAACACTGCCAAGAAAATGGCCAACCTGTGCTAGTCGGTACAGCATCTATAGAAGTATCAGAATATTTATCAAATTTACTAAATAAAGAAAAAATTAAGCATCAAGTATTAAATGCAAAATTTCATGAAAAAGAAGCTGAAATTATTGCGCAAGCAGGTCAGCGCGGCGCAATTACGATTGCGACTAATATGGCTGGTCGTGGTACAGATATAGTATTAGGTGGTAATTTTGAATCAGAAATTAAATCACTAGATAATCCAGACGAAAAACAGATAGAAAAATTAAAAGAAGATTGGAATAAGCGACATGAGCAAGTATTAAGTAATGGCGGTCTACATATTATTGGTACTGAAAGGCATGAATCAAGACGTATAGACAATCAACTTCGTGGTCGTGCTGGACGTCAAGGTGATCCTGGTTCAAGTCGGTTTTATCTTTCACTAGAAGATAATTTAATGCGAATTTTCGCTTCTGATCGAATTTCATCAATCATGCAAAAATTAGGTATGGATGAAGGTGAAGCAATTGAGTCTAAGTTAGTTACAAAAGCGATAGAGAATGCACAACGTAAAGTTGAAGCACATAACTTTGATATTCGTAAACATTTACTTGATTATGATGATGTTGCAAACGATCAAAGAAAAGTTGTTTATGAACAAAGGAATAGTTTGCTTGATGAAGAAACTGTTGAAGAAGAAATAAATGATATGCGTTTTGAAGTTGTTGAAGGTGTTATCGATAGTTATATTCCACGCGGTAGTATGGATGAAATGTGGGACGTTAACGGTTTGAAAGATGCATTTCAACACGAATTCGACTTGTCTGTTGAGATAGATGCTTGGCTTGAGCAAGATAAATCCTTACATGAAGAAACATTACGTGAAAAACTTCATGCAGAAATGGATAAAATTGTTAAAGATAAGGAAGAAGTTATTACTTCCGATTTAATGAGGCGCATTGAAAAGCAAATTATGCTTGATGTGCTCGATAGACACTGGAAAGAACATTTAGTAAATATGGACTATCTTAGACAGGGAATACAATTAAGAAGCTTTGCAGGTAAAAATCCTAAACAAGAATATAAAAGAGAAGCTTTTGATTTATTTGTACATATGCTTGAAAACATGAAGCATGATGTAATTGTTTTTCTTTCTAGAGTTAATGTTCGAACAGAAGAAGATGTTGAAAAAGCAGAGAATAAAAAACGCGAACAAAATATGAATTTTAATCATGCTTCTGCTCCAAACAGTTTAAATCCTGAATCTTCTGAGCAAACGTCACCAGTTAAGAAACCATTTGTTAACAACAAACCAAAAATAGGTCGTAACGAACCATGTCCTTGTGGTTCAGGTAAAAAATATAAGCAGTGTCATGGAAAACTTGTTTAAAATTACATTTTAGTCTTAAAACTAATGATTGAAATTGGTTAAGTAAATGTCAGTTGGATTAGAACTACCAGAAAATCTTTTATCTATAAATGGTACTCGTCTTGCAGCTATATCAGCAGGTATATATTCGAATAAAAGAGATGATTTAGTATTAATAGAGCTTAATCAAGATAGTGTTACTTCCGCAGTTTTTACACAAAATTTATTTTGTGCTGCCCCTGTTCAAATCGCCAAGAAAAACATTAGTAATGCTAACCCTCGATATTTATTAATAAATTCGGGCAATGCGAATGCAGGTACGGGTAGGCAAGGTATGATTAGCGCAAGTGAT
Organism: Gammaproteobacteria bacterium; assembly: GCA_021773245.1. GTDB lineage: Bacteria > Pseudomonadota > Gammaproteobacteria > Eutrophobiales > Eutrophobiaceae > UBA7359. Next base: position 37,539 of record JAJFKK010000088.1, on the reverse strand, counting down.
ACTTGCCAAGCTTTGGCATCAATAACTTCTTGTGATTCTGAGCAAGTAATTCCATTTTCTACAGGTGTAATAGGCGAAGATTTACCCGTTGATAAAATAAAAAGGGTATTACCCGAACTAGTTAAAAATTTATCAGATAATAATTGGCTTGATGCTGCTAAAGCGATAATGACAACAGATACCATTCCGAAAGCAATATCAACTGAAGTAAACATAAGTGGAGTAACAGTTAATATCACTGGTATAGCTAAAGGTTCAGGTATGATAAAACCTAATATGGCAACAATGCTTTCTTTTATTGCAACTGATGCTTATATAAATAAAGAAATACAGAATGAAATATTGTTCAATGCTATAAATAAAAGTTTTAATAGAATTACAGTAGATGGAGATACATCAACTAATGATGCTTGTGTTATTAGCTCTACAGGCAAAGCAAATAATGAATTAATAGATAGACATAATAATGATGGCTGTATTGCTTTTGAAAATGCTATTACAGATGTTTGCAGTAAACTTGCGCAATCTATCGTGAGAGACGGAGAAGGGGCGACAAAATTTATTTCAATTTTAGTTAGTGAAGGAAAAAATACTCAAGAGTGTCTTAATGTTGCTTATAAAATAGCAGGTTCACCACTAGTAAAAACTGCTTTTACAGCTTCTGACCCTAACTGGGGAAGAATACTAGCGGCAGTAGGTAATTCCGATATTCCAGATTTAAATATTGATAAAGTAAATGTCTATCTTGATGACGTTTGTATTGTTGAAAATGGTCAAAGATCAGTTACTTATACTGAGCTTCAAGGAAAGGAAGTTATGTCTCAGGATGAGATTAAACTATCAGTAAAACTCAATAGAGGATCTAGTTCGGAAGAAATTTGGACAACAGATTTATCGCATGAATATATTACCATTAACGCAGAATACCGTACCTGAGTGAATGCAAGAGTACATGTTGCTGTTGGCATCATTTATAGTTTAGATAAAGAAAAGGTTTTGATAAGCCAAAGAACTGCGGGTCAGCATCTAGCTGGTTTTTGGGAGTTTCCTGGAGGTAAAGTTGAAAAAAATGAAGAAGTTTATTCTGCATTAAAACGAGAATTAGATGAAGAATTAGGCGTTCAAGTTGAAGATGCATCAAGGTTAACTAGTTTTTCTTATGATTACCCTGATAAAAAAGTATTACTTGATGTCTGGCAAGTTCATAAATGGAATGGGGAACCTCATAGCAAAGAAGGTCAGAAAGTAGATTGGGTTAAAATAAATGAACTGGACAACTATGCATTTCCTGAAGCAAATAAGCATATTACTCAAACATTATTTTTAAGTTCAACTTATTTAATCAGCCAGGCTTCCTGTAACGAATATTCAAAATTACTTTCTGTCGTAGAAGAATGTTTTTCTTCTGGATTAAAATTATTTCAATTAAGGTTAAGTTCGAGAGATGAACCAGAATTTTCAATTTTAATTGAAGAATTGTATAAACTCAGCAAAAGTTATAATTCAAAGTTAATATTGAATGGGTTTCCTGCAGATGTAGAACATTATAAAGTTCATGGGCTACATCTAAAATCAAATCAGCTTTCGAAGTATGAAAGCAGACCAATATCAGAAAAATATATATTGGGTGCATCTTGTCATAATCAGGAAGAATTATTTCTAGCGAAAAAACTAAACGTTAACTACGCATTTTTATCTCCTGTAGCGAAAACGAGTAGTCACCCGAAAGTAGAGGCTATAGGTTGGGATAAGTTTTATAAGATGAGAAAGCTTGTAGATTTCCCAGTCTATGCACTAGGTGGTATGCAACTAGCAGATTTGAAGGTTGCTAAATCATATAATGCTTATGGAATAGCTTTGATAAGTGCAATATGGAATTCGAACTCATCTGTGAAAAACATTTTTAGTTAGTGTTTAACGTCATCTATAGAGGTAAGGTCATTATTATCTGCATTTGAACTGTTATCAGAGATAGAATATGTTTCGTTAATCCATTGGCCAAGGTCAATTAATTTGCAACGTTTGGAACAAAAAGGACGATAGATATTTGAAGCGCTAAAGTCGGCTTTTTTTTCACATGTTGGGCAATCATTAATTTTACTCATAACGAACAACAGTGAAGTTCGAAATCAACATCATTGTCAGTTTGGCTAGGCCTGTTATTGGTTGAGGTTTCTTCCATAAAACGAATAGTAAATCTATGTTTGCCACCACTTATTTCTGGATAATAGCGGCTAGCAGCAGGGAGAACTAATCTGATTAACTGGCACGGTAAATTAGATTCAATAGGTTGTTGGTAAAAACCTGCATTAGCTACTTCTTTAATTGGATTAGTACTATTTCTAATCATGTCTAACGCTAAATAAGTCGCTTTTTTAATTGGTTCTATATCTGTTGACCAATTTTTTAAATCTTGTTCCTGTTTATTTGTTGCTTGATTAAGCCAATAGTGGATTCGAGGTAAATCAAAATTACATGTACCACTCGGAATACTAGTACGTTGTTTAAAACTTGTTACTAACTCATCATTTTTTAATGTGCTTCCTGGTTGAAATGAACTATTTTTTAGTATCGCTGATAATTCGTAAAAATCACTACTGACTTTCTTTAATCTAGTTTGATCAACTGCGGGGTTACTTTCAAGAGTAGTTAACATAGATGAATGGCGTTCTAACTCTTTAATTAATTCTGTTTTAAAATCAGATCGGCTTAATAAATCGTTTACTTCAAGTAGTGATTTTAGAATATCTCTACAATCCCAATTGCTTATAGTATCTTTTGAACGAAATGCAATAAGATCAAACAAGTGTTCTAAACGTAATAAATTTCTCATTCTTTCGTTTAGAGGTTGTTCGAATATTAATTTATTGCTCATTACTATTTTTTAATCGAATTATTTATAGATTTGATTATTAATTTTTTTGGAAATTATAGCTACTTAGATTCATGTACTTCTCGTGTAAAATAGCAACATGTGCTTTAAGTTCTTCAATTGTAAGCGAATTATTAATGACATCATCTGCGAATTCTAGACGTTGTTTCTGGCTAGCCTGACTTTTAATTATTTTTTTAATATTATCAGTTGATAAATTATCTCTACAGCTGGCTCTTGTAATCTGTAAAGCTTCTGTTGTATCAACAACTAGCACTTTGTCAAAGCGACTTGTCGCTTGTGTTTCTATAAGAAGTGGCACGACTATTAAGCAATATGGATATCTTGTATTAGAGATTTGATTTTCTATTTCAAGGTAAATAGCAGGGTGTAATATTTCCTCAAGCTTTTGTTTTGCTAAATTGTCGTTAAAGATTATCTTACGTAATTTACTTCTATCTATAGTTCCATGCATATCCAGAATATCTGAACCAAATTCTTTTATTACATTATTAAAACAAGGATTTTTAGGACTAACAATATCTCTAGAAATGACATCAGAATCGATTATTGGTACACCAAGTTGTTGAAATTGAGATGCTACTGTTGACTTACCTGAACCGATGCCGCCAGTTAACGCAACGCGTAATGTGGCTGACATAGTTAAATTATTGCATTTAAATAAGTAGACATAATAAACGGTCCCCATAACATAGAAACCCAACCTGCAATTGCTAGATAGGGACCAAATGGTATTGTTGTACTTCTATTATGAGATTTAAAAATTATTAATGCGATACCGATAGTAGCACCAACAGCAGATGAAAGTATGATTATTAAAGGAAGGTATTGCCAACCAAACCATGCACCTAACACAGCTAGAAGTTTAAAATCTCCATGTCCCATTCCCTCTTTTCCAGTAATTAGTTTAAATGAAATATAAACAAGCCAAAGTATTCCGTATCCAAATATGGCGCCAAGAATACTTGATTCAATATCTGTAAATACATCAAATAAATTAAGAAAAATACCTAGCCAGAGAAAAGGCAAGGTAATATCGTCAGGAAGTAATTGATGGTCAAAATCAATCATGCTTAAAGAAAGCAATGCCCAGGTAAGACAAATTGCAAAAAGAGTTTGTAATGAAACTCCAAAATAGAATGCGACGATAGTTACCAGTATTGCGCTAGTCAGCTCGATCAACGGGTAGCGTACAGATATTTTGTTTTTACAATTGCTGCACTTACCTCTTAATATTAAATAACTAATAACAGGTATGTTTTCAATCGCTTTTATCTGGCTATTACAAGCAGGACAACGTGAGCGCGGAGTTATAAGATTGAATTTTGTTTCATTTTTCTCAGGGGCATCAATGTTAAGTAGTTCACAACATTGCTCTTTCCATTCGCCTTCCATCATTATTGGTAAGCGATGTATAACAACATTCAGAAAACTGCCAACGAGTAATCCTAAAATAAAGATACTGATAAGGTAAGATACAAGCGAACTTTGAAATAATTCAAGGATTAAGGTCACGAACACTCTCTTGCTAGTTAATTATGCTGCTCTTATTAATGAATAACTCTAAGGTACAACATGTTGGTTAAGCTCTATTGTTTTTTTAAGATACAACTTGACCCATTTGGAAAATTGGAAGATACATACCAATAACAATAGTACCGATGACAACACCAAGAAAAGCCATGATCATAGGTTCAAGTAAACTTGTAAGGCCTTCAACAGCATCATCAACTTCCTGTTCGTACCAGTCGGCAACTTTGCCTAGCATAGTATCAATAGCACCAGATTCTTCTCCGATAGCTACCATTTGGACGACCATATTGGGGAATAAACCGGTATCTCTCATTGATGATTGAAGCTGAGTTCCTGTTGCTATTTCGTCTCTCATTTTCATAGTAGCATCATAAAAAACGATATTGCCACAAGCGCCAGCGACCGAAGTCATGGCTTCTACTAAAGGCGTGCCTGCTGCAAACATTGTTTCTAATGTTCGAGCAAATCGAGCTATAGCCGCTTTTTCCATAACTTCTCCAAGTACGGGCATTTTTAATACAGCACGATCAAGAAATTGTTGTAGTCCTTTAGATCTCTTTTTTAATTCCATTAAACCGAAAATAGTACCACCAGCAATGCCAAACATAGCCCACCACCAATCAACGAAAATATTTGATGTGTCGACTAATAATTGAGTCAATGCGGGTAACTCAGCACCAAAATTAGAAAATAATTCAGAAAATTGTGGTATTACAAATACCATTAAAATAGTTACAACTATCGCTGCCATCGCGATAACAGCAGAAGGATAAAATAACGCAGCTTTTATTTTTGACTTTAAAGCTTCGGTTTTTTCCATATAAGTGGCAAGTTTATGGAGGATCGCTTCAAGAATACCTGCGTGTTCACCTGCTTCAACTAGATTGCAGTAGAGATCATTAAATTGTAGAGGTTTTTTCTTAAGTGCCTCAGTAAGATTGTTACCTGATTCAACATCAGCTTTAATGCCTAAAATTAAGTCCTGCATTGCTGGGTTTTCATGGCCGCGGCCAACAATCTCAAAAGCTTGTACTAAAGGGACACCAGATGACATCATCGTTGCTAACTGCCGACTAAAGACAGTGATATCTTTTGGAGTTATTTTACCGCCACCTCCACCTAATAAAGGCTTGGATTTCTTCTTAACTTTAAGAGGGTTAATGCCTTGACGTCTAAGAGTAGCTTTTGCTAAAGCTTCACTTTGAGCACTTAACTCTCCCTTAACACGTTTGCCTGCTTTATCCATTCCCTCCCAGGCATACATATCTGCTTTTTTTACATCAGCCATAATATTTTACTCAACAGTTACTCGGTTAACTTCAGTCAGGCTAGTGATTCCATCAGCAGCCTTTTTTAATCCAGAGGTTCGAATATCCCAGATACCTTCAGATGCAGATTGATCAGCCAACTGTATCGCATTGGCACCTTCAATAATTAAGCGTTTCATATCTTCTGAAATAGGCATGACTTGATATATCCCCGCACGTCCCTTATACCCTGGGTTATCGTCAGTTATTTCACCTGGTTCAAATAAACTAATTCCTTTTTCAATCATATCATCAGGAAAACCTTCATCTTTTAAGGCATCATCTGGCATTTCTAACGGTACACGATTGTTGGGGTTAAGACGTCGTAATAGGCGTTGCGCGGTAATTAGGTTGATAGCAGTTGCAACAGCAAACGCTTGAATGCCCATATCTTGTAAACGGGTCAATGTTTGTGGTCCATCATTTGTATGTAATGTAGACATTACCATATGACCTGTTTGTGCTGCTTTAACCGCAATAGATGCAGTACCTAAATCCCGAACCTCACCAACCAATATAATATCTGGATCTTGACGTAAGAAAGCTTTTAATGCTTTTTCAAAAGTCATTCCTGTTCGCTCATCAACCTGTACTTGATTGACGCCTGGCAGATTAATTTCAACAGGATCTTCAGCAGTAGAAATATTGATATCAACCTGATTCAGTATATTAATTCCTGTATATAGCGATACAGTTTTTCCGCTACCAGTTGGTCCTGTAACTAGAAACATGCCATAGGGTTTATGTAGGTTACTCAGGAACATTTCTTTTTGATGATCTTCGTAACCCAGCTGGTCGATCTGAAGTGCTGCGGCATCTGAATCAAGAATACGCATACAACTTTTTTCGCCAAATAAAGTAGGACAAGTGCTAACACGAAAATCGATTGATTTTGTTTTTGATAATTTAAGTTTAATACGACCATCTTGCGGTACACGTCGTTCCGACACATCAAGTCGAGACATAACTTTAATACGTGCAGCAATTTTATTTGAGAGGCTCATTGGCGGTTTTGCAACCTCCATTAAGACGCCATCAATACGGAAGCGGACTCGGTAAGTTTTTTCGTATGGTTCAAAGTGAAGATCGGAAGCTCCTTTTTTGATGGCATCCAGTAAACATTTATTTACAAAACGTACGACTGGTGCGTCATCAACATCAGAATCATCCTGTTCTTGCGGTCCATCTTCAGCAACTTCCAGATCATCCAGATCATCAAAATCTTCATCATCCATATTTCCCAAACCACCATCAGCTTCTTCGAGCATTTTTTCAATGGTTTTGGCTAGTTTATCTTCCTCTACTACAATCGCATCTGTAGTCAAACTAGTAGCAAATTTAATTTCGTCAAGAGCTTGAATGTTAGTTGGATCAGATACGGCAACAGCAAGACGTTTGCCCCGTTTGAAAATTGGCAGGGCATTATGTTTTTTAATTAAGTCTTCTTTGACTAGCTTGATAACGTCGGGGTCAATTTCTAATAGATTGATATCGACTAATGGCGCGCCAAATTCTTGAGCTGCGGCTAAAGCGATTGTGCTACTAGGGATTAGTTTGTTTTCAACAAGAATACTAACAAAAGCTTTTTTCTTTTTTTGAGCTTCTGCAAGTGAGTTTTGAGCTTTTTCTTCATCAAGATGACCATCAAGCACTAGTTTTCGTGCTAGACCACTGAGATTAATTTTTTTTGCTGGAGTCGACATTTCTGAATTTCTTGACCTATTTTATCAAGTGTTTTCAGTTAGATATTAGAGTATATGAGGCAAATAACCAACTGTTTTAATTAATAAATAGGATGAAATTATGAAATTTTTCAATTAAATATCCATATTAATGATGAGTAATCACGCTGCATTTGATTCAAGATCGGAAAATTGTAATTGTCCTTCAGCTATACCGACTTTTATCAATGAACCTGCTTGGTATTGGCCAAGCAGAATTTTTTCTGCAATTTGTGTTTCAATTTTATCTTGAATTGCACGTTTTAGCGGACGGGCACCATAAACAGGATCGAAACCAGCTTTTCCAAGTTCAATAAGTGCGTCAGCACTTACTTCTAATGTAATCTCCTGTTCTGATAGCCGTTTTTGTAGATGACTAAGTTGAATTTCTGCGATTGCCTGTATTTGTCTTTCTAATAAAGCATGAAAAACAACGACATCATCAATCCTGTTTAGAAATTCAGGTCTGAAATGATTACTGACCTCATGCATAACTATTTCTTTCATATTGCTATATTCAGAATCACTAGACATTTCCTGTATCAGATTAGAACCGAGATTAGATGTCATCACAATCACAGTATTACGGAAATCGACAGTACGGCCATGTCCGTCAGTCAAACGTCCATCATCCAGTACTTGTAATAAAATATTAAACACATCAGGATGCGCTTTTTCAACTTCATCGAGTAATATCAGGCTATATGGGCGACGTCTGACCGCTTCTGTTAAATAGCCACCTTGTTCATAGCCGACGTAACCTGGGGGTGCGCCTATTAATCGTGCGACAGCATGTTTTTCCATATATTCAGACATATCAATGCGAATCATTGCATCTTCGCTATCAAACAAAAATTCAGTCAGGCTTTTACATAATTCAGTTTTACCAACACCGGTAGGACCAAGAAAAAGAAAGCTACCATTAGGTTTATCCGGATCGGATAGTCCCGCACGCGAACGACGGATGGCATTGGAAACTGCAGTGATAGCCTGCTCTTGACCGACAACACGGTTGTGTAAAATACTTTCCATTGATAGTAGTTTTTCGCGTTCACCTTCGAGCATTTTACTCACCGGAATACCTGTCCAATTTGCTACAACTTCTGCAATTTCATTTTCAGTAACCTTGTTACGCAGGAGTTTCATATCTTGCATTTCAGCTTGTCCAGCCATATCCAATTGTTTTTCAAGTTCCGGGATAACACCATACTGAAGTTCGGACATTTGATTTAAATCGCCGGAACGTTTTGCGGCATCAAACTTAATTCTGGCTTGTTCAAGTTTTTCCTTAATATTGTGCGTGCCTTGTAAGGCAGCTTTTTCGGAGATCCATATTTCATTAAGTTCCATAAATTCGTGTTCTATTTTTTTAATATCCGTTTCAAGTAGTTCTAATCTCTTTTTGGATGCATCGTCTGTTTCTTTTTTTAATGCTTCACGTTCGATTTTCATTTGAATGACTTTGCGTTCGAGTCGATCCATAGACTCAGGTTTTGAATCTATTTCAATACTAATTCGGCTTGCTGATTCATCAATCAAATCGATTGCCTTATCCGGTAATTGTCGGTCAGTAATATATCGGTTAGATAAAGTTGCTGCGGCAATAATCGCAGGATCGGTGATTTGCACATTGTGGTGTACTTCATAGCGTTCTTTCAGTCCACGAAGAATTGCAATGGTATCTTCAACAGTGGGTTCATTAACCAGAACCTTTTGAAAGCGCCGTTCCAGTGCTGCATCCTTTTCAATATTGTCGCGATATTCATTTAGAGTAGTAGCGCCGATACAATGAAGTTCGCCTCTTGCTAATGCAGGTTTAAGCATATTGCCCGCATCCATGGCTCCTTCAGCTTTACCAGCGCCAACCATGGTATGAACTTCATCGATAAATAATATTATTTGGCCTTCCTGTTTTGAAAGATCATTCAATACGGCTTTTAAACGTTCTTCAAATTCACCTCGAAATTTAGCACCGGCAATTAACGCTGCCATATCAAGTGATAATAATCTTTTGTTTTTCATTGATTCAGGGACTTCACCATTAACAATGCGCTGTGCCAGGCCTTCAACAATAGCGGTCTTGCCAACACCTGGCTCACCAATTAACACAGGATTATTCTTAGTACGTCGTTGTAAAACCTGGATAGTACGGCGTATCTCTTCGTCGCGACCTATTACCGGATCTAATTTTCCACTTTCGGCTCTGCTAGTGACATCGGTAGTATATTTTTCTAAAGCTTGTCTGTTTTCTTCGGCATTAGAATCGCTGATTTTTTCACCACCACGAATTGAATCAATTGCTGTGTTAATTTTAGTTTTATCAGCACCACATTGACGAAAAACTTCACCTAGCCTTCCTTTATCTTCTAATGCAGCTACGGCAATAAGCTCACTTGCAATAAAGTCGTCACCTCGATCTTGAGCGGCTTTATCCATTACGTTTAGTAATCGATCCAAATCGCGACTGATATGAACATCGCCGGCAGATCCACTAACTGTTGGCATAGAATCCAGAAGTTTGATGATCTCACTGCCTAGCTTATTCAGGTTGATCCCTGAAGTAGAAAGTATATGAGGCAGCGTCCCACCTTCCTGATTGAGTAAGGCATGGGTTAAATGAACGGGTTCTATATACTGATGCTCACGACCTACGGCCAAACTTTGAGCTTCAGCCAGTGCCATTTGTAATTTCGTCGTTAATTTGTCGGGTCGCATAACAGCTATCCTGTTGCTAATTAAATATGTTCTATTTAATTTGGGGCGAAATTCCGTACTTCAAGTTTTCAGGGCATTAAAAAAGGTCTGTCGATCTGGATCAATGGGAATTTCAATACGAGCAATGAATGGATAGTCTTCGCCTTGTAGTTAATAGACACCGATATCAATATATGAACGTACTAATTTTTGAATTGCTACGACATAAGATGCAGTTCTAAAATCACTGACTTTATCATTCGAATCCAATACTTCTTTTAATTGTTGGTAGCTGTTACGCATGGTGTCATCGAGACCGGATCTAACCAAGTCCAATTCATCAGCACCGTAAACAATTTCTTTCTGCATCCAATCTTCAGCTTGTTTACCAGACAAAGTTTCCAAAGCTTGTAACATTTTTGCACCGCGTATTTCATCATGTCGTCTTTCCATACGGCCAAAACGGATATGAGCTAAATTACGTACCCACTCAAAATAGGAAACAGTAACACCACCTGCGTTAACATAAGCATCTGGCAAAATAGTGATATTTCGGTTTCGTAAAATGTCATCCGCTTCAAATGTGACGGGGCCATTTGCCGCCTCAACAATTAATTTAGTTTTAATATTTTCAGCGTTTTCTTTTGTGATTTGTGCTTCCATAGCGGCGGGGATTAAAATATCACACTCAATTTCCAAGCCAGCAGCACCATTTTCAGAGAATGTTGCGTCGGGAAATCCTTTTATCGTTTTATGTTCGTTTATATGTTGGCGAACATTTTCAATACTTAGACCTTCGTCATTAGTTAAAACGCCATCGCGTTCTATAATCGCTATGATTTTGCTTTCATCCTCTTCTTCCAATAGTTTGGCAGCGTAGTAACCTACATTTCCCAAGCCTTGAATGACGATGCGTTTTCCCCCAAGGCCAGGTTTTAGACCTGCTGCTTGAACATCGTCTGCGTTTCGAAAGAATTCACGTATGGCATAAACGACACCGCGACCTGTCGCTTCAGTTCTGCCGCGGATACCACCATGGGCAACGGGTTTACCAGTGACGCATGCTGAATAATTGATATCTTCTGGATGTAAATGTTTATACGTATCCGCAATCCATGCCATTTCTCTTTCACCTGTCCCCATATCGGGTGCAGGTACGTTTGTGGCAGGACTGAGAAACCCTTTACGGATAAGTTCACGTGCGAAACGTCGAGTAATTCTTTGTAAATCATCACGTGTATATCTGGAAGGGTCGATTAATAATCCGCCTTTAGAACCGCCAAAAGGAACATCAACAATGGCACACTTATAAGTCATCAATGAAGCGAGCGCTTCTACTTCGTCTTCGTTGACGATTGGGGCGTAACGTATACCGCCTTTTGCTGGTAAGCGATGACTACTGTGGACGGAGCGCCAACCGGTAAATACTTCAAGTTTGCCGTTTATTTCTACAGGGAAACTAATTTTTATAGTGGTATTGCAGGCTTTAATTGCCGCAGATATGCCTTCATCAATATTAAGAACAGTTAAAGCGCGGTCGACCATAAAATTTACGCTTTCACTAAAGCTTAATGACTTATTGTTCTCATGCCCCATTCTGCTTCTCCCTGATTATTATTACTTCTTCACATAAAGCGTAGACTAAAATTGTTATTATTCCATCCAGATCATTGATGCGGTTCGACCCGTATTACCGTCACGACGGTATGAATAGAACATTTTATCCATTTTATATGTACATAAACTACATTCATGAATCGAGCCAACTTCTGCTTTTTTAAGAAGAATTTTGGCCATTTTTGTTAAATCAGCTTGCCAGTGAACAGTGTCAGTTTGTCTGAACGCATTTTTAAGTGAACTAGAATGACCTAAGCAGCTTTCATAGACATCTTTTCCAACCTCATAGTAATCCTTACCGATACAAGGGCCAATCCAGGCTAATATTGTTTGAGGTTGCGAAAAAGCCTTAATTGCATTCTCAATTATTCCATTACAGATTCCCTTCCAGCCAGCATGAATGGCAGCGACCTTTGTGCCGTTCTGATTGCAAAATAGAATAGGGACACAATCTGCAGTCATTACGACGCAGATTTTATTTCGTTTTGTCGTCAAACTTGCATCGGCATCCAAATTATTAGATGGAGTGTCAAGAGAGATAATTTTTGAGCTATGAATTTGGTTTAACCAGACAGGTTCTGATTGTAATTTGAGATGTTTACTAAGCGTTGAGCGATTCTTTTTAACGTTATCTGCTGCATCGCCAACATGGAGAGCAAGATTTAAGGTGCCATAGGGCTTTTTACTATAACCACCTGTTCTAATAGAAGTGCCAGCATGAACATTATTGGGAGCCGGCCAGTTTGCATCAAGCCATAAATTATTAGTTTGCGTTGTCATAATCATTCAAAGCTTCAAGTAATGTCTTCATGTCATCAGGCAATTCAGTGGTGAACTGCATTTTCTTTCCCAAAGTTGGATGTGTAAGTTTTAGAGAATAAGCATGTAAGGCTTGACGATTAAAATTTTTAATAATGTTAGTTAGAGATGGATCTACCCCTTTCCGGATGGAATTATTATTTCCATAAACAGGATCACCGACGATAGGATGTTTTAGATGAGACATGTGTACTCTGATCTGATGAGTTCGCCCCGTTTCTAGCTGGACATCTAGATGAGTGTAATGTTGAAACTTTTTAATAACGCGGTAATGTGTTGTCGCCACTTTGCCTGAGTTAGTTACAGCCATTTTAATCCGATTAGCCGGGTGTCTTCCCATTTTATTTTCAATTGTCCCGCCAGCGATAACTTGACCACAAACAATTGCTTGGTATTCACGTTTAATATCTCTTTCTTGTAGTTCGTTAACGAGGAAGGTGTGAGATTCAAGAGTTCTTGCAACAACCATGACACCTGTTGTTTCTTTATCAAGGCGGTGAATAATGCCGGCACGAGGTACCGTATCAAGCTTTTGATCAAAGTTTAACAGAGCATTGACTAAAGTATGATTTGGATTGCCAGCTCCTGGATGGACGACGAGTCCTGCCGGTTTATTAATAATAATAATGGATTCGTCTTCATAAATTATATTTAAATCAATTGCCTCAGCTTGGCATTTCTCGAGACTCTGTAGTTCAGCATTTATTTTAACAATATCACCAGAATTAACTTCATCACGTTGTTTATAATTTAGCTTATTAACACTTACTTCACCGGATTTTATCCATGATTGAATTCTTGAACGTGAATGTTCTGGGCACAGCACTGATAATGCTTGGTCAAGACGTTTCCCTGCCAACTCATCTGGTATGGTGATTTGTAATTCAAATTTGCTCATGTGCTCTGAATTTTTGCCCTCAAGATAGGATTAGGCTAACCTACATACTATGCGACATTTAAATTTATTTTTACTGGTTTTTATTCTTTCAGGTTGTTCTTTCTTCGGTGGTGATGAGAAGGAAGATGAGACCATAGGTTGGGATGCAGATCAATTTTATGCTCAAGCAAAAGGCGCGCTAGAGTCTGGAGATTATGATGAAGCAGTTGAACTGTATCAGAAACTAGAAACGAGATATCCGTTCGGTGTTCACGCACAACAGGCATTACTGGATTTATCTTATGCGTATTACAAAAATGAGGAGCCTGAAGCTGCTGTTTCAGCAAGTGATCGTTTTATCAAACTTTATCCTCAAAATGTCCATGTAGATTATGCATACTATTTAAAAGGACTAGCAAATTTTAATAAAGGTAAAGGTTTCACGCAGCGTTATATACCGACTGATGAATCACAACGCGATCCAGGAGCGGCTCTTAATGCTTTTCAATCATTTTCAGAGTTAGTTAAACGTTATCCCGAGAGTGAATATGTTGCCGATTCAGAGCAGCGTATGCGCTACTTACGAAATATCCTTGCTAAAAATGAAGTTCATGTCGCGAATTATTATATGCGTCGAGGAGCATTTGTAGCTGCTGTAAACAGAGCAAGGTATGTCATCGAGAATTACCCACGGACACCAGCTGTTCCTGATGCATTAACTATTCTAGCTAAAGCTTATCGTGTTTTGGAAATGGAAGATCTATCTGATGATGCCTTACGAGTTTTAGAATTAAATTATCCGAATCATCCCGGCGCCTTTGACGCGAAAAATGTGAAGGTAAAATAGTTTTACACTTCTATTTCTTTTCTATATAACCGGATGTAATTGGATAACGTCTATCCCTACCAAAAGCTCTTTCGGTTATTCTGACGCCAGGCGCAGCCTGTCTACGTTTGTATTCATTCCTGTCTACTAACCTTATTAGCTTATATACAGTTTCAGCATCATAGCCATTTTCAATAATTTGTTCTGGATGTTTATCAAGTTCAATGTATTGTTCTAGAATCGGATCCAAAATGTCATAATCAGGCAATGAATCCTGATCAACTTGGTCATGGCGTAATTCAGCACTAGGTGGTCTGCTTATAACTCTTTCGGGAATAACATGTTGTTGCGTATTTCGCCATTTTGCTAGTTTGTATACTAACGTTTTCCATACATCTTTAAGCGGAGCATAACCACCTGCCATATCACCATATAATGTGGCATAGCCAACAGCCATTTCACTTTTATTGCCCGTTGTTAATACGATTTTTCCGCTTTTATTGGATGCAGCCATAAGCAAAATACCTCTACAACGTGCTTGTATATTTTCCTCGGTGGTGTCTGAGGCCAAACCTTTAAAACGAGGCTTAAGTGCTTTTAAAAATGATTCAAAAGGTTCTTCAATAGAGATGACTTCATGACTTACACCAAGTGTTTTTGCCTGTATACGAGCATCATCATTACTCATATCTGCTGTAAAACGCGAAGGCATAATCAAAACTTCAACATTTTCTGAACCTAATGCATCGACAGCAATTGATAAAGTCAAAGCTGAATCAATTCCGCCAGATAAGCCAATTAATGCACCGTTAAAATTATTTTTTCTTATATAGTCACGTACACCTAAAACCAGTGCGTTATAAATATTTTCTTCTTCAGACAAGATAGCATTAGAGATATTTTTCTTTTTATTATCTTCCAAATTTAGATGAACATTAAAAAGACCCTCTTCAAATTGAGGCGCATGAAATAATGTTTCTCCGTCATTATTTACGACTAAGGAATTTCCATCAAAGACAAGTTCATCTTGACCACCAACAAGATTGGTATAAATAACATATATATTAGAATCCTGAGCGCGTTTAGCGATCATATCTTCTCGTTCAATAAGTTTGTTTTTATGATACGGCGATGCATTTATATTAAACATGATTTTTGCACCTGCATCAGCCGCATCCTGAATCGGTTCAGGAACCCAAATATCTTCACAGATACTAATGGCAGCAGTTATTCCCTTGATTTCAAATAAACATGTTTCATTACCAGCAGTGAAATACCTTTTTTCATCAAATACACCGTAATTTGGAAGATGTTGCTTGTAATACGTTTTTACAATTTTTCCATCGTGGATAAGGCTGCAAGCATTATAGAGATTGCCGTTTTGTTTTATTGGATAACCAATGATGACGTGTATTTTTTTGCTCGCTGCAACTATTTCATCCAGGGCAGCTAAAATATATTCATTAAAAGCGGGACGCAGTAATAAATCTTCAGGGGGGTAAGAGCTGATACTAAGTTCAGGAAAGATGATTACATCGGCATTATGATTCAACTCAGAATCAGTAATAGACGTAATAATTTTTTCTGTATTGCCTGCAATATCTCCGACAGTAAGATTTAGCTGGGCAAGAATGATATGTAATGAATCGTCTGACATAGTTTCAATGAACGACAAGAAAACGAGCCGACTATACCCATAACTTAAGAGTTTACCAAGTAGATACTAATTTCAATTGTAGAAATGTATCAATATCGGATCGTGTAGTTCTTGTTGATTAAGCTAATCGCTCAGCAATAGCGTTACCAAGTTCTCCTGGTGAGCGAACTGTTTTTACTTTGGCTTCTTCTAGTGCGGCAAACTTATCATCGGCTGTTCCTTTTCCTCCGGAGATAATAGCTCCAGCATGACCCATGCGTTTACCAGGAGGAGCAGTGACGCCAGCGATATATCCGACGACAGGTTTAGAAACATTTTCTTTAATAAACTGAGCTGCTTCTTCTTCAGCTGTTCCGCCTATTTCACCAACCATGATGATGCCTTTGGTATCAGAATCTTCCTCAAACAGACCCAAGCAATCTATGAAGTTCATACCGTGGATTGGGTCGCCACCAATACCAACACAAGTACTTTGGCCTAGTCCATTCATAGTAGTTTGGTGTACAGCTTCGTAAGTAAGTGTACCGGAACGAGAGACAACACCAATGCTTCCTGCCTTATGGATGCTACCTGGCATTATTCCTATTTTGCATTGATCAGGTGTGATTAAGCCCGGACAGTTTGGACCAATTAGACGTGTTCCAGGCATTTGTTCGATATACGCTCTAACTTTTACCATGTCTAAAACAGGGATACCTTCAGTAATACAAACTATTATTTCTACTCCCGCTTCTGCAGCTTCGGTTATTGCTTCAGCTGCAAAAGAGGCAGGCACCATGATCATGGAAGCATTTGCTCCGGTCTTTTCGACAGCATCTGCAACCGTATCAAATACGGGTTGGTTTAAATGTGTTTCGCCACCTCTGCCTGGTGTGACACCACCGACAACCTGTGTCCCGTAGTCAATAGCCTGTTCTGCATGAAATGTTCCTTGACGACCGGTAAAGCCCTGGACAATAACTTTTGTGTCCTTATTAATTAAGATAGCCATTATTGTTTTCCTCCAACAGCAGCAACTGCTTTTTCGGCAGCGTCACCTAAATCATCTGCAGTAATTAATGTCAGCCCGCTTTCAGCAAGTGCTTTTTTTCCTTCTTCAACCTTAGTTCCTTCCAGTCTAACGACTACTGGTACATTAACACCGACTTCTTTAACTGCTTTGATTATGCCTTCTGCTATCAGATCACAACGAACAATTCCGCCAAAGATATTGACCAGGATTGCCTCAACATTACTATCGGAGACTATGAGTTTGAAAGCTTCGGCAACTCTTTCTGCCGTTGCCCCACCTCCAACATCAAGAAAATTCGCAGGTTCACCACCATGTATTTTAATGATATCCATGGTTGCCATTGCCAGTCCGGCACCATTAACCATGCAGGCGATATTGCCATCCAGTGTGATGTAGTTGAGGTCAAATCGCTTTGCAATACTTTCTTTCTCGTCTTCCTGACTTGGGTCACGCCATTCTTCCAGGTGTGGTTGCCTAAAGAGAGCATTGTCATCAATACCAATTTTTGCATCTATGGCTTCAAGGTCGCCTGATCCATTAATAATGAGAGGATTGATCTCAACCAGACTTAAATCACTATCAATGTAAAGTGCATAAAGATTTTTTAATATAGAGTTCAATTGTTTCCGTTGTTTGGAATCGAGTCCTAATGCAAACCCAATCCGACGACATTGGTGTTCCTGTATTCCTAATATAGGGTCAACGATGACACTAATAATTTTTTCAGGTTGAGTGGCTGCAACTTCCTCAATATCCATACCGCCTTCTGTTGATGCCATAATGGCTATGCGACGGCTTGCCCTATCGACAACCATGCCGAGATATAATTCTGATTCAATTTCCGAAATCGATGTAATTAACAGGCAATTGACAGGTTGCCCATGTGGAGCGGATTGTTTTGTTATGAGCTGGCTTCCTAATAGCGAACGAGCTAGAGACTCAAGTTTTTCGCGACCTTTTACAAGCTTTACACCACCTGCTTTACCTCTTCCACCAGCATGTACTTGCGCCTTGACTACCCATTCATCGCCACCTAAATCTGAAGCGTAACGTAAAACTTCGTTGATTGAATGAGCTGGTTTGCCCGGTGGAACCGGAATACCATAATCTTCAAATAACTTTTTAGCCTGATATTCGTGTAGGTTCATCTTATATCCTTATTAGCGTTAGGTTGGGGTATATATCGGAATTTTGTCGCTTTTCTTTAAATATAGCTAAGACATTTGTATTTTTAAATGTATAAACTGTGTTTTTATTCATTTTGCTCATTAGATTGTATAATTTGTATCAATAAATATGCCAAAATTTATATTAAAAACAAAATACGATGAACATTGTTAATGCAGTAATTAGAAAAAATGCTAAATCTATAGATTGGCGTGCATTAGCGTATTTTAACACCTATCGATTGTTACTTTCCGGCTTATTTGTCATTTTAGTTTATGTAGGCCAATTACCCCAACCACTGGGAAGTCTAGATTCCCGTTTTTTTTCAATAACTAGTCATGTCTATTTATTTTTAGCGTTTCTTTTCAGCTGGTTTATTCGTAAAAAAAATCCAAATTTTAACCTTCAAATTGCAATTCATGTATTAGTTGACATTGTTATGTTGGGTTTATTGATGTACTCGAGTAACGGTCTTGGCAGTGGCTTTGGATTGCTGATTATTATTGCAGTTGCGGGTGGTAGTATTTTAAGGGAAGGAAAAATTTCAATTCTCTTTGCTGCAATAGCGGCTCTTTTTGTTCTGGGTCATGAGTTATATATTCAATTCTTCCGATATTTCGATACCGTTAATTATATTCATGCTGGAATGCTCGGAGCGACTTTTTTTGTAACGGCGATTATTGGTAACCTTTTGGCAGCAAGGGTCCGTGAAACAGAAGCATTGGCTGAGCAGCAAGCGATAGAAATACATGAGTTAGCAAAATTAAATGAACACATCGTTCAGCGAATGCAATCTGGAATTATAGTTTTAGATAGTAATATGAATATTCTGCTTATGAATGAATCATCTAAGCAGCTATTAGGGCAGCAGGGCGAAGACACAAATAAAATATTCGATTTTATCGATAATTATTTGAAAAGTTATATAAACAGTTGGTTAATTGATGATGGCAAGCAAAATGTCATTATTAAATTAAGAGAAGGTGACGTTGAGTTACAAGTATCATTTATTAAATTAACACTTGTTTCAAATTATCAAATTTTGATTTTTTTAGAAGACTTTTCACGTTTAAGACAGCGTGCACAACATTTAAAATTAGCTTCATTAGGTAGATTAACTGCAAGTATTGCACATGAAGTTCGTAACCCATTAGGTGCGATTAATCATGCCGGACAATTACTACATGAATCTGAAACGATTAGTCTAGAAGATAAACGTTTAACAGAAATCATAAATGATCATTCATTACGTATTAATAATATTATTGAAAATGTATTAAGTATCAGTCGTAGGGGACGGGCAACAGCAGAGCAGTTTGATATTATACTCTGGATTGAGAAATTCATCAGTGAATTTAGTGCAAGGTATAACTTAACTAATGAGGATATCGAGTTTAAAGTAAACAAAAAAAATATTTCTGTAAGGATGGATCCTTCTCAATTACATCAAGTTATTTGGAATCTCTGTGAAAATGCAATTCGATACAGCAAGGATAAACCGTTTATTACTTTATTTTGCGATATAAGTGATAAAACAAAGCGACCCTATATAGATATTGTCGATTATGGTCCGGGAATTTCGCAGAAAATAATGGAACACTTATTCGAGCCTTTTTTTACAACTGAGACAAAAGGATCTGGTTTAGGATTATACCTTGCGCGTGAATTATGTGAGGCTAATCAAGCAAGCTTGAATTTACATTCTACCTCAGAGAGTGGTACAACGTTCAGACTGAGTTTCATGCACATAAACAAACAGGATGAATTAATATAATTATGTCGCAACTTGCATTAATAATTGATGATGAGCCTGATATTCTGGAGTTGTTACAAATAACGTTACAACGAATGAAAATCGACAGCCATTGCGCAGGAAACCTTGCAACAGCGCGAACGTTATTAAACCAACATAAGTTTGATTTATGTTTGACGGACATGAAATTACCGGATGGAGATGGCGTACAATTTGTTAACGAAATACAGACTAACTTTCCAGAAATACCTATTGCTGTAATTACAGCTCATGGCAGTATGGATAGTGCTATTCAAGCATTGAAATATGGTGCGTTTGATTTTCTGACAAAGCCGGTTGATCTAAATTCATTAAGAACTATCGTGCAAAATGCATTGCATTTAAGTGCAAGTCGTGATGTTTCAAATGGTTCAATTATTGGTAAAAGTAATGTAATTCAAAAGTTACACAAGACTATTAATAAGGTTGCTCGTAGTCAGGCTCCAATATACATAAGTGGAGAGTCTGGTACAGGTAAAGAACTTGTTGCAAGAATGATCCATGATATCGGTCCTCGCGGTGGTAAACCCTTTATACCAGTAAACTGCGGTGCCATTCCCCATGAGTTAATGGAAAGCGAATTTTTTGGACATAAGAAAGGTAGTTTTACTGGAGCAGATTCAGACAAAGATGGTTTATTTATAGCAGCTGAAGGTGGGACTTTATTTCTTGACGAAGTAGCTGATTTGCCTCTACATTTACAAGTTAAATTATTACGAGCAATCCAGGAAAAACGAATTCGACCAGTAGGAGCGCATGTAGAGATAGAAATAGATATACGAATTTTAAGTGCAACGCATAAAGATTTAGCGGTCATGGTGGAGCAGGAAAGTTTTCGACAAGATTTGTATTATCGAATTAACGTTATTGAGATACATGTGCCGACTTTAAGAGACCGAATGGAAGATATTGCTCTATTAGTCGATTACATATTACAGCAGATAGCTGAAAAAACCGGGGGAGATAGAAAACATTTATCTAAAGAAGCGATAGAAAAACTCCAGACTTATAGCTTTCCAGGTAATATCCGCGAGCTAGAAAATATTCTTGAGCGTGCACTAACGCTTGCTGAAGGAGATGTGATTGTTCCTGAAGATTTATTACTTAGTCAACTGGAAGGTAAACAAGATAGTGAACAGCAGAAATTGCAATCAGGTTCACTGGCGCATCAACTGGATGATATAGAACGTAATTCAATTTTAACCGTGCTTGAAGAAACTAAATGGAATCGAACGGCTGCTGCAAAAAAACTGGGTTTAAGCTTACGTGTATTACGCTATCGTTTAGAAAAATTCGGCTTGAATAAATAATACTAATATTCGTAATTTTTGATTCAAAATTACTTACATATAATTAAAAGTTGTATCTAATTATATAGATTAATTAGATACAGTTTAATATCTATAAGCCTGCACCAGTTGTACATTGAGCATCGCTAGCGCCTGCACCGGATGATGCCGCTGCATAAGTTACACTACCATTTAATGCAACGGTTGTTGTCACAACACAAGCACCATCGTCATAAGTCATTGTTCCCGAAGCATCCTGTGAAAATGTGCCTGCGGTTTCAGCTGCTGCTGCAAGTTCAGCATTAAGAGTTGAACAACCAATGCCAGATTGAACACAAACACCTGCTTTTGATGCATAACTACTTGCGCCTTTAATTGAAGCGCCGCCGTGTGCGTTAGCGACATAGTCTTGATATGCCGGAATCGCGATAGCTGCCAAAATACCGATAATTGCAACTACGATCATTAATTCGATTAAAGTAAAACCCTGCTGAGATGGGTGCTTATAATTCATGGAAACTCTCCTAATGCGTATCACAAATGTATAATAATTTTATTTATTTAAGTTGATTAAACGCTATTGTGAATCTTCTATTGCGTCTATCCTCCATGAGTGTACGTCCTGCATATTTGTTATTTTTTCACATCTAGACTTGTACATTCAAAAATCTATTTCTTATTTAAAAAGACCCGCATTAGCGGGTCTTTATTAACAACTTCTATAATCTAAAAGATTAGATACCTGCGCCAGCTGTACACTGTGCGTCAGTTGCACCTGCGCCAGATGAAGCTGCTGCATAAGATACTGCACCAGCAGTTGTTACTGTTGTAGTTACAGCACAAGCACCATCATCAAAGACCATCGTTGCAGATGCACTTTGTGTGAAGGTACCAGTCGTTTCAGCTGCAGCTGCAAGTTCAGCATTAAGAGTTGAACAACCAATACCGGTTTGGACACAAACGCCCGCTTTTTGAGCATAGATACTTGCGCCTTTCATTGCAGCACCACCATGCGCGTTAGCAACATAGTCTTGATATGCAGGAATTGCGATAGCTGCCAAAATACCGATAATCGCAACCACGATCATTAATTCGATTAAGGTGAAACCCTTTTGTGCTGATGCTGAGATCTTTTTCATTTGTTTCATTATAACTTTCTCCGTTATTTTTGGATTCGCTGATTAATTCAGCGAATTAAACTGATTACAAAAACTATAGTTTTTACCCCAGTTTGAGGTGTTTACCTATAAGCAGGGCTCATGCCAGATTAGTAGAAATAGATATATATTTATTTTTCTAATATTATTCAATTACTTAGAGGGATATATCAAATTCTGATTAACTAATATTACATATATAGAAATGTTCTTTGTTGTCAGAAAGTGACAACTTTGTCATGTTTTTACTAAAGACTTAGTAAATTGTTAATTATTCAATTAGTGAATGTTTAAGTCTGAAACGGACTTGGTAAATTGACGAAGTGAATTAGTTGAATTTTATCGTCAGTCATACATTATGGAACTGATTTATTCTGAA
This sequence comes from Gammaproteobacteria bacterium, assembly GCA_021773245.1. GTDB lineage: Bacteria > Pseudomonadota > Gammaproteobacteria > Eutrophobiales > Eutrophobiaceae > UBA7359. The sequence continues at coordinate 14,799 of JAJFKK010000088.1, read as the reverse complement.
TGAAGACTTTAAAGTTATAATTCAAAATTGTTGTATAAATAGTTAAGTTAATAATAACAAAATTACTTTATAACATTACAAATGCAATTTAAACGCTACGAATTAAAATACTATCTCAACGAAGTTCAGTCACAAAGAACGATGCATCAATTAATGACGTTAATGGATCTTGATACAAACTGTAAAGATCAGCAAAGTTATCGTGTACGTAGTCTTTATTTTGATTCGCATGACGATGAATGTCTGTACGAGAAGCAATCCGGAAATTTATTAAGAAAAAAAATTCGCTTACGTACCTATGGTGACGATGGAAATGAATCTGTAAAGTTTGAAATAAAGCGTAAGTACGGACAGATTGTTAAAAAGGATTCGGTGACTATTAGCAAAGAACAAGCTAAAGAAGTATGTCTTGGTAATTATGCTGTACTATTACAAAAAAATAATGCCGTATTGAATGAAATTTATACGACCTTTGTTACAAAGCTATACAAACCAAAAGTTATTGTTGAATATAATAGGCTGGCCTGTGTTTTACCTGTCTCGAATATACGGGTAACGTTTGATCAAAATTTACGTTCTAATATAAACCACCTTGATCTCTTCTCAGCAACTAAGGACTTGATGCCTGTTATTCTAGAAGGCAAGCAAATATTGGAAATTAAGTATGACGAGTTTTTCCCAGGTTATTTAAAGAAAGTATTATCATCAATTAATTCAGAAAGAATGGCTATTAGTAAATACACTTTAGCCAGACGATTCCATAAAGTCCAGAAATGGGAGGACAATTAACAATGGATCAAGTTACCTTCGCAGATGTACTGCAAAAAAGTTTTATCGCAATGTCTATGGGTAGTACGGATAGAATTACTACTCTAAATATTCTGTTAAATATATCAATGTCATTTTTAGTTGGTATGTTTATATTTTTTATTTATAAAAAAACCTATCAAGGCGTTCTATATCAACGCAGTTTTAATATCTCGTTAGTCCTGGCGAGTACAGTGACTTCCATGATCATTATGACGATTAGCGGAAACTTGATACTTTCTCTAGGTATGGTTGGTGCATTGTCAATCGTTCGTTTCAGAACTCCGGTTAAAGATAGTATGGATCTGATTTTTCTATTTTGGGCGATTAGTGTTGGTATTGCTAATGGTGTTGGTTATTTTAATATTTCCATTGTCGGTTCGATTATGATTGCAATTTTTATGTTGATCTTAACGCGTTCCGGAAAAGGTGTAGCTGATACGTTTTTACTAGTGCTGCAATTATCAGATCCATCAAAAGAAGAAGAGATCTTAAAAGAAATAAAACAACAAACCGACTTACTTTCAATAAAATCAAAAACGGTATCAAGTTCTGGCACAGAAATAACACTGGAAGCTAAAACACAACAAGATCAAATTGGTTTTATGAACAAACTGCAGGCTAACGAAAGTGTTACTCGTGCTACGCTTGTTGCATACGACCAGGATTTATCGTCTGTATAGAGTTATAACATTGTCTTCAACCTTAAGGGCATTTTGCCTGAGTTTTATACTGGTCATAATAACTATAAGCGCCGGTGCTGCTTCAGTCGAAGATTTGCATCTGAATAGTTGTGAAAATCAGGACTTTGAAAATACTTATTATATGCTTGGCAGTGATGATATTTCTGCAGTAACCGACTTTCTTACAAAACACGCGATACTGGCTCCCGATGCGGATAATGATTTTAAAAGCTATTCAGGCAATAGAGAGATCAGCACAACATACTATGACTACGATAATTTAGAGATTCTTAATAAGGGTAAAGAACTAAAACATATTCTGGATAAAAATTTAGCAAAATATAGAAAAGAAAGAGAACAAATAATTTATTCAAACTTCTCTGTTTCACCAAAAGATATTAAGAGCTTTGAAGTAAAACATTACAATAAGACGCATTCACCTTTTGATAAGCACCCATTGTTTAGTCTAGTCAAGAGGAAAGAACGCCCTGCATTAATTCATCTGCTTTCTGATGTTAGTCAGAATTCAGCAATATCAATTTCGGAATCGTTAAAGGTAAATTCAGTAGAAAATGTTAATTTCATAATGTTATATGATAATCAACATGCTGTTATCACTTTAAGTCATTTTACTATTTCTAATTTTGGTATAGCAAACACTTCATTTTTACTCAAAATCGAATTACTTAATAATAAACAAGGTATTTTGTTGCCGAAAGAGAAAAGAAAATTACATACTTTTTTATGTAGTATCGATAATCGGTTTAGACTACATTTTCCTCATGTTAAGCCTTTTTTAAAATTTAGTTATTCGGAATATTATAATTTGGCTATTAGCTTATTGCCGAGCCGAGCCTTTTTTCGAGATCATCCTATACTTTTTTCACTAGGACAGATTATTTGTTTAACATTAATCGGTTTTTTATTTATTTATCTAATTCTAGGAAGATATTCTAAGCGAGCTAACTACCGGAAAATTACAAAACAATAGTTAATAAAAGCATGACATTGAAATATTCAAAAGGTGGATCTTATTGGTCAGTTCTAATCGCAATGTTACTGCTCACGGGAACATGCAGCATTCTGTTTAACGGTTTTAGTTGGATGATGCTGTACAAAAAGGCGGCAGCACCATATCTACATTATAATCTGGATACACTCCATTTATTCACAAACGAGTACATCGCACGACAGTATCAAAAGTTTACTGCGTCTTCATTACCTGAACAAACTACGTTGCCGACATTTGACCTGTTTGTCGATGAGAAAGATATAGAATCATTAGAACGAGATTTGCCTTCCAGTGCGAAGCGTCAGTTTAAACAAAGTCATCTTAAGGTTGATAACCCACCCTTTACAGGTGAAGCGCAATTTCGTTACCGTGGTGGCTTAGCATTACATTGGCTTTATGAAAAAAAATCATTACGCTTGAAATTACCGCCATTTAGCACTTACCGTAATGAGCGCCAATTTAATCTGGTTAATCCTTCAACGCTTCATACTATCACGGATTGGGTGAGTTATGATATTGCGCGTTCGATTGGACTATTGACGCCGGACTATTTCCCTGCACGTGTATTCATTAATAATGAAACGAACGGGCTGCATTTTTTTCTGAGTAAATTAGACGAATCCTTTCTTCGTAAAAACAATCGTATGCCCGGTAGTATTTATTCAGGAGATACAGTCTTTATATCTAATCTTTTTGGGTCTTCATTAGAAGGTGAAAAAGTTTTCAAGACTGAAAATAATACATCAGCGTTGTGGGTAGATGAACGTCTTTGGCAAAAAGACGCCGCCAGAAATGCAGAATCAACATCAGATCGTGAAGACATTAAAACCTTTGTTAATATTATTAATGAGTCCGACCCTTTGTCTTTTATGCGCTCATTTGAAACATTGTTCGACAAAGAAAAATTCTATCTATTTTGGGGGCTCGATAGGCTTGTTGGAAGTTATCATCACGATTATTTTCATAACCATCGGCTCTATTTTGATCCTTATAAGGGTAAGTTTGAACCAATTGCGTGGGATATCCGTTATTGGAGTGTTCAGGTGAGGATCCCGGTAACGCCGTTAATGAAGCAAGTGGTGTTAAACCCAATATTGAAGTATGAACGTGATCAAATTATGTATCGGCTATGGCAACGCTTTAATGTTAAACATATTACTGACATGGTTGATAAAGCCGATAGCGTAATCAGGCCTGAATTTGCTGCCGATCCTTATCGTCAACAACCAACAGCAGATATTAGTACTTTTATATTAGATAAGATGATGCCGCTTTCGATGGATGAATATGCCGATGCTATTAATGATCTAAAACAAATCTACAATATTAGGCACGGCCTTGTCGGACAATCATTTAATTCAGTCTTTGCTAATTATACTATTGAAAATCGGACTAGTGATCAGGTTCAAATTACATTAAATATAAATGGTCTTAATCCAATTGATTTTAATCCCTGGTCAATTATTCCAGAGCATCTGCGCGAAGATGTAAAACTGTTTCGTATCTATGAAGACAATGAACAAGCTGTATTAATAGGTGAACAAAATGAACGATTATATCCAGGTATTGCAGTTGATATTGATGATAAGTTAAGTCGTAAAGATATAAGTGTGTATGGTAAAGAGACCTACAAACAATCGCCATTGCATTACCGCTATATGATTAAGGGCAAAGGGGTGTCAGAGCTGATATCCGATAATGCATTAACGGCTAAAAATGCCATCACCTCTACTCCGGTTGTCATTAACAAGGTAGATACCTTAGCAGATGCGTCAAACACCGCTTCTTTGCATCCCTGGCAATTATTGTTCGATAAACAAGCAGTTAATAAAGACATTGAGTTGTCTGGTGAAATCATTGTAAATGACGATTTGTTTTTTTCAGAAGAACAAACGGTAACTATATTAGCCGATACAGTATTTAAACTTTCTAAAGATCGTTCCATTTTCTTTTATGGAAAAGTGATAGCAGAAGGCACGGAAACTTCCCCTATTAAATTCGAACGTAAAGAGGCAGAGCATGCCTGGGGCAGTATAGTGATTCATGGCAAAGCGGCTTCTAATAGTCATTTGAGTCATATACATGTTAAAGGTGGTTCTGTTGCACGCCGTAACCTGGTGGATTATCCGGGACAACTGAACATCCACGATGTAGATAGTTTTCAATTAGAGCATTGTTTGATCAGCGACAATACAGTGGGTGATGATGCATTGCATGTGGCATACAGTCATGGAGCTATTCGTGATTGTGAATTTAATAACACGGCCTTTGATGCATTAGATATGGATATTGTTGATGTCACCGTATCGGATTCACGTTTTTCAAATATTGGTAATGATGCGATTGATTTAATGAATTCAAGATCAGTGATTAGTCATGTGAAAATCAACGGTACGGGTGATAAATGTCTTTCAATAGGTGAAGCAAGTAACGTGACTGTTGAACAGAGTCAGCTTACAGATTGTGTGTTGGGAATTGCGGTGAAAGATCAATCATGGGTACATGTTAATGATATTAGGTTTTCTGTTGAAGAGGGTAGTGCTATCGCACTTTATCGAAAGAATCCGCGATACAGTAGAGGTGGAGAAATAGAGGGCGAACGACTTTATGGGATTACTGAACGGGATGTTGATGTTGGAGACTATTCTACTAATCATTTGAAGCAGGGAGCATATCTGCCATTAACTAAACATCTTAATGATGCTGGAGCTGGTGTTGAATGATGTTTAGTCGAGAGAGATTTAATTTTGGTCATGTTTTTTTAGTCGTGTCTATTTTGCTTTGTTCGAGTTTTGCATATTGGTTATACCAAGATTCAGATGTCGACCAATACCGAAAGTTCGCGCGAATTTATAAGAGAATGATTTTGTACGTCCAATATGACGAAGCAAAAGAGTTACATGCTGAAGTGCTGGCTAAAATTATAGATGCTGAAAAGTTGGATGAAGCTTGGTTACCTTTTGTTAAAACAATACCTGAAAAAAAAATCAGAGTTGACTTATATGCGCGAATTTTGGCAGATAATCCTAATCGCGAAGACACTTATGAACAACTAGCGTTTATCATAGATGATGTTTTTCCGGAAGAAGGTCATATTGTAGAAAAAAATGATTATCTGAATAAGTTAAAAACTATTCCAGAAATTAACCATGCTTTATTGGATAAACATAATTTAATTATTAATTAGTGTATAGAAAAATTAAGCAGACATTTAATTCATAATGTTCATGAGATTTTTTGTAATATAGCTTTAATCAATTTCGGGTTTGCAGAAACGATATTTCCGCTTTCCATAAAATCAACACCACCTGATATTTCGCTACTGATACCCCCCGCTTCCTGGATAATTAATACGCCAGCAGCGATATCCCATGGTTTTAGACTATATTCCCAAAAGCCATCAAATCGACCACATGCAACATAAGCTAAATCAAGCGATGCAACGCCTGCTCTTCTGATTCCTGCGATGCTTGAGTATAGTGATTTAAAACTATTTATGAATTCATCAACCTTTGGGTTATCTCCAAATGGAAAACCAGTAGCGAGTAATGCGCCATCAAGCGTTTTCTGGGGACTAACACGGATTTTTTTATTATTTAGTTGTGCACCTTTACCTTGTGATGCTGTGAATAATTCCTGTTTTACAGGATCATAAATGACAGCTTGATCGAGACGACCTTTATATTGAAGTGCGATAGATACGGCAAAATGCGGAATGCCATGTAAAAAGTTAGTTGTTCCATCAAGTGGATCAATAATCCAGATGTATTCGCTATCACCTGATTTACCGGACTCTTCGGCTAAAAAAGCATGATCAGGATAAGCCTTTTTAATCGTTTCGATTATGATATGTTCTGCTTGTCTATCGACTTCGGTGACAAAGTCATTTTTTCCTTTTATATCAATCGAAATATCACTGACGCGATCCATTTCACGTACAATGGTATCGCCAGCAGATCTAGCTGCGCGGATGGCGATATTGAGCATGGGGTGCATAGTGTTCTCCAGTTAGTTAACGCGGTATTCTACGTTGTCAGTGGTAATGAGTGAAGCAATGATAAAAAATATTAATAAAACGAGAATCGTGCTGGTCGGAACAACGCATCCCGGCAATATCGGTGCAGCTGCGCGTGCTATGAAAACAATGTCTCAAGATAAGTTGTATCTAGTTACGCCCAAAACATTTCCTTCTGCAGAGGCAACAGCAAGAGCCACAGGTGCCGATGATATATTGGCTGATGCAAAAGTATTTCCCAGTTTAAAAGAAGCCATTTCTGATTGTGACTTGGTAATTGGTACCAGTGCCCGTACTAGAAGTATTCCCTGGCCGATGGTTTCGCCTCGTGAATGTGCAAAGACTATTTCTGAAGATCAATATTCATCAGTAGCCATCGTTTTTGGACGAGAGAACTCAGGTTTGAGTAACGAAGAGATGGAACTTTGTAACCTTGTTTTGCAAATACCAACGAATGATAAATATAGTTCACTTAATTTAGCTGCTGCAGTTCAAATAATTTGCTATGAGATCTACTTATTAACAGGTAATGATTCAGAAAAAGGCCCAGTTGAAAGTACTGCTGCTTTAGTAAAACAGGATAAAATGGAAATGTTTTATCAACATTTAGAAAAATGTTTGATCGATATCGAGTTTCATGACGCGGATAACCCACGTTTATTAATGCATAGGATGCGACGCTTATTTAATCGAACACAACTAGAAGAAAATGAATGTAATATATTGCGCGGGATCCTGTCCAAGGTTCAGGAAAAAATTAAATAAGTGAAGGATAAAAAATTAAAAATAATATTGAGTTTTTGTTATGGAGAATGAAATATTTGATGAGATGTATAAAGTCGAAACGCAACACTGGTGGTTTGTTGCAAGACGAAAACTAATTGAAGCTGTTATCCAGAAACTAGAACTTGGCAAAGATTCTCTTATTATGGATGCCGGTTGTGGCAACGGAGACAATCTGGCTTTTTTATCGAAATATGGTGCTGTAGTAGCGATGGAAAGAGATGCTAATGCTTTTGCAAAGGCACAAACCAGAGGTATAGGTGAAGTATTAAAAGGAGATTTACCAAATAATATTCATGTTGATGTAAGAAAAGATAACGACTTAATAGTATTATTAGATGTATTGGAGCATATTGATGACGATGCTGGAAGCTTGAAAGCATTGAGTGGTTGCGTAAAAGAAAATGGAAATCTCGTCCTGACGGTGCCGGCATATCAATTTTTATGGACCATTCGCGATGAACAGCATCATCATAAAAGAAGATATACGGCCAATCGCTTAAAAGAACTGATAGAAAATAATGGATGGGATGTAAAATATATTTCTTATTTTAATACGTTTTTATTTCCATTAGCGCTTATAGATAGAATAAAACAGAAAATGTTTCCAACAGAACAAGATAGTGATTTAAAAATGCCACCTAAATTTATTAATGCAATGTTTGAAAAAATATTCAGTTTTGAATCTAAAATAATTAACAAAATTGCATTTCCTTTTGGACTTTCGATAATAGTTATAGCGGAAAAAAATTAAAAATGGAAAGCAAAGAATCAGATGCTAAAGATTTATTATCGATTGTTGCTCCTGCTTATAATGAGGAAGCAGGACTAGATAAATTTTATTCAAGATTAATTGGTGCTGTTAAAGATATAGACATTAACCTTGAAATTATCTATGTAAATGATGGTAGTCAGGATAGCACTTTGGAAATTATGAGTAAGCAGCATGAGAAAGACTCTCGAATTACTATTATCGATCTAAGTAGAAATTTTGGTAAAGAAATTGCTCTTACCGCCGGACTGGATCACGCGTCGGGAGATGCTGTTGTTGTTATCGATACAGACTTACAGGATCCGCCCGAATTGATTTCACAGCTAGTTGAAAAATGGAATCAAGGATTTGATGTTGTCAATGCTAAAAGGACAAAAAGAAACGGAGAAAGTGCATTTAAAAAAATCACATCATATATTTATTATCGGTTTCTATATCAAATGAGCGATATCAAAATTCCAAAGGATACCGGGGATTTTAGGTTGTTAAGCCGAAATGCATTAGACGCACTATTGGAATTACGAGAAAAACATCGATATATGAAAGGTCTGTTTGCTTGGGTAGGTTATTCGCAAACTGAAATCACATATGAACGTGATCAACGTTATGCTGGTGAGACAAAATGGAATTTTTTAGGCTTAGTAGACCTAGCGTTTGAAGGCTTGACCTCATTCTCTGTCTTGCCGTTGAGACTTGCTTCACTACTTGGTTTTGTTACTGCATTTCTGGGACTTGCTTTTGCTGTGATTATTATTATAAAGAAAATAATGTTTGGTGATCCTGTTGCAGGTTATCCTTCTATAGTTGTACTGATAACATTTATAGGTGGAATTCAATTACTAGCACTAGGTATTATTGGAGAATACTTAGGGCGAGTTTTTAACGAAACAAAAAATAGGCCGCTTTACTTAATAAAGGATATAAAACCATCTGACTATTTGTCAGGATTAGATGAGTAATTAAAACTTCACTCTATCTTCAGATTCACCAGCAGAAATTATTTTTCCTATTTCCCATGCTGTTTCACCAGAATTACTAAGCTGGCTAATAGCGTTACTTTTATCTTCTTGAGAAACACAAACAACCATCCCGACACCACAATTAAATGTCTTAAACATTTCTTGCTGTTCAATATTCCCTTTTTCTTGAAGCCAGTTAAAGATAGGAGGTAACTCCCAACTTTTTGTATCAATTTCTATAGATAAATTATCTGGAATCACACGAGGTATATTTTCAGTTAAGCCACCACCTGTAATGTGTGCAATAGCTTTTATCGGCACTTCGTTGATTAAACCAAGAATCTGTTTTACATAAATTCGAGTCGGTTCAATTAAGAGTTCCAGTAACGTTTTGTCATCGAGCTTCTTAGATAAATCTTGATTCGTATCATCGATTATCTTTCTGACAAGAGAATAGCCGTTGGAATGACAACCGCTGGAAGCAAGCGCGATTAGCACATCGCCTTCAGATACATTTTGCCCAGTAATGACGTCGTCTTTTTCAACAACACCAACACAGAACCCAGCTAAATCATAATCACCAGACTGATACATGCCAGGCATTTCAGCAGTTTCACCACCAATAAGGCTACAGCCCGCTAACGAACAACCTTTAGCAATACCATTGATGACATTTTCTGCGACATCAACATCAAGGCTAGAACAGGCAAAATAATCCAGGAAGAATAAAGGATCTGCCCCTTGTACGATCAAATCATTAACACACATTCCAACTAAATCGATACCGATGGAGTCGTGCATATTATTTTCAATAGCGAGCTTAATTTTGGTGCCAACACCATCTGTTCCAGAAACCAGTACAGGATGTTTATAATTTAATGAGCCGAGATCAAATAAGGCGCCAAAGCCGCCAAGCCCGCCCATAACGCCGTCTCTGTGTGTGTTAGCAACACTTTTCTTTAGTCGCTTAACAAGTTCATTGCCTTGCTCAATATCGACGCCAGCGTCTTTATAACTGAATTTTTTATCTGTAGGGGTATTCATTGTTTTGATTTTAGGTCGGTCAACTGCGGTTTCTAGGATTAACGTATGTTATCGATGTCGCCACCGAACCGCAATCCTTGACTTAAAGACGAGTCTTGAATAGCTTGCGTACTATGAAATTTAGAATCTCAATAATCATTTGTTTATTTATATTTGTTGCCCAGCCGGCGTATGCAATTAAGGTATCAGGCCTTTATCAAGGAACCGCAGTGGTTACAGATGAATCGACAGCAAAACGTAAGCCGGCTATAAAACAGGCTCTTATCAAGGTCTTGGTAAAACTGACTGGAGATAGAAATATCAGCAAGAGTAGTGGGGTTAGCTCATTAATAGAACGTCCAGAGCGCTTTGTTCAACAATTTCGCTATCAAAAAGCTGATAATCCAGAAGGTTCCCAAATTCAAAGAACGGAATTATGGGTTCAATTTGATGAAACAGCAGTGAATGAAGCACTCAGAAGCTATGGATTAAATATCTGGGGAAAAGAACGGCCTTCAATATTGGTTTGGATGGCATATGAAAATGGAGATACTCGCAGTTTAGTCAGTTTTGAAGAAAGTCCGGCATATATTGGTGTTTTGGATAAATACGCTGCAGCAAGGGGTGTTTCATTACTCTTCCCTCTGCTTGACCTTGAAGATACGTCAAGTATGAGCGTAAGTGATGTTTGGGCAGGATTCAAAGAACCGGTGCTAAATGCCTCTAGTCGCTATCAATCCGATGTTGTTATTACAGGGAGATTAAGCCAAACATTGCCAACCTTGTGGGAGTCGCAATGGACAGCATATATTGATAATCAGGAAATGAGTTGGACAACCCAAGCTGATTTGGCGGCAATTGTATTAGAAGAAGGGATTGATGAGCTTGTCGATAGGCTTGCTGCTCAATATGTTAATTCAGGACCAACAAACAAAGAAGTAATTGAATTGATCGTTTCAGATATCAATAATTTGGACGGATATGCTAAAACCCTATCTTATCTGGAATCATTACAAGCCATTAGTGATGTACAAGTTAAGCAAGTATCAGCAGATGAAGTGACGTTCGAGATAATTAGCCATGGTGGAATAGCATCAATTAATCAAACGATTGCGTTAGGAAAAACACTTGAACTTGTCAGCAATAGCGAACAGTTAAATTACCGATTAATTGAAAGATGAGTGTGAAAATTACAGACGCCCAGAAATGGTTGATTTTGGTATTAGTCATCGCTTCGGGTTATTTACTTTATCTGCTCGCGCCGATATTAACGCCATTTTTGATTAGCGCCTTTCTTGCCTACATTGGTGACCCAGCAGTAGACCGTTTGGAAACTATTAAATTTTCTAGAACAACGGCTGTCGTCTTTGTTTTCTTATTGATGTTAATAATAGGTTTAAGTTTTTTATTCGTAGTATTCCCATTAATTGAAGAACAAATAAGACGATTGATCATACGACTGCCACAAATGATTGATTGGGTTCAATCAGAGTTTATTCCTTGGGTGACACAACGTTTTGGTTTGCAAGCAGATACTATTAATCTGGATGGCATCAAACAATCATTAACAGGGCATTGGCAAACCTTAGGTAATGTTGCTGCAAAGTTTTTAACGAAAGTATCTGCTTCAGGACAATTGATATTACTTTGGGTGAGTTATCTATTGTTAGTGCCGGTTGTGACTTTTTATCTATTAAGAGATTGGGACATTATCGTTGCAAAATTAAGAAAGCTAATCCCAAGAAGATATGAATTTGTATCGGTCAAATTAGTAAGAGAGTGTGACGCTGTACTGTCAGAATTTTTTAGAGGACAGTTATTAGTGATGTTTGCACAAGGCGTTATCTACAGTATTGGCTTATCGATAATCGGATTGGAGTTTTCATTGTTAATAGGTATGGCGGCAGGTCTAGTCAGCTTTGTACCTTACCTTGGCGCAATCGTTGGGATCGTTGTGGCGAGTATCGCTGCATTTATGCAATTCCATGATGTGATACATATTGTCTATGTCTTAATTGTTTTTGGTGCAGGGCAGACATTAGAAGGCGTCGTGCTATCACCATTACTGATCGGCGATAGAATTGGGTTACATCCCGTCGCTGTCATTTTCGCGGTCATGGCCGGCGCACAATTATTTGGTTTGTTTGGCATGTTGATAGCTTTGCCAGCAGCAGCGGTTATTGTTGTCTTGCTCAGATACTTTTATGAACAGTATTTAGATAGTAATTTTTACACTCCCTGATGCCAAGTGATTCTTCTCCAAATGCTTCACCGCAAATCCCTTTTCAGTTTGGTGATTTTCAAAAAAATGACCTTGCTTCATTCTTGCCGGGAGAAAATCAAGAACTACTGAAATTGATTAATCTAATAACGACTAAAGAAGCAGCACATCGCCTTTATCTTTGGGGCGAAACAGGAAACGGTAAAACACATCTTTTACAAGCAGCTTGCAAACAAGCCGCAGATAACGATCTGCATGTTGCCTATATTCCTTTAAAAGAATTGACTGAATTAAGTGCAGAAATGTTACATGACTTAGGTGAACTGGATTTAGTTTGTGTTGATGATCTAGATTGCGTTGCAGGACATATTGAATGGCAGCAAGGGTTAACCTGGTTATATAACGAACTCCGCGATAACAATCATTCCATGATCATGAGTGGAAATAAATCAGCGACAACCATCGAAGTTGATATCGAAGATCTCAAATCTAGATTAGCTTGGGATCAAGTTAACCAAATTAAGTCACCGGATGATGAACTAAAAAAAGAAATACTAAGACAAAAAGCAAATGCACGATCGTTCGAACTTAGCGATGAAGTTATAGAGTATCTTCTTCGTCGAGTTGATCGCAATCTAGGGTCATTAATAACAATACTTGATAAAATCGATCACGCATCGCTTGTGGAAAAACGAAAAATAACAATTCCATTTGTTAAAGAGTTGATTAATTGATGATCCGTTTATATCAGCTAACGATCTAAAGTTGTCATCTGTGGTTTATTTATTAGCCACAGAGGGCATATTTCTAACCTATCTATATTGGGTATATTTAGAATAAAGATTAATCATCTAAAAAGATAATTTGTTGAATAGTTATGTCTGCTTTCAAAATTTCGTTAATATAGAAATATTCAACAACCGACCCTAAGCAGACATAAGAGCTATATAAACTGAAAAAATATGACAACAAAAAGGAAAATTGAGGATATAACTTATATTCTAGATTCTTTCGAAGACGATGTATCGATGGTTGGCAGTTTGGCATTGTATTCAAATGATAATGTTGGGCTTGCCGTAATTTTTGTTGAAGAGGATAGTTTCTTTGGGTTGATAGGTCTTGATGATAAAAGAAGGGGGACAAAGAAACATTTCGAGTGGACGGAATTTATTCACCTTGAAGACAGTGATTTGTGTTCGTACCCTTTTTTATCGGAACAAAAAGCAGAACAAATACCTCTGAATTTCAGGCTTGTAAAAGAAGATGCCTCAGTGGTTATTGTGCCGACAGAACTGGAAAAAATCCATTTTAGCAGCACTGATAAAATAATCGTCTTTAAAACAACAGTACATGATACGAAGAGCCTGATGACGCAAAACGTAATAGAACGGACGGCTATACATAATTTTTCGTCGATGCTGTATTACTCGTATGATTTTATATATTTTAAAAATTTGCATCATGCCTTCACTGCCAGCAGCCAAACCATGGCAAATATTACCGGATACTCATCAGGCGATGAGCATATCGGTCTAACTGATTATGATATTTTTCCAAAAGAGCATGCGGATATTTATTACCGTTTGGAAAGCCAAATTCTTGAAGGAGAAAAAGATAGCATTAAACAAATTGAACCTTATTACGATGAAAATAGGAACAAGGGTTTTGTAGACTCTCGTAAATATCCAATAAAAGACGAACACGGAAAGATAATCGGACTTTTTGGTATTTCCCGAATTGTGACCGAGGAGTTATTAAGTAAAAGAAAACTTGAAGAAACCCAAGAAGAATTAAAGAAATTGGCTAATCAGGATAGTTTAACATTATTGCATAATCGTCGTCGTGGACATGAATTATGTAATCAAGCGATTGCTCTGGCTAATCGTTATAAACATTCGTTATCATTGATTATTTTTGATGCTGATCATTTTAAAAATGTTAATGACAACTATGGTCATGATTGTGGTGATGATGTTTTACGTCAGATTGCCGATATAATGCGTGATGTTACAAGGGACACAGATATTGCGTTTCGTTTTGGCGGTGAAGAATTTGTTATCTGCACTCCCCATGAAACATTGAGTGGAGCTTTTAATCTCATGGAACGGATAAACAGTATGCTCAAACTGTCGCCATCGCCTTGCACGGGCTTCTCGATAACAGTAAGTGCTGGAATAGCTCAGTGGAAAAACGGTGAATCGATAGATCAGTTGGTTAAGAGGGCAGATGAACAATTGTATAAAGCCAAAGAGGCAGGACGTGACTGTATTAAATATTAGAATTCACAAATAATTATGGGTGGATTCTATTTAAAACTAGAGAAACAAAATAACATTGTATAGTCTTACCAACTATGCCGCTTATGAGTGTCCGCTCTCAGTATTAAGCAGAAGTAAATTTGAATTTTATAAACTGTCCACTTCTGGCCGAATCCTGCGTATTGAGAGTTTAGCTATTGGCAGCCGAAAGCAGACTAAAAAGAGTTAACCCGTTTTTAATTTCTTACTAATTTCGGCTAATCGTT
>JAJFKK010000087.1 GCA_021773245.1 Gammaproteobacteria bacterium | reverse complement strand
ATCAATATCACCATAGTCCTTGAATTCGCCACCGTTCGCTTCTGCCATCGTCTTTGTGATCGCCGCCGTTAACGTCGTCTTACCATGGTCAACGTGACCAATTGTGCCCACATTCACATGTGGTTTCGTGCGTTCAAATTTTTCCTTAGACACGGCTAATCACCTCTTCAAAATATCTGTTATCAATTAAAAATTATTGGTTTCTACTAATAATACTTTCAGCAATATTCGCTGGCACTTCACTATATTTTTCAAATTCCATTGTATATACCGCTCGACCCTGAGTAGCAGACCGAAGATCTGTTGCATAACCAAACATCTCTTTAAGCGGTACTTCTGCCCTTATCACCTTTCCAGAAGGTGACTCTTCAGTGCCCTGTAAAATTCCTCGGCGACGATTCAAATCACCATTTACAGTCCCCATATATTCTTCCGGGGTAATAATTTCTACTTTCATCACTGGCTCAAGTAAAACAGGCTCTGCCTGACTTGCACCTTCTCTGAATCCCATCGAGCCGGCGATTTTAAACGCCATTTCGTTAGAGTCAACCTCGTGATACGAACCATCGTATAAAGTGACCTTAACATCGACTACCGGATAACCCGCAACAATGCCGTTTGCCATCTGTTCTACGATGCCTTTCTCAACTGCCGAAATATATTCTTTCGGCACGGCACCACCAACAACTTCGTTTACAAACTCAAATCCTTCGCCAGCTTTCTTGGGCTCAATCTTAAATACAACATGCCCATATTGACCGCGACCACCTGATTGACGAACAAACTTTCCTTCCGCTTTTTCAAGTGTTGCCCTAATCGTTTCCCGATAAGCCACTTGTGGCTTACCAACATTGGCGTCAACTTTAAACTCGCGCTTCATACGATCAATAATGATCTCGAGATGAAGCTCACCCATTCCTGAAATAATGGTTTGGCCAGATTCCTCATCGGTATGCACACGAAAAGAAGGATCTTCTTGAGCCAACTTACTTAACGCCATTCCCATTTTTTCCTGGTCAGGCTTTGTTCTTGGCTCTACCGCCACTGCAATGACCGGTTCAGGAAACTCCATACGCTCTAGCGTAATCACGTTTTTGACATCACAAAGTGTGTCACCAGTCGTTACATCTTTTAAACCTACTGCCGCCGCTATATCACCAGCGCAGACTTCATTAATATCTTCTCTACTATTGGCATGCATTTGTAACAAGCGGCCAATGCGTTCTTTTTTTCCTTTAACCGGATTAAATACTGAGTCTCCCGACTTCAGAACTCCGGAGTAAGCACGAAAAAACGTTAGCGTGCCTACAAATGGGTCTGTTGCAATCTTAAAAGCCAACCCTGCAAATGGAACATCATCTGCTGCTTGCCTTTCACCTTCAGACTCATCTTTATCATCTAGAATCCCTGTTATCGCAGGAACATCTATAGGAGACGGCATGTACTCTATAACCGCATCCAACATTGTTTGCACACCTTTGTTTTTGAAAGCAGAACCGCAAAATACCGGCACCACCCCATTCACTAATGTTTGCAAACGTATACCTTGTTTTATCTGCTCAGGGGATAAGTCACCCTCTTCAAGATACACATCCATCAATTCTTCATTCGCTTCTGCTGCATGTTCAACAAGGCTTTCTCGCCATTGTTCTGCGTCTACTAGCAAGGCTTTAGGAATTTCTGTTTCTTCAAACTTAATTCCCATATTTTTTTCTTCCCAGTAAATCGCTTTCATCTTTACTAGGTCAATAATGCCTTCAAACTCTTCTTCCGCTCCAATCGGCAGCTGCATAGGAACTGCATTGCTACCTAAGCGTTCGCGAATCTGCTCTACCACTCGCAGAAAGTCTGCACCCGAGCGATCCATCTTATTGATGAAAGCCATACGTGGTACAGAATACTTATTCGCCTGTCGCCAAACTGTTTCCGACTGCGGCTCTACTCCACCTACTGCACAAAAAACAGCGCAAGCGCCATCCAAAACACGTAATGATCGTTCTACTTCAATCGTAAAATCAACGTGCCCTGGTGTATCAATAATATTGATACGATGTTCATCAAACTGAGACGCTGTTCCTTTCCAAAAACAAGTCGTCGCTGCAGAAGTTATTGTTATTCCTCTCTCCTGCTCTTGCTCCATCCAATCCATGGTTGCAGCACCATCATGAACCTCACCTATCTTGTGAGACACCCCTGTATAAAACAACACCCGTTCAGTCGTTGTTGTTTTACCCGCATCAATATGAGCCATAATCCCGATATTCCGGTAACGCTCAATGGGTGTACTGCGAGCCATTTTTTTAAATAATTAATTTCTATTACCAACGGTAATGTGAAAAAGCTTTATTCGCTTCAGCCATACGGTGCGTATCTTCTTTTTTCTTAATCGCAGTACCACGACTTTCAGATGCATCTAGTAATTCACCTGCTAGTCTTAAACCCATATTTTTTTCGCCACGTTTCTTAGAAGCATCTACTATCCAGCGCATAGCAAGAGTAATACTACGGTCTGTTCTGACTTCAATTGGAATTTGATACGTTGCGCCACCGACTCGACGCGATTTCACTTCAACTACAGGGCGAATATTTTCTAACGCTTTGTTAAAAACTTCGAGTGGTTCAGGATTACCTTTGTCACCAATCTGCTCTAGCGCACCATAAACAATTTTCTCAGCAATAGATTTCTTACCACTACGCATAATAATGTTAATGAATTTTGCTAATACCTTATCTCCGTATTTCGGATCAGGCAGAATTTCAGTTCTCTCAGCTACGCGTCTTCTGGACATGGTTCAAACTATTCCTGTATCTATTCTATATATAATGTATTTGTTAAGACTTAGGTCGTTTCGCACCGTATTTAGAACGGCCTTGACGTCTGTCTGCTACGCCTGACGTATCCAAAGTACCGCGAACGGTATGATAACGAACACCAGGTAAATCCTTTACACGACCACCTCTGATTAAAATCACAGAGTGCTCTTGCAAGTTGTGGCCTTCACCACCAATGTAAGTGGTCACTTCCTGACCATTAGTCAATCGAACACGAGCTACTTTACGTAGTGCTGAGTTCGGCTTCTTTGGCGTGGTTGTATACACACGCGTACACACACCTCGTTTTTGAGGACATGCTTCAAGTGCAGGCACATTGCTTTTTGCACGTTGTCGCTTACGCGGGTTTCTGACTAATTGATTAATTGTTGTCATAAAATTATCTTATTTTTCAATTTGTTAAGTGCGCAGACTACCTCACCTGTCCGAACTGTGGCATCCAATATTACGAATACATCACTTCTTTAGTCCAAACTGGCGCAGAATTCCTTCGGAATATCCTCGAGGTTTTATCTGATTCTTCGTCGAATCTTCCAAAATTCGCCGAAATTTCCAGTACTTATAAATAAAATGACAGACTGAGAAAACTGACCCAGTCTGTCAAAGAGGCGGGATTTTATGTCCTTGGCGTTGTTCAGTCAAGGAAGATCACACCTTATTTTTTAAGTTCCTGTCGTTGTCTCTACAGCTTCAGAATCTGAATCTACGATAGGAATCTCTACATCGTCGATTTCCTCATTTTCCGGAGCTATTTCTGGCGCATTTCTAGCTTCTAAACGTTCCTTACGCTCAGCATGATATGCCAAACCAGTACCAGCAGGTATGAGACGACCAACAATGACATTTTCCTTCAATCCACGTAGATCATCACGCTTACCACAGACACTGGCCTCGGTAAGAACTCGAGTTGTCTCCTGGAAGGACGCAGCAGAAATAAATGATTCAGTAGAAAGCGAAGCCTTAGTAATACCTAATAATATGGGTACCCATTCAGCTGGCGTCTTACCTTCTGCTTCGACGCGTTCATTTTCTTCCAAGACTCTTGAACGCTCCATTTGCTCACCTTTCAAGAATGAAGTGTCACCTGCATTCGTGATTTCAGCCTTTCGCAACATTTGTCTAACAATAACTTCGATATGCTTATCATTAATTTTTACACCTTGTAGACGATAGACTTCTTGTATTTCACTACTAATGAAATCATATAAGGCTCGAACACCTTTGAGCCTAAGAATGTCATGTGGGGTTGGTGGTCCATCGACAATGTTTTCACCTTTAACAACATGCTCACCCTCAAAGACACTGACATGTCGCCATTTAGGAATCAATTCTTCATAAACATTGTCTTCACCTTGGCCAGTAATAACAATTCTTTGCTTACCTTTGGTTTCTTTACCGAAAGAAATAATGCCCGAGATTTCAGCCAAAACTGCAGGTTCTTTTGGTTTACGTGCTTCAAACAAATCAGCAACTCGTGGTAAACCACCGGTAATATCACGTGTTTTCGAGGATTCTTGAGGAAGACGCGCAATTACTTCACCAATATTAACCTCTTTACCATCGCTTACATTAATAAGAGCTTTTGATGGTAATAGGTAATGAGCAAGTTGTTCGGTACCAGGAATCTTTAGGTCCTCGCCTTTTTCATCAACTAACTTAACGGTAGGACGTAAATCTTTCGCGCTAGTTGCACGTTGCTTAGGATCCATAATCACGATATTAGTCAAACCGGTAATCTCATCGGTAGAACGAGTAACCGTAACACCGTCAACAATATCGGAAAATTGAACACGGCCTTTAACCTCGGTTATAACCGGGTGTGTATGTGGGTCCCATGATGCAATTTGTTGTCCTGACTTCGCACTATCCCCATCACCTGCAGTCAAAACTGCACCATAAGGAATTTTATAATGTTCACGTTCACGACCAGTCTCATCACGAAGCAAAATTTCACCCGAACGAGAAATGACCACTTTATTACCGCTTTCCTGTTCTAAGATTTTAACATTTTCTAAGTGAACGGTTCCGCCATTCTTAACTTCGATGCTACTTACCGCTGCAGCACGTGATGCTGCGCCACCAATATGGAAAGTACGCATGGTTAACTGAGTGCCTGGTTCACCAATTGATTGAGCAGCAATAACACCAACTGCCTCACCAATATTAACCAGATGGCCACGTCCTAAATCTCGGCCATAACATTTTCGACAAGTTCCGTAGCGGGTTTCACATGTAATTGTTGAACGAACGATAACCTCGTCAACACCTTTTTCATCAAGCACATCAACCCAAGCTTCATCAAGTAATGTTCCTGCCTCAGCAACGACATCACCCTCAACATTTATTGCGTCTTTTAATAACACTCGTCCAAGAACAAGTTCTCTCAATGGCTCGATAACATCGCCACCCTCAATAATCGGACTCATTTCTAAGCCTTCCTGAGTACCACAATCTTCTTCAGCAACAACCAAATCTTGAGAAACGTCAACCAAGCGACGAGTCAGATAACCTGAGTTAGCTGTTTTTAGCGCTGTATCAGCAAGACCTTTACGAGCACCATGTGTTGAGATGAAGTACTGGAGAACGTCGAGACCTTCACGGAAGTTTGCTGTAATCGGTGTTTCAATAATGGAACCATCTGGTTTTGCCATCAATCCACGCATACCAGCTAGTTGTCTAATCTGTGCTGCTGAACCTCGAGCACCAGAATCGGCCATCATGTAAATTGCATTAAAAGAAGGTTCTTCCACTTTATTGCCATCAATGTCAGTTTTTATATCGACGCTGAGTTTATCCATCATTGCTTTTGCAACTTGATCATTCGTTCGAGACCAAATATCAACAACTTTGTTATAACGTTCACCATCAGTAATTAAACCCGATGAATATTGATCTTGAAAACTTTTAACCTGCTCTTCCGCCTTATCGATAATCTCATTTTTATCACCAGGAATAACCATGTCTTCAATACCAATAGACACACCTGCTCGCGTTGAATATTTAAAACCGGTGTACATTAATTGATCAGAGAAAATAACCGTTTCTTTTAATTCTAGTCTTCGGTAACAAGTATTAACTAATTGAGAGATTGTTTTCTTCGTCATAACCTTATCGATCAACTCGAAAGGTATTTCATCAGGCAAGATACGTGATAATAATGCACGTCCGGCTGTTGTCTCAAAACGTTTATGTGTTACTTGTTTTTCACCATTTTCATCAAAGAGAACTTCACGTATACGCACTTTGATTCTAGCTTGTAGAGATACCACTCCACTTTCGTAAGCACGGTTTACTTCATTAACATCAGCAAAAGCCATATTTGTACCTTTCGCTTCAACAGATTCACGCGTCAGATAATAAAGGCCAAGTACAACGTCTTGCGTCGGAACAATAATTGGCTCACCGTTAGCAGGTGACAAAATATTATTAGTCGACATCATTAATGTACGTGCTTCAAGTTGCGCCTCTATAGACAATGGCACATGTACTGCCATTTGGTCACCGTCAAAGTCAGCGTTAAATGCGGTACATACTAATGGGTGCAAATTAATTGCTTTACCTTCAATCAAGACAGGTTCAAATGCTTGTATACCTAATCTATGTAAGGTCGGCGCACGGTTAAGCATGATTGGATGTTCACGAATCACTTCTTCCAGCACATCCCAAACTTCAGAACCTTCACGTTCAACTAGTTTTTTCGCTGCCTTAATTGTAGTTGCTAAACCACGTCTTTCTAATTTACTAAAGATAAATGGCTTAAATAATTCCAACGCCATTTTTTTAGGAATACCACATTGATGCAAACGTAAAGTAGGCCCAACAACAATTACTGATCGACCGGAATAATCAACACGCTTACCTAACAAGTTTTGACGGAAACGACCTTGCTTACCTTTAATCATATCTGCCAACGATTTTAATGGCAGTTTATTCGTTCCCGTTATTGCACGTCCACGTCGTCCATTATCAAGTAAAGCATCAACCGACTCTTGTAACATACGTTTTTCATTACGTACGATAATGTCTGGTGCATTAAGATCTAATAAACGCTTCAAACGATTATTTCTGTTAATAACACGACGATATAAATCATTAAGATCAGACGTTGCAAAACGACCACCATCCAAAGGAACCAAAGGACGTAATTCTGGCGGTAATACAGGTAGAACTAACAGAACCATCCATTCAGGTTTATTACCTGAATCTTTAAACGCTTCAAGCAACTTCAATCGTTTTGTTAATTTACGTAATTTTGTTTCAGAGTTCGTATTAGGAATAGTTTCTCGTAATACAGCGATTTCTTCATCAAGATCGATAGACTTAAGTAAAGATCGTATCGCTTCTGCACCCATCTTAGCTTCGAACTCATCACCATATTGTTCAATTGCTTCAAGATAGTTTTCTTCTGTCAGCATTTGACCTTTTTCAAGATCAGTCATACCTGGTTCGATCACAGCATAAGCTTCAAAATAGAGAATGCGTTCTATTTCGCGCAATGTCATATCCAACATCAATCCCATTCTTGATGGTAATGATTTCAAAAACCAGATATGAGCAACGGGGCTAGCCAAGTCTATATGCCCCATACGTTCACGTCTTACTTTCGAAAGAGTAACTTCAACCCCACATTTCTCACAAACAACACCACGATGCTTAAGTCTTTTATACTTACCACATAGGCATTCGTAATCTTTAACTGGGCCGAAAATTTTGGCACAGAAAAGACCATCACGTTCTGGTTTAAACGTACGATAGTTTATTGTTTCGGGCTTTTTAACTTCTCCAAAAGACCAGGATCGAATTTTTTCAGGTGATGCTAAACCAATTGCAATAGCATCAAATTCTTCAACCTGTCCTTGTTGCTTTAAAAGCTTGAGTAAGTCTTTCAAGGTTTGCCTCCTATGGAGATTTGTTCGGATCTATATCCAAGAATCGAATCATTAATAATCATTTCTTTCATTATGTATCTAGCTCAATGTCAATGCCGAGGGATCGGATTTCTTTAACCAATACATTAAAAGATTCTGGCATGCCTGCTTCCATCTGATGATCACCATCAACAATGTTTTTATACATTTTGGTACGACCATTAACGTCATCTGATTTAACGGTAAGCATTTCTTGCAAGGTATAAGCCGCGCCATAAGCTTCAAGCGCCCACACTTCCATTTCACCAAAACGCTGCCCACCAAACTGTGCTTTACCACCTAATGGTTGTTGTGTGACCAAACTGTATGGTCCAGTTGATCGTGCATGCATTTTGTCATCAACTAAGTGATTCAACTTGAGCATGTACATATAACCAACAGTCACTTTACGTTCGAAGGTATCACCGGTTCGACCGTCATATAATGTCACTTGACCATCTTCTGGAAGATCAGCCAGTTTCAACATTGCTTTGATTTCTTCTTCGGTAGCACCATCAAAAACCGGTGTTGCCATAGGCACACCACCTTTCAAGTTGTGAGCCAACTCAGTAATTTCTTCATCAGAAAATGAATTGAGATCTTCTTGCTTACCACTGGTGTTATAAACTTTACCCAAAAAATCTCTCACTTCAGCTGTTTGGACATGCTGTTCAAGCATTTTACCAATTTTGATACCAACACCTTTAGCTGCCCAGCCCAAGTGAGTTTCCAAGATTTGCCCAACATTCATTCGCGAAGGTACGCCTAATGGATTCAAGACGACATCAACGGGTGTGCCATCTGCCATATGTGGCATATCTTCAACCGGAACAATTGTTGAGATAACACCTTTGTTACCATGACGTCCGGCCATCTTGTCACCTGATTGAACGCGACGTTTAACAGCTAAATAAACCTTAACCATTTTCAACACACCTGGCGCTAAATCATCACCAGAAGTTATCTTCGCGCGTTTTTCTTCAAAACGCCTGTCAAAATCTTCTTTTAATGCTGCAAACTGTTCAGCTGCATCTTCTAACTGTTTATTTGCTTTATCATCTTTCAGGCGAATCTCGAACCATTTTTCACGAGTTGTTTCTTCAAGATAATCTTTAGTAATTTTGTCACCCGCTTTAAGTCCAGAAGGACCACCAGATGCAACTTTACCGGTTAACAGTTTTTCAATACGTTGATAAACGCCTGCTTCCATAATTCTGAGCTGGTCATTTAAATCTTTTCGTACACTATTTAATTCTGACTCTTCAATTTCTAATGCACGTGCATCTTTTTCAACACCATCTCGGGTAAAGACTTGTACATCGATAACGGTTCCGTTCATACCTGAAGGTACTCGTAAAGAAGTGTCTTTTACATCAGATGCTTTCTCACCAAAGATAGCCCTTAGTAGTTTTTCCTCTGGTGTAAGTTGAGTTTCACCTTTAGGTGTTACCTTACCAACTAGAATGTCACCAACGTTCACTTCAGCGCCAATATAAACAACACCGGATTCATCCAGTTTATTTAATGCGCTTTCACTTACGTTAGGAATATCTGAAGAAATTTCTTCCGAACCTAATTTTGTATCACGAGCAACACAGGTTAATTCCTCGATATGAATCGTCGTATAACGATCTTCTTTGACTAACTTCTCAGATAGAAGAATCGAATCCTCAAAGTTGTATCCATTCCAAGGCATGAAGGCAACAAGCATGTTTTGTCCTAATGCTAATTCACCCATATCCGTTGATGGTCCATCGGCAAGCACATCACCTTTAGTAATGTTATCGCCTGTTCTAACCAATGGTTTTTGATTAATACATGTGTTTTGATTCGAACGTGTATATTTAGTCAGGTTATAAATATCAACACCTGGCTCACCAGCAATAACTTCATCGTCATTAACACGAATAACAATGCGACTTGCATCAACTGAATCAACAACACCACCTCGTTCCGAGACAACTGTCACACCTGAATCAATAGCGACACGTCTTTCCATACCAGTACCAACTAGAGGTTTATCTGCTCTGAGAGTAGGTACGGCTTGACGTTGCATGTTGGAGCCCATCAATGCGCGGTTCGCATCATCATGTTCTAAAAATGGTATCAAAGAAGATGCAACTGATACGATTTGTCGTGGCGAAACATCCATATAATTAACCTTGTCAGGTGTAGACATGGTGAATTCGTTTTGAAATCGACAAGATACGAGTTCATCTAGCAATATGCCTTTTGCATCCAGTGTTGCACTAGCCTGGGCAATCACAAAATCACCTTCTTCAATAGCTGACAGATATTCAATTTCATCTGTCGCTTTGCTATCGACAACTTTACGATATGGTGTCTCAAGGAAACCGTATGAATTTGTTCGCGCGTAGATAGCCAATGAATTGATCAAGCCAATATTTGGTCCTTCAGGCGTTTCAATTGGGCATACTCGACCATAATGAGTTGGGTGTACATCACGTACCTCAAAACCAGCACGCTCACGAGTCAAACCACCAGGTCCTAAAGCAGAAATACGTCGCTTATGAGTAATCTCTGACAATGGGTTATTTTGATCCATGAACTGAGACAACTGACTTGAACCAAAAAATTCTTTTATAACAGCAGAAACAGGCTTGGCGTTAATTATCTCTTGTGGCATCAAACCTTCTGATTCAGCTAAACTTAAACGTTCTTTAACTGCACGTTCGACTCGAACAAGACCAACGCGAAATTGATTTTCAGCCATTTCACCAACACTACGAATACGTCTATTACCTAGATGATCAATATCATCAACAATCCCTTTACCATTCCGGATATCAAGCAATACTTGCATTACTGCCACAATGTCTTCATTAGCAAGGACACCTTCACCCTCAACTTCTTTACGGCCTACTCGACGATTGAATTTCATTCGTCCAACAGCAGAAAGATCGTAGCGATCTGGACTAAAGAATAAATTCTTAAATAAGTTTTCGGCAGCATCCTTTGTTGGTGGTTCACCTGGACGCATCATGCGATAAATTTCAACTTGAGCCTCTAACTGATTATTACTTGGATCAGCTCGTAACGTATCAGCTATAAAAGAACCACTATCTAGCTCGTTGGTGTAAATAGTCTCTAGTTCTAAAGTTTTGCCTTTATGCTCAGTTATTTTTTCAAGTAATTCTTCTGTAATTTCAGTGTTGGCTGGAAACATGATTTCGCCTGTTTCTTCATCAACAATATCAACAATATCTTTCGCAACGACTTTGCCAATTAGAAATTCCGCAGGAACAGTTAAAGTAGTCAAACCTGCTTTTTCAATTTCACGGATGTGACGAGCCGTGATACGACGATCATTTTCAACAATGACTTTGCCACTTTTCGTTTTTATATCAAACGATGCAGTTTCACCACGTAAACGTTCAGGGACTAAATTCAAATTAATACCCTTACTCGTAATCTTAAACGTGTCGGTATCAAAGAAAATATCAAGAATTTCTTCAGTGCTATAACCTAAGGCACGCAATAGAATAGTGGCATGAATTTTACGTCGACGATCGATACGACAATAAACCAAATCTTTAGCATCAAATTCAAAATCTAACCATGAACCACGGTAAGGAATCACGCGTGCAGAATAAAGTAATTTACCAGAGGAGTGTGTTTTACCTTTATCATGTTCAAAGAATACACCTGGCGAACGATGCATTTGTGAAACAATCACACGCTCTGTGCCATTGATAACAAAAGTGCCTGTGCGAGTCATTAATGGCATCTCACCCATGTACACTTCTTGTTCTTTAATATCTTTAACAACTTTATTGTTAAGGCCAGCATCTTTATCATAAATGATAAGACGAACTTTAACGCGTAATGAGGAAGCGTAAGTTAAGCCTCTAAGCTGACATTCTTTAACGTCAAATACAGGAGTACCTAGCTTATAGCTAACATATTCTAAACCAGCATTACCCGAAAAACTGACAATAGGAAAAACAGATTTAAATGCTGCCTGCAATCCGATATCAGTTCTATCTTCGGGACTGGTATCAACTTGTATAAATCGAGCAAACGACTCAATCTGAGTTGCAACCAGATAAGGTATCTCCATAATACTGGAGCGCTTTCCAAAATCCTTTCGGATACGTTTCTTTTCTGTATAGGAATAGGCCATTACAATTCCTCAATAATAATGTTTGTTATAGTGAATACCCGACTTCAATGAATATCCAACTGGTACCGCTTCACACATATTTATGTAAACCGGCAATATCAATAAGCGCAACAAGCCAACAGGTAACAAAAGCTACCTGTTGGCTTTGCTTACTTATTAAACGCTGCAATTGAAATTATTTAATTTCGACTGCTGCGCCAGCTTCTTCAAGCTGCTTCTTAATATCTTCAGACTCTTCTTTACTTGCCGCTTCTTTAACAGTTGTCGGTGCACCTTCAACCATATCTTTAGCTTCTTTTAAGCCAAGACCGGTAATAGCACGTACAGCTTTAATTACAGCAACCTTGTTTTCACCAAAGCTTGACATAACAACATCAAACTCGGTTTTTTCTTCTGCAGCAGCACCAGCGTCTCCGCCACCTGCAGCTGCTACAGCAACAGGTGCCGCCGCTGATACACCCCATTCATCTTCTAACTCTTTGATTAAATCAACAAGCTCAAGCACTGGCATTTGACCTAATGCTTCTTTGATTTCGTCTTTTGAAACTGCCATTTTAAAATCCTCCAAAAATAAATACTAAACTGATATATAGATTGTTTATTAAGCTGCTTTATCACGCTGCGCAGCAAGAACTCTGGCTAACTTAGCCGGTGGTTCTGCTAACGTACGTACAAATGTACCAAGCGGTGCAGATAACAATCCAAGTAACATAGCGCGTGCTTCATCAAGCGATGGCATACTAGCTAGCTTCTCAAGTTGAGATGGGTCTAAAAGCTCACCCTCCAAAACAACAAGCTTGGTAACTAGTTTGTCATTGCCCTTCGCAAAATCACGAACAACTCGTGCGGCACTTCCAGGTTCATCATTAGAAAATGCCAACACTAATGGCCCGACTAATCCATCACGCATACACTCGAATTTAGTGTTCTCGAATGCCTTACGCGCCAGGGTGTTACGTACTACTTTTAAATACACACCCGCGTCACGCGCAGAATTACGCAGTTCAGTCATTTCAGCCACCGTTAAACCGATATACTCGGCCGCGATTGCAGAAGGAGCCTCAGCCGCAACATTGGCAATATCTTCTACAATTGCCTTTTTTGCATCTAAATTAAGACCCACTCTTCGCCTCCTATTAAGTTAAATATGATGTAACACCATATTTCTACTAAAAAGCCTGTCTTTAAAAACTACTTATCGACAGACCGGTCTACGGTGACCATACAGGTTGCCCTGTGTATTGATTACACCGTCTGCGTAGGTAAATGTTACACATTAAGACTCTATAAAAAGAGAGTCACCTACGGTCTTTGACGTCTGGCTCATAATAAAAGCCAGTAACAAAGTCTTTCAACGTTCAGCTAAAGTGAAGCCAAAACGTTATCGTTCTATAAAAATATTTTACTTACACTCAAACAGTCAAACTGGCCTGATCAAGTAATAAACCAGGTCCCATTGTTGTCGAGACACTTATTTTTTTCAGGTAAACACCTTTAGCCGAACTTGGTTTTGCTTTTTGCAAATCACCGAGTAACGCATGTAGGTTTTCAATCAATGAATCTGGATCAAATGAAACTTTACCGATGGCACAATGAATGATGCCGTTTTTATCTGTTCGATAACGCACTTGACCACCCTTTGCATTTTCTACAGCTTGTTTAACATCATTGCTTACTGTGCCGACTTTAGGGTTTGGCATTAAACCACGTGGACCTAATATTTGCCCAAGCTTACCTACTACAGGCATTGCATCAGGTGTCGCTATAACAACACCATAATCGATATCACCTTTCTTCATTGCTTCAGCAAGATCATCAAAACCAACTGTATCAGCGCCCGCAGCTTCGGCAATTTTTGCATTCTCACCTTGTGCAAATACGGCAACTCGGACAGTTTTACCCGTTCCTTTAGGTAAGACAGTTGAACCACGAACCTGTTGATCTGATTTACGAGCATCAACACCTAGGTTCACAGCCACTTCGACAGATTCATCAAACTTAACTGATGAAACTTCCTTTAATAATTCCATCGCTTCTTTAACAAGATAAGCTTTACCCGGCTCAACTTTGTCTTGATATGCTTTTGTACGTTTAGATATTGCCATGACTACACCACCCCTTCGGTTTCAATACCCATACTACGAGCGGTACCAGCAATAGTTCTGACTGCTGCATCTAAGTCCGCTGCAGTTAAATCAGGCTCTTTGGTCTTGGCAATTTCTTCTAATTGCGCACGATTCACTTTACCGACTTTATTGCTATTTGGTGTGCCACTACCGCTCTTTATACCCGCAGCTTTTTTCAATAAAATTGATGCTGGTGTCGTTTTACTAACAAAAGTAAAACTCTTATCGTTATAGACGGTAATGATGACAGGAACCGGTAAGCCTTGTTCAAGGCCTTGGGTCTGAGCATTAAATGCTTTACAAAATTCCATGATATTCACACCATGTTGACCTAATGCAGGCCCAACAGGTGGACTTGGGTTTGCCTGACCAGCAGGCACCTGTAATTTGATATAACTATCGATTTTCTTGGCCACAGCCTTTCTCCTTGGGTACGAACGCTTTTCAGCTCCCCTTAATATATTAACTACTACTTAATTACTGACGTGATTTATTCACATCAACAAAACAAACAACTTTATTCTTTCTCTACTTGCCCAAACTCAAGTTCAACAGGCGTAGAGCGTCCAAAAATCAAAACTGATACTCGTAAACGACTTTTTTCGTAATTTACTTCTTCAACAACACCATTAAAGTCGGTAAACGGCCCATCTTTAACTCGAACAACTTCTCCTGCTTCGAAAAGTATTTTCGGTCTTGGTTTATCAACGCCTTCTTCAACACGTTGTAATATCGCATCCGCTTCTTTATCTGTTATTGGAGCAGGTCTATCGCTAGTACCGCCAATAAATCCCAATACTTTTGGCGCTTCCTTCACTAAATGCCAAGTATCATCGTTCATTTCCATTTTCACCAAGACATAGCCTGGGAAAAATTTACGTTCACTTTTGCGCTTTTTACCGTCACGCATTTCAACAACTTCTTCTGTCGGCACAAGTATCTCACCGAACATATCATTGAGTCCGCTTCGTTCAATGCGTTCCCACAAAGACCGCATGACTTGACTTTCAAAACCGGAATAAGCATGAACAACATACCATTGTTTCGCCATCCTATGCTCCATGCCCCATTAATGTACCTATTGACCAACCAAGAAACATATCCAACAGCCACAATATAATGGCAACAACAATCACCATAGCAATCACAAGTAAGGTCGTATTGACCGTTTCTTTTCTTGTTGGCCAGACAACCTTACGAACTTCAATCTGAGCATCATGAAAATAGCCCCAGATTTCGCGTCCTTTCTCGGTCTGTAGCGCTATCGCTACACTAATGCCTACCGCTGCTAATAAACCAACAACTCGATATAACAAATCTTGATCAGCATAAAAATAAAAACCGACCAAAGCTCCTATTAATATCAATAAGGCCAAGCCAAGCTTGAATGTGTCCAGCTTTCCACTGGTTGTCTCTACTGTTGAATTCATATTTTATGTATTTAGTTTTTAAGGCCAGATTTCTCTAAATGGCAGGCCAGGAGGGAATCGAACCCCCAACCTACGGTTTTGGAGACCGTCGCTCTGCCAATTGAGCTACTGGCCTATTTACTATTCAAATAATCTGCCTATTATTTTATTAAACAATTATTATTAAATTAATTACTCAATAATTTTAGAAACAACACCCGCACCTACAGTACGGCCGCCTTCTCGTATTGCAAAACGTAAGCCTTCTTCCATCGCAATCGGTGCAATCAATTTCACCGTTACTTTTATGTTGTCGCCAGGCATTACCATTTC
>JAJFKK010000086.1 GCA_021773245.1 Gammaproteobacteria bacterium | reverse complement strand
TATTGAAAAACGAGAATGGGTTATCTTTGGAAAAAGTAAGTATTTCGATGGCTATTCTTCTGGTCAAGCAGAGAGCTTCCAGCAAGATTGGTTGTTAGAAAATCCTATTGGGGAATGGGAAATGTATTGTCCGACTAATGTTGTACGTACGGATATATTGACGTTTTTGCCTGCTGAATATAGCAAAATTGAAAATGATATTTATAGTCATTAATCTAATCAATGAGAGGTCTTATTTTTGGAGATTATTACTAAAGTAGATACCCTTCTGATTGATCAAGCAGAACAAGAGATATATAAAATATTATTATCTCAGCATCATTCCTATAGTGACCGTTGGTATAAAAATACGTTTGTTACAAAAGTGATGCCTATCCTTAGAATAGTCGGGATAACATTAAGTTTCGTAGGATTTACTTTATGCCTGTTTGTTATTTTTAATAAACCGGACTGGTGCCCAGCATGGATTAACATCGAAATTTATACGATAACGTTTATTTTATTTTCTATTATATTTTATTTTTTTCCAAAAATTCATAATTATTTAATATCATGGAACAAGAATTATGCATATAAAAACTGTAATAAAATAGCAGCTAAATGTGTTAGAGAGGCTCGAAATCAAGTTCCTTTTGTCGCTACCTATAAAATTGAAAGTAACACTATTGCCTATTATCGAGTAAAAGATGATAACTCAAATTTGGCTTGGAAGAGAAAATTAAAGGGGGTTGCATTTTGTGGTAATCAAGCAACTGTCATATTCAGAAAATGGACTTCGTTTATACCGAGGCTAATTATTCTTCATGAGCAACTTGATCTTGTAGAGCAAGTTTTAAATAGTGCGTCTATCGATACTAAAGTGTTGGACTAACTTAGATATAATACAAGATTTCCATCACCTGATGATGGAAATGCAATCCTTAATATTATTAGGCATAACTCGTTTTTAACCATCCATTAAAAACAAAAATATTTAGAATGTAGATTTGATTGATGATATCAATAAGTCATTTTAGAATTTATTTTCTTATTTAAATCATGGTAGTATCAAAATTATAATATTTATTTAACAAGGAAGTGATAAATGGAACTATTCAATATTATTTTACTTATAGCACTATCTATAATATCTACAAATGCTATTGCAAAAACGTATAAATGTGTTGATGAAAATGGAGATATAATCTACTCGCAAACAGCCTGTGAAAGTGATCAAAAAACAGACAAGGTAATTGGTGGTAATAAACGGAGAGTTGATGCCGAAAATTGTGGGTTTGCAGAGCGGTTTGCTATGAAAGTCACTCTCTCAATGCGTTCTGGTACAGGTGCTCAAAAAACAATCGAACGCTATGGTGGAATAAATTCATTATCAAAAAGCACGATTGGCATTATAAATTATATTTATTCTTATGCTGACGCACTTGATATACCCGCAAGTAAGATTACAGCTTTAACGGTAACGAAATGTAAAGCTAAATCATTTGGTGATGTTACGTGTGAAGATTTCCCAGATGAATTTCAAGTTGGCGTGAACAGTTGTGACGAAGAAGAGCGTGAGGAAGCGCTTAAACAAAATAAGATGAGGAAAAGAATGAATGTCCAAGATAGGACAGGAATAAAGTTAGAAAATGATAATGAAGAAGCAAATAAAAAAGAAAAGAAAAAATCAGAAAAAAAACGAATAGAAGAATGTAAAGAAAGTTACGATTTGCAATTGGAAAATATCAGAATAAGTATGCGAAAAAATAATAGTAGTTCACAAAGAGACCGCTTAAAAGATGAGAAAAAAGAGCTGCAAAAGAAAAGGTATTCTGAATGTCGTTAATTTACTATATAGTTATTTAGTTTCTATTCAATACTAGATATAGGAGGAATAGGGCAGTTGAGCGTATCTGCTATGGCACGTATGAGTTCTAATTCTCTTGTGGTCATTTTCTCATCAGTCATGGCACTAACTAAACATGCTTTTAATAAAGCTTGTTTCAAAATAGGTTTGAGTAATAGTAGCTGTTCAAGACTTTCATTGAATTTTGTCAAGCTGATGTTTGATTTTTCCAGGATAACAATATCATTTAATTCAATTTCTTTTGTTGCGGCTTCAAAAGCCTGTTCAGCTTCTTCTTGTTTTTTATGGCCCGCATATGCCAGAACTGAAAATACATTGCGGCAATCGTCTTTAACTTCATTTATAGCATTATATTTTTCTGAGGTAGGCTTTGCCATTAATAATGCTTTATCAAGATGGTTGTAGGTTATTTTTTGTAAGCACCATTCAAATAAATCCAGACTTGCATCTGCTGCAACTAATGAAGCCAAATTATTTTTAAATTTCTTATATTGATTTTGTGATAATTCTCTTAAGGCGGGTAATCCCATATCTATGAGCGGTAAACGACAACGACGCGGAATCTTGTCAACAATAGGCAAGTGTTCTACACAAAGATCGTAGATACCACGATCACCATTTGCTTGAAGGTGTTCAAGTTGTTTTACCCTAACATCTTCTTCTTTATTAATTACTAAACAATAGATTATTGCTCTAGCACCATAGGGTTCATGGATTGCATCATGAATTTCTTCAGGTATTTCTTTAATGATTGCACGGGCAGCCTCTATTTCCTTTTCACCTGGGTTGCCCATATGTTCCATTGTTTGCAAAACACTTTGTAAAATAATGACTGATGTTACTGATTCAGCAATTATTTCTTTTCGATTATCTCTTTTTCTTTCCGGTGTTTTGGCATTTTCAATTTTATCTGAGTTTGTGCTTAAATATTTACCATCCCAACGTGGATCTATTCTGCGGATACGATCTGCTAACGGTGGGTGAGTCGCTGTTATACTGCCTAAAGAATTACTGACGCCTTGAGAAAAGTAAGCGTGGCTCATTTCATGAGCATTTTCGTTTATTAATCGAGATTGTCTTGTCATACCACCAATCTTTTTTAACGCCCCGGCTATACCTTCGGGGTTTCGCGTGAACTGAACTGCTGAAGCATCTGCTAAATACTCGCGCTGACGACTAATTGAGGACTTGATTAGATTGCCAAAAAAAGTGCCGCCATAACCAATAACGATCAGTCCTAATCCAAATATCACAAATCCGCCAGAATCTTTACTACGCGAATGTCTAGTTGAACGAACAATATAGTAACCAATAATACCGAGTATAAGTATGCCGTGTAGCATACTGATAAGTTGTATATTAAGTGCCATATCACCATTCAGAATATGACTGTACTCGTGGGCAATAACACCTTGCAGTTCATCTCGTGTTAAAGAATCAACCGTTCCTTTTGTGACACCAATTACAGCATCACTTGTCGTTAGTCCGGCGGCAAAGGCATTAATGACAGGTTCATCATCAAGAATATAAACCAGGGGTACGGGCATGCCTGATGCAATTGCCATTTCTTCGACTACGTTCATCAGGCGTTTTTCTTGAAGGTTTTCCGTTGATGACCGTATCAGGCGTCCTCCCATGGATTCAGCTATTACTCGACCACCACCTGAAGATAACGATATGGATTTGTAGGCGCTACCAATGCCTATGACAACTATAACGGCACCGCTTACCATGAAAAAGGTGAATAAATTTGGCTTAGGCATCGTTGATTTTTCATCAACACTGAGTTCTGATATGGCTAATTCATATGAGATATAGACAAGAATATCTGTGATGAGTACCAGGCAAACTATTGCCATAATAAACATCACAAGCAGACGGAACGTCGACGTCTTGACGTTCTGTTGTGCTTGGAAAAAATCCATTATTAAACTTTATCGAACAGACTACTCAAACAATACTTTTGGTGGTTCCTTAATTTCTTCGCTATCAGCATATTCAAGTAGAGTTGCATCTTCAGTATGACCAAACATTCCTGCCAATATATTATTTGGAAAAGACTGTTTATAAACATTGTATTCCATTACCTGATCGTTATAACCCTGACGTGCAAACGCGACCTTATTCTCAGTCGTAGTTAATTCTTCGGAAAGCTGCATCATATTTTGATCGGCTTTAAGATCAGGATAGGCTTCCATGACCATGCTAAATTTCCCCATTGCTCCTGCAAGTGCAGTTTCTGCACCACCTAAACCGGTCATAGCTGCTACGCCACCTGGTGCTCCAGCAGCAGCCTTTAATAATTGCGATGCAGTATCACGTGCAGAGATGACCGCTTCTAGCGTTTCTCTTTCGTGGGACATATAACCTTTGGCTGTTGAAACAAGGTTCGGAATTAAATCATAACGGCGTTTTAGTTGTACTTCGATTTGAGAGAAAGAATTTAAGTAGCGGTTCTTTAAAGAAACCAGCGTGTTATAAATATTGATACCATAAAACACGAGCATCACAGCGAATACAAACAAGATGCCGAGAATTATCAAAAGTATTTCCATGAATGTTCTCCTTTATTATTGATTGATTTAAATTACCATTATTAATACTTTCTAGATAGGAAAAAATTATTGCAAATTTGAATTTTTAATTGATTTTTATATAAAACTTAACCTTCCTTATATCGTTCTACTTTAAATGGAATATTAATACCACCGCTTATGGTGTCTCCCATATCAGGACCTTGATAAACACGGATATCAAAACTTTCTTTATCGTAATAATATGAGGCAGAGTACTTAAGCCAAAAGCCTAAATCGTTTTTCTTTATTCGATCTTCATCTACTTCCCAACCAACAGGGTTCAGAGGGCAAGATAAATTCTCATTACAATATTGATGAATTCGAGTTGCTTCATTGATGACCTGTTTCAGAGCAATTGAATAGGACCAATGTGCAATTCCAAGAATAAGAATAAAAAAAGAAATTGTTAGTAAAGGTCTAATCAGAAAGTATTTTCTTTTTTTAAAGTTAAGCAATTTAAAAAGAATCGATAGAAAACTAATCAATACTGGAAGGACGAAAATACCAGTCAGAAAAACAAGAGAAGTGCCATTTCTAGTCGCAAACAATATAGATAGCATGAGCGAAGGAGGAATGATTTGATAAAACCAGTGCTTCCTAGAAATTGTTTTATTTTCAGTCACAGTTGAACTCACATCAGTACAATATTATTGCTTTTGCTCAGTATAGACGTATATTTAAATTATTTTAGAATAATTGATTACCTTCATTTCTTTAAATTATTTATATATTAATAAAGGATTATATAGATGGCTTATTGGGGTATTGGCATGATTATCCTGGGTGGCGGAGCCATTTTAGCTGCGATTCAAAACTGGGATTGGTGGTTTAAAATAAACTCGACCCGTAGTCAGCTTGTCCATGATGCGTTTGGTCGCTACTTTGCTCGCTTACTTAACGCTGTTGCGGGAGCAGGGCTTCTTTTTGTTGGTATTGCAGATGTTAGCGGTCAATGGCCTGTTTCGCCCTTTCTAAATGCGTGGCTGTTCGATGACTCATCTTTTATAGAAGAATATCTTCCAGCAAAAGAAGATAATAGTGAGCAAGCTCGATATGGCGTAGAAGCAAATCCATCTGGTTTAGCTGATTTTCAAGCGGATTAGATAAAGCTATTTATGCTCACCCCACCATGCCATAAATTCTTCAAAGTCTATTTCATTACTATTATCGGTATCAATTTTATGAAAACCTTCTTTCAATTGTTTTTCGCCAATATTAAAACCTATCGCTTTAATTAGTTGGCTAAATTCAAAGAAATCCAGCACACCATTCTTCTTACTATCAAAGTTATTAAAATAAGTAAGAATTTCTTCATAATCAAGGTCACTCATTAAATACTCCTTAATTGTTTTTAATTGTGGAGAGGCATATTCAATTTATTTGTCTAATTTAAACCAAGTAAAGTAAATATGATATATTTCTATCTGTAATATCAGCCTAAAGAGACGGAGATAATCGACCGCCTCGATAGTGGCGATGAACTAGAAAATTTTCTTAAACGAAATTTGAAGTAAAAAGTTAATAATAAAATACGCGATTTAATCATTACTTTTATTATTATATTGGACATTTTTATTGGTGCCGTTATCGGTAGAGTAAGAAACATAAAGATGGATACGCTACGTTAAAAAATTAACCTGAATATTTTAATACCAGAGAATTAATTATTTATCATTAAAAATGAAAAAATCAATCAAAGCCCTTTTGTTGTCAGCATTAGTTTTTCCTGGATGTGGGCATTTTTTCTTAAAAAAAAATATTCAAGGTACCCTGTTAGCGGCTGTCTCAGTCGTGTGCTTTTATTTGTTACTGGTGACGACTGTTGCAATGGCTCAGGAGATTAGCGATCGAATCTTGCGCGGCGAAATTCCTATGGATATTGTCATAATATCAGGGGAAATATTAAAGCTTTTAAGGGATAGTGGCGTCCATCAAATTAACATGACAACTTCCTTACTATTTATATGTTGGATAATAGGTATGGCCGACTCTTATCGACTTGGTCGCATAGTGGATGCCGAATTTAAAAAGTAATAAGAAATGCAATTAATAGAAAATCTTGAATTTCAGGCATAAAAAAGCCCCGCAGTAGCGAGGCTTTTGTACCAAACTAAAAAGTTGTCTGGTTTATTCTTACTGTGCGGTTACGTTAACTGCACTAGGGCCTTTAGGGCCTGATTCGGTATCAAAACTTACGCTTTGACCTTCAGCTAGTGATTTGAAACCGTCTGCATTGATTGCACTGTGATGTACGAATACGTCAGCACTGCCGTCAGATGGAGAAATAAAACCAAAACCTTTACTATCGTTAAACCATTTTACTGTACCTGTAGCCATTTCTAGTTACCTCTTTAATAATTAAAAAACAATGTATTAGCTGCATAATGTTGACGCAGATTGACCGAAGGATGCTGTAATACACTGCAAGTAACTACCGGTACCGCTACAAAAACTGCTAATGGACTGCACCATATAACAATCTATCTGTAAATGCCATATTTATACTTGACTTAGGCGAAATTGAGCATACAAAAACTCGTTTTGTCACAAAAATGTCATCAATTTTTACTGATTTTCTTCATTTTTAACGAATTTTTATTATTTAAAGATAATAAATAATGAGCCGATACAGCGTTAAAGAAATATAAGGTTTTCAGTTTTTTAATATTAACAGGTTGAGTGGCACCCCCTTAGATCAACCATAGTAAGAGATATTTTCCATATGGAAGCATGTGAAGAAATAGAGTGGACTGATGACAATGTCATAGATATTCCTGATGTACCTATTAGTATTGGCGTAGGAAAAGAGCAATTACAAAATGCTGATATAGAGTTGCATTACACGGATGGTGAAGTAATTTCTGGTACATTAATTTCACTTGATGGTACCAATAAGGTCATTCAACTCATTTCTTCGGTATCTCAACAAAATGAATTCATCGATTTTGAGAATTGTCGATATGTATTGTTCTTGTCAGAGCTTTTATATATTGGAGAAGGAGACTCAAATAATGATTTTCCTACCGAAATTGTAACCTGCAATCAAAAACAACCCTATAAAGTCAAATTTTTAGATGGAGATAGTCTTTCTGGTGAATCAGCACATACGAGTATTGATAATGTTGGTTTGCATCTATTCAAAGTAATCGATAAAAACTTCGTTGCTAGAGTATTTATCCCGAATGTTGTCATTGAAGATTATGATGTTGGTCAACAGTTAGGTGCTCTCCTGAAAGAATCGGATGATATTTCAGAAAAAGACCTCGAATTAGGTGTCGAAGCGCAAAAAAGTATTCGCAAGAAACCATTAGGTGAATATTTAAAAGACAAAGGTATTGTTAATGAAGATGAATTAGAAAGAGTTTTAGCTAAACAAAAGCAAAACTTTGATTTTCCGAAAGTAAGATTAGGTGAACTATTAATATCAGAAGGATTAATTTCTGAAGAAGAGCTTGATGAAGCGTTAAATGTTCAAACTACGAATAGAGGTCGTCGTTTGGGTGATATTCTTATTGATATTGGTGCGACTTCGCAAACAGCAGTTCACTCAGCTTTAGCGAAAAAACTTGGGCTGCCATTTGTGAAGCTAAAAGAATTTAGTGTAAATATTGAAGTACTCCAATATCTTCCAGTAGACATAGCAAAAAAAGAAAACGCGATGCCATTAACTAAATGTGGCAATCGCCTTGTTATTGCTATCCCTGATCCAACATTGAGTCATATTTACCAATTGTTAAGTTTTGCGACGGAACAAAAAGTAGAACTTGTGGTTTCTACGCCGTCAGATATTGAGTGGGCAATTAATCAATATTATGGTGATAATTTTGATCTTAATGTTCATCAAATTGAAGCTGAATATTTTCCTGCAGAAGAAGTAAAAGAATACGGGAATGATCTTGAAAAAATGGCGAATGAGAAACCAATTGTTCGCCTAGTGCATAATTTATTACTTGAAAGTATTAAACGGGCTGCATCAGATATTCATATCAGGCCAGTATCAAATGGTGTGCAAGTTCTCTTCAGGATCCATGGCAAACTTGTTCCTATCAAAAATTTTGGGAAAAGCTTATTGCCTGCAATTGTGAGTCGTATAAAAGTTCTTGCCCGTATGGATATCGCACAACGCCGGTTACCACAGGACGGCAGGATTCAGATGTCTACAGAAAATGAAAAAGTTGATATGCGTGTATCAACAATGCCAACAGTTGAGGGCGAAAGTGTCGTTGTTCGGTTATTAGCAAGTGCGGCGACATTAAAACCGGTAGAAGAACTGGGTTTTAATGAGAAAGATACTTCAGATTTTTTGGAGCTATTACACCGTGGTGCGGGGATGTTACTTGTGACTGGCCCAACGGGTTCTGGTAAGTCAACCACACTGTATTCGGCGTTAAATGTTTTAAAAAACATGAATGTGAATATCATTACAGTTGAAGATCCTGTTGAGATTAGACTGGATGGTTTGGAACAAATACAAGTAATGCAATCCATCGATTTAGATTTTGGACGCGCTTTAAGGAATATCTTGCGTCATGACCCTGATGTTATAATGATAGGCGAAATACGAGATCATGAGACTGCAAATATTGCTCTAAAAGCAGCGCAAACAGGTCATCTAGTTTTGAGTACGTTACATACAAATAGCGCTGCCGATACAATAATAAGATTAAAAGAGATGAATGTTGAACCATATATGATTGCATCTTCCTTATTAGGTGTTGTTGCACAAAGATTAATTAGTAAAAACTGTGAGAACTGCAAGATTGAGGAAGACGTTACAGTACCTGTTAGGCAATTGTTAGGCTTAGGTCTAGATGAAAAGTTTTATATAGGTAAAGGTTGTGATAGCTGTGGTAATACTGGTCTTTCTGGGAGAATACCTGCTTATGAGTTTTTACAAGTAACAGAGAGTTTACAGCAAAATATATTATCTAATGCCTCCACTATGGAATTAAAACAAACAGCTATTTCATGGGGCATGCAATCAATCGTAGAGTGTGCACTGAAATATGCAAGAAAAGGAGATACGTCAATTTCAGATGTTCATCGTATTTTTGTTTCCTGATAGATAATAAATGGCATAATAACCTATGACTCGTAATATGAGTGTGGATAATTATGCTTCAAAAATTTATTACTTTATTTTTACTGGGAGTGATAATACTTCTGGCTTCATGTGCTTTTACTCAAGTAATGGCTGAGAATGATGTGAATTGCCCTGATGCGCCTAAATGTGTTTCTAGCCAGACAAGTGACCCACGGCACTATATCGAGCCATTTAGCATCAATGAGGCGTCTATAGATGCCATGACCAGACTTAAATCGGCGCTGCTCAATGAGAAACGAGTGACAATTATTGATGAACAACCCACTTATTTGCGCGCTGAGGTGCGTAGCCTTATTTTTAGATTTGTTGATGATGTAGAGTTTACATTGCTACCTGATCAAGGGTTGGTTCAAATACGATCATCAGCCAGAACAGGCTATTCTGATTTTGGAGTCAATCGCAGACGTATCGAAAGAATTCGAAAATTATTTCAGAAATAAATAGTTCATCTTACCTTCATTTTATTATGTATCCTTGCCGTTTTTATATTGACACTTTTTATTCTAGATAAAATTTCAGGAGCCCAAATGCCTAAAGCAAGTGAACTTAAACGAGGAACGATAGTTGAAATTAATGGTGTTCCCCATGCGGTAAAACAACTTGAGGCTAAAAGTCCTTCTTCCCGCGGTGCATCGACTTTATATAAAGTTCGGTTTAATAATTTACAAACAGGACAGAAGTTGGATGAGTCCTATAAAAGCGATGATTTCTTAAAAGAAGCCGATTGTGTACGCCAATCTGTACAGTATTCTTATAAAGATGGCGATAATTATATTTTCATGAATAACGATGATTTTTCTCAGTATGAAGTGAATGCCGAAAATATTGATGAACAGATCGGTTATATATCTGAAGGAATGGAAGGCTTGTCGGCAATGATCATGGACGGCGTTTTGCTCAGTATAGAATTACCTCAATCAGTAGACATGGAAATTGTTGATACTGTACCTAATCTTAAAGGCGCTACTGCAACAGGAAGAACTAAACCGGCAACTTTAAGTACTGGAATGGAAGTCCAGGTTCCTGAATATATAGAAGTAGGTGAGCTTATTAAGATCAATACGGGTACTGGCAAATTTATGTCACGAGCATAACAATTCTTGCCGTACTATTATTTCCCATTTATTTGTAGTTAATCATGCTGACTTCGATTAAATCAATTCGCAACAATCCACAAATGCTTTTGTTATTGATGGCGTTTGTCATGCCTCTGACTTTTTCAGTCTGGAATGCATTGCTAAATAATTTTGTTATCGATAAGGCGCAATTTAGTGGTGCTGAAATCGGAATTTTGCAAAGTTTGCGCGAAGTACCTGGGTTTTTATCTTTTACTGCTGTTTTTGTCTTGCTTGTACTCAGGGAGCAAATTTTTGCACTGATGTCCTTGGCATTAATGTCTATTGGTGTCGCAATAACAGGCTGGTTTCCATTCGAGATTGGTTTGTATTGTACGACGGTGTTGATGTCGATTGGCTTTCATTATTTTGAAACAGTCAACCAGTCACTGACATTACAATGGTTGGATAAAAAAGACAGTGCTCATTTTATGGGTAAGCAACTAGCGGTAAAAGGTTTTGCGTCTATTTTTGCTTATTCGATGATCTGGGTACTGATGGAATGGCTAGGTTTTAGTTATAACATTGTTTATATGTTAGCTGGTGGTTCGGGCTTATTGATTTGTCTTATTATTTTTATCGTATTTCCCAAGTTTAAAGAAACGACTACTCAACATAAACATTTACTCATGCGCAAACGTTACTGGTTGTACTATGCATTGACTTTTTTTAGTGGTGCAAGACGACAAATATTCGTTGTCTTCGCTGCATTTATGATGGTAGAAAAATTTGGCTACACGGTAGGAGAGATAAGCTTATTATTTTTAATTAACTATGTCTTTAATCTGCTTTTTGCTCCAGCTATAGGTAAATGGATTGGCCAAGTAGGTGAGAGAAAAGCATTGATCATTGAGTATTCCGGATTGGTATTATTGTTTACTGGCTATGCTCTTGTTGAAAACGCGGTGCTTGCTGCGGGTTTATATGTAATTGATCATTTATTCTTTGCAATGGCGATAGCTATGAAAACATACTTGCAAAAAATAGCCGATCCAAAAGAATTGGCATCGACTGCTGGTGTCAGTTTTACTATTAATCACATTGCCGCAGTCGTGATTCCTGCTTTATTGGGAATAGTCTGGTTAAGCTCCCCAATGCTAGTTTTTTTTATAGGTGCTGGATTTGCCTGTTGTTCATTATTATTAGCATTAAATATACCTTTTATCCCTAAGCCTGGAAATGAAGTGGTAAAAAATCATTTTGGTTGGGCAAACGAGCCAAAAATAAATCCAATCACAGAGGTTAGGTTTTAGTGAAAGCATTTAGAAAAATAATCTTGTGAATAAATCAAAAATAATTCTAGCTTCATCTTTGACGTGGATATGTGTTTTTATATTAAGCTGTATTTCCATCTGTCTGGCATTACCACTAGAAAGCAAGGAACAGACACAAGCTACTCCTTTGGTTTTGACGGATCATGTTCTTAACAACAGGATTTATGATGTTAAAAATAGCAGGTTTATTGATAAAGATTATTTGTTAAACAGTCTTTCAGACAGCAAGTATATTTTATTGGGAGAAACGCATGATAATTTTAAGCACCACGTGAATCAGGCTTGGGTTATTGATGAGTTAGCAAGGCAACCGTTTTCTACCAGTGTGTCATTTGAAATGATTGACAATACACAAGCAAAATTTATTGAAGATAGAGATATAAAAACGTCTAGTGGATTGATTGAGTTACTGAACCATTATAAAACAGCTTGGAAATACGATGTTTATTACAAAGAATTGTTTGATAGTGTTATACAGGGAGGACTCAGAATTTATTCTGCAAATATTGAACGCAGTAAACTTTATAATGTTATTCGACATAACAAGAGTGAGTTATCGGTCGAGACTGAACAGTTAATGATAGAAGTTTCATTGACAGATGATATGGAAAATAGCTTGCAAAAAGAGATCGTAGAATCTCATTGCGGGATGATAGATAAAGATAAAGCAAAGCCAATGATGAAGGGCCAACGGATTCGCGATGCAACCATGGCTTTGAGTTTATTAAATAGTGATGCTGATAAGAGAGTTCTTATTGCTGGGAATGGTCATGTGCGTAATGATCGTGGTGTACCAATGTATCTCTCTGCGCAAGATAAAGAAGCGAAGATCATAGTAATTGCACTATTTGAAGTGGAACAAGATAATGTTGATATTGCATCGTATCTCACACAATGGGATAACAGAAAATTTCCTTTTGACTATGTCTGGTTTACTGCTCGTGCTGACAGAGAAGATCCTTGTCTTTCTTTTAAAGAATTACACAAATAGTACTTATTGATTATGACTAAGGCCAATACTGTTGTTGTTCTGGATTTTGAAACAACGGGACTTTCTCCAGATTATGGTGACCGTGCCATTGAAATTGGTGCTGTTCGAATTAAGGATGGTAAAGTCACTGAACGTTTTCAAGAGTTGATGAATCCGGGACGGCGTGTCGATAGTTTTATTGAAGGTTATACCGGAATAACCAATAGCATGTTAAAAAATGCTCCGCCATGTAAAGAAGTGATGAATGAATTTGCGGACTTTATCGATGGTTATAATCTTGTCGCACATAATGCTTCTTTTGATAAACGGTTTCTAGATGCCGAGTTGCGTAATATATCTCGAAGTTATTCAGGAAAATTTGTATGTTCTATGTTGATGGCACGAAGAATCTACCAAAATGCCCCGAACCATAAATTAGGAACTTTGGTTGAATATACTGGCATTCCTTCTGCTGGCAATTTTCACCGAGCTTTATATGATTCTGAAATGACAACGAAACTTTGGTTGAAAATGTTGAATGATATTAGCGAAGAATATGATATTGAATCAATACCATTTATATTGACACAAAAAATAACAAAAACATCTAAAAACAACGTCCATCAATTCTTGCGAAATTGCTAATGAGTAAAAAATGCAGGGATAATTAAAGCTTAATTCTCCCTGCACTTATTAGTGTTTGTTATTTTTCTCTGCCGATATCCCACTTCTCAATATTTACTTCTGAAATTTCACCGGTTGTTGCATCTACTTCAACTTTATAAGTTACACCGGGACTATCCCAAATATCAAATTCATATGAGGCTGCGCCGTTGGATTCAATTTCATACTCTGTGTGTACAATTTTTCCTGGATAAAGCGAAAGTGCAGTTTGTGCTGCGGTTTTTTCATCTACCTTCATTTTATTCTTGAATAGAGGATCTGATGCTGACTCTACTTCACGTTCTATTTCATAAATAGTGCCGTTTGATTCATCGCACATCAATTCCCATTCGACACCGTTATCGTCATTAATCTCGATTTCAAAAGTTTTAACACCTTTTTCAGTTAAAGTCAGGTATTCAAGCTTTCCATAATAGCCCTGCTTTATCTTGGATGCTGCTTTCAAACATTTATGTAGACCACCATGACCATGACCGTGTCCAGCAAGACTAGCTTGGGAAACAAGGATCAGTGATAGAGCGGTAATGAGTGTTGCGATTTGTTTCATTATTTATTTCTCCTCGATTAAATAGATATAGCAGCGCAAACCATGTGCCAACTGGAATAAAGATGAATTGCTATTGATAAGGTATATAATTCTTGATTAACTTCAATAACTTAATCAAGAATAACATTAGAGTACTGTATCTTGAGTAAATAATGAAAATATATAACTGATTAAATACAACCATATTTCTGGCTAATATTATCCAATCGGCATACAAAGGAACGGTTTATTATTTTTTGTTAATATAGATTATCTAAAATATCTGGACTTTGAATGACATTAAGCGATATTTACTCTTTAGAAAGTTTATCCAT
The DNA here is from genome assembly GCA_021773245.1 of Gammaproteobacteria bacterium. Taxonomy (GTDB): domain Bacteria; phylum Pseudomonadota; class Gammaproteobacteria; order Eutrophobiales; family Eutrophobiaceae; genus UBA7359. The sequence continues at coordinate 13,876 of JAJFKK010000086.1, read as the reverse complement.
CTCTGCTGGTGAAATTGAATTGACTGCTATCAGGGCCCAAGGCGCTGGGGGGCAGAATGTTAATAAAGTATCGTCTGCAATACACCTTCGTTTTGATATAAAAGCTTCATCACTTCCGGATAAAATTAAGCAACGATTAATGGAGCTTCGTGATCGACGTATTAGTAGAGAAGGTGTCGTTATTATTAAAGCTCAGCAATTTAGGACACAAGAAAAGAATCGAATTGACGCACTTAATCGATTAGAAGAATTAATCAGAAATGCATCTATTGTAAAAAAAGTAAGACGACCTAGTAAACCAAGTAAGAATGCGAAGAAAAAAAGAATGGATAGTAAAACATTACGGGGTAAAACAAAGGCTCTTCGCGGCAAAATTGTTGAATAGCATTTTTATTTCAATTTTCAGCAGTTTCTCTGGAATAGACACAGACTTGATTGCGGCCATTATTTTTAGCCTGGTAAAGTGCCTTATCAACATTAGCAATAAACTGATTCGGATCTGATAATTGATCGGGTGTAAAAAAATCAATACCAATACTTACGGTAACCACATCTTTTACTAATGAAAATGCATGAGGAAGATTAAGTTGTTCAATTGATTTTCTGAAATTTTCAGCAACATAAATAGCGTTATCTGTATTAGGTAAGATTACAATAAATTCTTCACCTCCATAGCGGCAAACTGAATCTGCTGGTCTTTTCATGAATGATTGTAGTGTTTTAGCAACCTTGATTAAGCACTTATCGCCCTCAAGGTGACCATAGTTATCATTGAATAATTTAAAACAATCAATATCAATCATCATTAATGCAATTGGTTTTTTATCTCGTATCGACCTTTGCCATTCATTTTTAAATGCGGCGTCAAAGAATCGTCTGTTTCCTATTTCAGTCAGGCCGTCAGTATTAGAAAGCATGTCAAGCTGATGAGTGTTTTTCTTGGAAACTTCAAGTTCATTAGAAAGTTTTTTAATAAGAATCACAATTAAAATAATACAGATTAATCCGGAAATTAATAATAATGAGTGTATATTTTTAATTTTATTTAAAGCGACATTTCTTTTTATATTAAGTATTGATGTTTTATCATCAACATGATGAACGGCTGTTTTTCTTATTATGCTACTGGCGGCATTAAACTTAGCAAGGTCTTCTTCATACAATTTAATTGGAAAAGATGTATCGTTATTTAGAGCATCATCTTTAGCTTCAATGAGCTTTGAACCAATATGTTTTATTGAAATTAAATTTTTTGAAAAGACATCAACATCAGATATGATTTTTAGTTCATTCAGCTTTTCTTCCAAAGATTGTATGCGGCTAAAAAATTTATCACGGTCTGCTTTATTATCGAGCATTAAATAAAGGTAGAAATGAGATTCAGCGCGTTTAACGTAACTGGAAATACTATTGGATAGAGAGATAGTAATTAAATGTGATTCGTTGTTAGATATTAATTTATTTAGGTTATATACACTGGAATAACTAATTAGTAATAATATGCTTAATAAGATAAATATTATTAATGGTAAGAATAATAGTTTTTTTATCATGATAAATTTATTTATAAATAAATTAATTCTGAATCAACCATTACTTAAATGGTTTAATCAGTCCCAGAATACTCTGAGTGTTTCTTTTTAGCGACAAATATTGAGTTCAAAAATGAACGTAATAGATAAGTTATAGTTAAATATTAATAAGTTAACAGTATCTATTAATATTTAATGACAGTTGAAGATGTTGAAGTAAGCTGCAGGAATGGAGGAACTGTGGATCTATTAAATATAGTAAAGCATTCCAAGCTTACTATTTTTTATTCTTTTAGAATAAATCAATATCTCCAGTCTGACCATTAGCAGCATCTTGTTTCCCGGCTATTTCCATGGTTTCCTGAACAGAATGACCCATGCATACTTGGCATATGGAAATAAACAATAGCCATATCAACCGAACCTATCGACACTACATTTTGTCAGTTAATTTAGGCTAACATATGAGGAAAATTAGTTTCATATGTTTGCATAAGTTATTAACTATTAAAGAGTTTTAAGTTTATTTAGCTAATGCCAGGTTTTTATAAATAGTAAGACTGAGCTTTAATTTTTCAGTACCTTTAATGCTGGCACATACCACTGATTCATATTTAAGTTTTTTTTAAATAAGTCGATATAAGGGAAAACAATCCGACAAAGATCAACAAATAATTATTTGTTAATCAGAGAGAAACTTTCATGAAACAACTGTTAACTCCAGCAATTAACCTAATGGAGAAGTTACAATTCCCACAAAAATTTGGTCTGCTTTTTACGATCATAATGATACCTTTAATCACATTGGCTTTTTTTCATGTTTCAGTAGTTAACGATAAAATAACCTTTCTTGAAAATGAAAGTCGTGGCTTGGAATATATTAAGATTATTCGTTTGCCACTTGAAGTAATCCAGCAACATCGCGGCATGACATCAGCATACCTTAATGGGGCTAGAGAATTTGAAGGACGAATAATTGAAAAGCGACGAGATGTTGATAAACGAATAATCGAACTTGAAGCAATCGATAAAAGATTTGGTTCAAGTTTTAACACAGATGGTTTAATAAATGATATTAAGTCTAAGTGGGAACATATTAAAAGTGATTCGTTTGAGCAAACGGCAATTGAATCGATAAATGAACATAATTTACTTAATGAAAGTTTGATTAGCTTGATGAAGTATATTGCTGATAAGTCCGAGCTATCACTCGATCCTGTTATGGATAGTTATTATCTGGGAGCTGCTGTGGTATCAGATTTACCCGCTTTGTCTGAAAATATGGGTAAGACCCGCGCGTTAGCTTCCGCAGTCGCTGCTGCCGGTTATTTCTCATCAGAAAAATTTACTAAGCTTTCTATATATGAAAGTAACATACAGGGATCAAGTGAAAATCTGAAAGAAGGGTTACAAAGTGTCGCCATTTATAATCCGATTTTGGCAGAGAACCTAAAGGAATACATGGTTTCAAATGATGTAGCAATAGAAAAGATGATGAATCTAATACGTAACGATTTACTTGGTGCTGAATCAATCAACGTGGATGCGAATACTGTGTTTAATATTTCTACTGATGCAATTTCTCAATCTTACATATTATTTGATGCAATAGTCCCTGAGTTACGTGGAGTTTTCGAACAGCGTATTGCAGATGAAACGTTTGATAAGTATGTCACATTGTCTATCGTAATGGTTGTGCTAGTGTTAATTTTTTATCTCTTCACAGCACTTTATTATTCTATACAAAATAGCATTCGAACCGTTGGAAATTCTATTAAACACCTTGCTAATGGTGAATTATTTACGAGATTACAACTTAATACTAAAGATGAAATGGGAATGATTGCTTTAGACTTTAATGATATGGCAGAAAAATTTGAAGCGTTAGTTCAACAAATCGTAAGTGCTACTAGTCAGCTTGCAATAACAGCAGAAGAATATGCGCAAATATCAAGAGAGAGTTCGAGTAATCTTGAAGCTCAGAATAGAGAAACCGAACAGGTAGCAACTGCAATGAATGAGATGTCAGCCACGGTAAGTGAAGTTGCTAAAAGCGCAAGTGATGCTGCTAACTCGGCTTCAAATGCTGATAATGAAGCTGCGAATGGTAAAACTATTGTTCATGAAACCACACAATCCATTGTAGGTTTAGCTACTGAAGTAGAGAATGTAGCAAACGTAATTCAAACATTAGCGAAAGAAAGCGAAGATATTGGTGGTGTACTGGATGTCATTAAGGGCATTGCTGAGCAAACAAATTTATTAGCTTTAAATGCAGCAATAGAAGCAGCGCGTGCTGGTGAACAGGGACGAGGTTTTGCCGTTGTTGCAGATGAAGTTCGCACACTAGCTAGCCGTACACAAGACTCAACCAAAGAAATTGAAAGTATGATCGAACATTTACAGGTAGGTGCAAATAATGCTGTGAGTGTGATGGATACGGGACGTAAGAAAGCTCAGGTTGGTGTTGAACATAGTAATAAGGCAGCAACAGCACTTGATAGCATAACTGATGCAGTAGCCATCATTAATCAAATGAATACTCAGATTGCGAGTGCAGCAGAAGAGCAGAGTGTTACAGCAGAAGAGATGAATAGAAATATTGTGAGTATTAGTCACTTAACTGAAAAAACGTTAAGTGGAGCGAGTAAATCCACGTCAGCCAGTGAAGAGTTGGCTGGATTAGCAACACATTTGAAAACGCTGGTTAGTCAATTCAAGATGACGGCATAACTCTATAAACCAAGTTTAGTACTTACTGACGTTATATTTATCTTTGTCGCTATCCTTTGCTGCAATTTAAGCAGCTTGTTCTAGTGCTGCATGGCACCTTATATAAACTTTTTCTACAGATTTTGTTGGCTAAAGAAACCCTGTGCTATCATTCATGAAATAATAAGAAATGGGGCGCATTATGCAGCATCTCTATCGACGAATTTATGCCGATCCGGAATTTCATGAACTAGAATTAAAGCGTGGCAGGTTTAGTTGGTTGTTATCTGCAATTCTATTAATAAGTTATTTTAGCTTTATTCTGATTATCGCATTTGCGCCACAAATATTTTCAGTCCCAATTTTTGAGGGCAGCATTATTACCTGGGGGATTCCTGTTGGGTTGTTTATCATTCTGTTAAGTTTCTTACTAACAGGCATTTATATTTTTCGTGCAAACAATGAGTTTGATCAATTAACAAAAGATATTATTGAGCATGCCAAGGAGAGTGGCGATGCGTGATTATAGTTTTCGGTTGTTAGCCCTCTTATTTTTTACAACACCATTATTTGCTGCTGATGCACTACATGGAGAAGTAGCACGTCAGCCGATAAATATTACAGCAATCACAATGTTCTTATTATTTGTCTCAGCAACATTGGGCATTACCTATTGGGCAGCTAAACGGACAAAAAGTACCAAGGATTTTTATGCTGCTGGTGGTTCGATTACAGGTTTTCAAAACGGGTTGGCCATTGCTGGAGATTTTATGTCGGCCGCCTCGTTTCTCGGTATATCAGGATTAGTGTTCGCTTCGGGTTTTGATGGTTTAATTTATTCAATTGGCTTTTTAGTTGGTTGGCCAATTATTTTATTTTTATTAGCAGAACGTTTAAGGAACCTTGGTAAATATACATTTGCAGATGCAGTTAGCTATCGTTTAAAACCGATACCTATAAGAAGTTTATCTGCATGTGGCACATTGAGCGTTGTATTGTTGTATCTCATCGCACAATTAGTGGGTGCTGGTAAATTGATTCAGATTTTATTTGGACTTGAGTACCATCTTGCAGTTGTTATTGTCGGTATATTGATGATTCTTTATGTTACTTTCGGTGGCATGCTTGCGACGACGTGGGTACAAATTATTAAAGCTATACTATTGTTGTTTGGCGCAAGTTTTATGGCGATAGCTGTCATGTATAAAATGGACTTTTCAATAGAAGCATTATTTACTAATGCGGTTGCCGTACATGATAAAGGATTAAGCATAATGTCTCCCGGAGGATTGGTGTCAGATCCGGTATCCGCTATTTCACTTGGCTTGGCATTGATGTTTGGAACTGCTGGTTTACCTCATATCTTAATGCGTTTCTTTACAGTTCCAGATGCACGTGAGGCACGTAAATCTGTATTCTATGCGACTGGATTTATTGGCTATTTTTATATCCTGACATTTGTTATTGGTTTTGGTGCTATTGTTTTATTAGTAAATAACCCTGAATTTTTAGATGCTGAGACGGGCGGTATTTTGGGTGGAAATAATATGGCAGCAATTCATCTTGCTAAAGCTGTCGGTGGCGAAGTCTTTCTCGGTTTTATTTCAGCAGTTGCTTTCGCAACGATTCTTGCTGTGGTTTCTGGCTTAACTCTATCAGGAGCATCAGCAATTTCGCATGATCTTTATGCCAGTGTCATACGTAAAGGCCAAGCGGTTGAAGGCGATGAAGTTCGTGTTTCCAGAATTGCTACTATTATTCTTGGTATCGTTGCTATCTTTCTTGGCATAATATTTGAACAGCAGAATGTGGCTTATATGGTTGGTTTGGCATTTGCTATTGCTGCGAGTGTTAATTTCCCTATTTTATTTTTATCGATGTATTGGCAGAAGCTGACGACACGTGGCGCTTTTGTAGGTGGTAGCATCGGATTGATCACGGCTATATTGTGTATGATTTTTGGCCCTACTATTTGGGTCGATATTTTGGGAAATGAACAAGCTATTTTCCCTTATAAGCATCCTGCCTTGTTTTCTATGAGTGCGGCATTTATTTTTATTTTAATAATATCTAAGCTCGATAATTCTCAATCAGCTAAAGATGAAGCTGATGCATTCGAAGATCAATACGCACGTTCACAAACAGGACTTGGCGCGGAAGGCGTTGCAAATCATTAGCTTTATGATGTGTGAATATGTCAGAAAAAATAGTTAAAGGAAGTTGTCTCTGCGGTAAAGTAGCTTATGAAATAGAAGGGCAATTTAAAATATTTCAGTATTGTCATTGTTCTCGATGTAGAAAGTTTACCGGCAGTGCACATGCGTCAAATTTGTTTGTTCCTCCCGAGAGATTCAAATGGACGTGTGGCGAAGAGTTTGTCGGTCGTTACGAACACGAGGAGGCAAAGTACTTTGCTACTAATTTTTGTACGCAATGTGGTTCATCATTACCTTGGGCAGTACAGGGCGGAAAAAATATTGTCGTAACAGCAGGGACATTAGATGATGACCCCGGTATTAAACCAAAGTGGAATATCTTCTGGAAATTTAAAGCACCATGGATGGAAGAAACATCTGACTTAGCGAAACATGATGAATTTCCAAAAAAAAATATTATTTAAAATAAGAATTAATTATAGAAATAATTTAAAAAACTTAATTCTGCCATTCAGGCAGATTGTTCTTTTATATTCAATAGTAACGCGAGCTTACCATTCATAAGATACGTTAATAAAAGCATTTATTCCTGGTGCAGGAATACGGGAACCTTTTGCAACATCAACGTTACGCACACGATTCACTCCGCCCAGATGAGGGGCATAGTTTTTATCTAGTATATTATCAATGCCGGCTGTTAGAGTAAGACTTGAATTAGCAGGTTTATAGTGACCATAGATATTCAACAGGGTGTAGCCGCTTGTTTTCAACTCATTGGTGACGCCTGAAACATCATCTTTTTCTAGGTAACTGGCAACTTCAAGTGTTGAAGACCAATTGTTTCTATCTCGGGTAAGTCCTATACGAACATTTGTTGGAGAAATACGATAAAGATTATCGCCATTATCCCGACGTTCTCCTTTTACATAACTAAATGTACCATCAATATGCCAAAGATCATTTATATGATATCCAAAGTCGGCATCTATGCCATACAGTCGTGCGTCAATGTTGGCAAATTGTAATAGTTTTGCCGAACTACCTGTCATAGTTGTAGCCATGTTATGAAATGCGATAGCAGTTGCATTGGTCGCATCAATACCTTGAATATAATCATCAACATGATGGTAGAAAGCGCGAGGAGCAAAATATACATTTTCGTTATGCCAATCTAATCCTAATTCAAATTGATACGATACTTCAGGGTCAAGATTGATGTCACCAATATAGTTATTACCATCAGCCAAACCACCTGTAGATTGCAATGGTAACCATAGATATCGTTCCTGATAGGAAGCTGAACGCATTTTTCGGGCAAAACCGATTTCAAGATTGGTATCTTTTCTTAACGCATGAGTAAATTTAATGACAGCATCAATATTATTGTCTGTTTGAGAACGGTCAGAACTATTAAATGTTGTAGATAGTGTATTGGCGTTTGCAGCCATCATACCCGCCATGCCTGATGCTGCCACAGTACTGGAGTTCATTTCGATACGTGTATATCGTAGACCAAGTTCCATTCCCCATTCTGAAGACAGTTGACGTTGCCACTCTCCAAATATACCAAAGACATCTCTTTCAACTTTGTTAAAATTATTTACCAGAAAAGCAGTATTTGTTGGATCAAAGATATCAGCATCATGGTTTGCTAAATGACCATCTGTTCCCAACTTCAATTTACCACCGGAAAATTTCATATTGGCAGTTATGCCATAACCGACGTCATCACTTCCTGTTAGTGAGAAACGTTGCATCGTTCCCGGGCCTGCGCCACCACCGGTTAATGGTGGTAAGCGTAATTCATAGTTGGACATTCTGTGTTCGACATCTGACCAATAAAGTTTGCTTTCTATATCAATATTATTCCAGCGACTTTTATACGTGCCGCGTGCAATATCAGTATTAATAAAGATAATATCCATTGGTAATGCAGGTGTACCACTTTCATTGGTATCATTACGAACATATTCAATGCCAAACTCATGTTCATCTAGATTGTATCCGTAGCCCAACTCATAACTATTCCGGTCATGTTCTGATGGAGAAACATTTCCGTTGGGAAAATCATAATCATCACTGTCTTGTCGACTGGCGGATACGTGCATTCGATGATTATTATTAGCCAGAGACATCAATGTAGAAACGTCATATCCGCTATTAACACTATGGCCTCCAGATGATGCCGTTCCATGAAACTCAAGCTCTTCACTATCTATAAAAGTACTTTGAGTTGATGTTGCGCGCATAGTGCCGCCTATTGTTTCATTACCAGAACTAACAGGAGCAATACCACGAATTATTTCAAGGCTCTTCAATTGAGCGCGAGGGATGTATGAAATCGGTGTATCCATTGCGTTTGGACCGCCAGAACTGATTTTAATGTCATCCATTAGAATATTAACACGGTCACCGTACATACCACGGTATTGTGCAATTCCAGTTACGGTTCCGTTACTATTAACATTAGCACCCGGGATTTTTTTTAGAAGTTGTGCACTATCGGCTGAAGGAGCATTGATTAGATTCGGGTCAATTACGTATTTATTGAAACCGACATATTCATCTAAAACGAGTATTTCTGATAAGGATGTAGGATGCTCAGCTCTAACAAGATTTGTAGTAATTAATAAAATAAATATGTGTGATAATTTTAAAAAAAGGCTGGCGCTATCGAACGAATTCATCAATTATATTTCCTGTCAATATTCTATAAGTATTAAATTTTGAAGGAGTCTAGCAGAAACATTTTTTATATATAATATGGCGAAATGTCGCACCTAAGCCGGTATTAAGTTTGAATCAATAAGGTAAAAAAACAGTTCGTAATTTTACTGTGCTAAAAAAATCGAGGAAAAATATGAATAAAATTATAGTCGTTGTATTAATCGCTTTGAGCTTATCAGCCTGTAATATTGATAGTAAATTCTTTCCTAAACAGGCCGTAGCTGAAGATGAGAAAATTTGGACATTTATTGAATATCATGTGCCTGACAAGGATGGCGTATTAGACGATCATTATTACTTTGGTTTGGTTAGCAAAGACTTATATAGAAAAATCAAAACGCATGAAATTGAAAAGGGATTATTATTCATGGAAAAAGTGAAGTTTTGGAATACAGAAGACGTAATAGAAACATATGCGGACGAAATCTATTCCGATGAAATAGCTTTTAGAATAGAACACATTATTAAGTTTGAATTAGTTAAAAAAGAACCAGTAGATGGTTTCAAATATGCCGAAGAAGAGTTGATTGAAGAACAATCAGAGCGTTCAAATGAGATATAAATGAAAGCAGTTCTCTATCCATTAACAGCAATAGGAGTAATATTTGAATTGATATTATTTGAGTTATGATCTTCGTTAAAATATGCAAAACTATTTTTTCCATTTGTCTTGGCTTTATACATCGCAATATCCGCATTTTTTAATAGTGATGTGCTATCAGCCCCATCCATTGGACAATATGAAATACCTACACTAGCTGAAATAGAGGCTTCATTTTCACCTAGCATGAATGGTTTTGAGATAGCAGATAGTATTTTTTCGGCTATTATATTTACGTATTTATAAGAGTCTTTGCCAGAAAGTATCAACAGAAATTCATCTCCACCAAAACGCGCCAAGGTATCACTTTCTCGTGTACATGCCTTCAAACGTTGACTAACCTGAACGAGAAGATCATCTCCAGCATCATGTCCCATAGTGTCGTTGACATACTTAAAATGATCCAGATCTATAAACAATAGTGCAAAAGAGTTTTTGTAACGAACAACCTGTTTTAATTCGTGTTCAAGGATTTGTGTAAACATATGACGATTTGCTAAAGTTGTTAGCGAGTCATAATAGGCAAGCGTGTGTTTTTCTTCTTCACTTTTTTCCAATGCAACAATGGCATCATGCAATTGTTTTGTTTTTATTTTTATTTTTTTAAATATAAAAAAACTAAAAAAGCTAACAAAAAATGAAAAAGGTATCATTAACCAGAACGTAAATTGTATGGTATAGCCTCCGATTTTGTCTACAGAGCTTTCAAGTTTCTGTGAAGTGCTATAAAAAATATCAGTAGAATTATACAAAGATGTTATTAATCTCTGTTCCGTAATATTAGATGAACTAGTCGCATGTAGTTGCTCAATAAGTTTGTCGGCTAGTTGTATATTATTTTGGGAGGATGAGATTACTTCTTCGACATTGATTAGTCTCATAAAAAACCTGTCAAAACTGCTAGTCATAGAGAGATATTTAGTTGATAAGGTTTTGATATTTTCTAATGCGTTTATAACTAATTCTGTATTGAGTTTCGTAACTGGTAAATTATCCAGTTCTTTCTTAAGGGCAGAACTATTTGCCATGTATTGAAAGTTTATTTGATGAAATTGTGTCGCTCTTGATAGTTGAATAACAGAGAACACTGAAGACAGTCCGAATAGGACAGTCATCGCGAAAATTAATTGTAGGCGTTTGGAGGTTGACACGATATTAGAATCTTTTTAATAAATACTATAAATTAGCCCAATTGCTTATGTACTTTATATCGGCTGATATTAGGGGCAGCTTTAATAATTTTGTATTAAATTAACGACATATCGAGACATTAGATTATTTTCATATATAAAAAATAAAACATTATGTTAAACAAGGAGTTAAGTTATTGATAGGTGTGAATGGTGCGAAGGAAGTGAGCTTTATATTACGTATCATGATGATGAGTGGGGAGTTCCTGTTCATACTGATCGCAAGTTATTTGAGTTTCTGATACTGGAAGGAGCTCAGGCAGGCTTGAGCTGGATTACTGTACTTAAGAAACGTCCCGCATATCGTGTTGCATTTGATAGGTTTGATTTTAATAAAATCGCTACATATAAAGAACCAAAAATACAGTCCTTATTAAATAACTCTGGAATTATCAGAAATAAACTTAAAGTGCGAGCCACTGTAAAAAATGCACTTGCCTTTATTCAGATCAGAGAAGAATTCGGTACATTTAATAAATATATCTGGCAATACACTGAAGGTAAAACGCTCCAAAATTCATGGAAATCGTTAAAAAATATTCCAGCTGAGACTGAAGTCTCTCAGCTTATGTCAAAGGATTTAAAAAAACGTGGTTTTACTTTTGTTGGGCCAACAATTTGTTATGCATTTATGCAGGCGATAGGTATGGTAAATGACCACACTGTTGATTGTTTTAGATATAAAGAACTTAAGAAAAAACTATAAATCACTTCTGTAATATATTATTAATGTTCATCCGCCCAAAAGATTATATTTCGATAAATAATAAACTGTTTTTTGCGGTCGTTAGTGAAAATCAGGAAGATGATAGAGCGTTAACCTGGCTGAGATATGTTAAGAATGAACATGGCTTGCAAAAACAAAATACGGAAGAAGCAGGTAAATTTATAAAAGAAAATTACCCTGAATATATCTTTTATAGTGCATATGCAGATATTACGTTACATGGTATTCCGCTAGAAGATATTCAAAAAGTGTATCGGCCAGATCAAACTGTTGTGAATTTGTTGAATATGGCGTCGCCTGACGCAATACAGCAAGATGCCATTAATATTATAAATTTATTTATTGAAGCGGAAATAAAGCCGGAGACGATAGGTGTAACTGGTTCACTAATGTTAAATACACATAATCAAAATTCTGATATCGATATGATTATTTATGGTCGCGATCTTTTCTTTAAGGTGAGGAATTTAATACAAAACCATATTAAATCAGGTGAATTAAAATTACTTGATGAATCATTCTGGCAGGATGCATATCAGCGACGAGCTTGTGCCCTAAGTTATGATGAATATAAAAGACATGAATTAAGAAAGCTTAATAAGTGCATTTCGGGCAATACAAAAGTTGATATCAGCATGGTTCCCGAGAATTATGAAAGAGTGCCTGAGAATGGACCTTACAAAAAAATAGGAAAGGAGACCCTTATGTCAGTTGTTATAGACGACGCCTACGCTTATGATTTCCCGTCACGCTATTTAATTGAACACGTAACAATTAATGAAGTTGTTTCTTACACGGCGACGTATACAGGACAGGCAAAAAAAGGAGAAAAGATCGAAGCGTCTGGATTTATAGAGCAGGGTAGCGATGGAAAAAAGAGATTGTTGGTCGGTACGAGTAGAGAAGCTAATAATGAATATATTCGAGTTATTACTTGATTAGAAATAAATATTAAATAGTCCCTGTCATATGAGCAGGGACTATTTATGAAGTTGTTATCTAAATTAATGAGTAATTAAAGGGTTTAACTTTTTGGCTTGTTCAACCCATTCATCAATCATGGTTTCAGCAGGATTTGACTTACACAGATTTTTTACGGCATTAATCTCTGCCATTGCTGCAGTCAGATTTGCTGCATTACGATTTCGTAATTCTTTTACGGTATCAACACCCGTAGCTTCTAATAATTCAGCAAATTGTTTGCCTACACCAGAGATACGCATGAGGTCGGCCATGTTTGTCCAGTCCAGCAACATTTTTGTGCTAATCTCTGTTAGTTCGCTGATCGCTTTACGTCCTTTAGAGTCACAACATAACTTAAGTAAATCATCAGTGCTTTCAACACCTGCTTTTAATAGCTTCTCAGCATAAGCTGGTCCTATTCCTTCTATTTCATCAATTTTATATGACATCGTTTTATCTCCTAAAAAGATTTGTTATTAACTGCTTGATTGAGTAGATAAACTATTTATTATTGAATTTACTTTACAGATAAACCCATATTCAATCAGATATCTTAATCATCGTTGTTTTAGATAAAAGGACTTTTGATAGTGTTGTTTGAGTACTTTTAATTGTATCTTTTAGTCCAACTAATATTATATATCTAAAATAAACGTAGTTTTTTATTAATTAATGTGACTGTGTATTGCAAAGTAATACCCATATAAGAATACTGCTTTATTCAATCTATAGGAATGTAGGTTTAAAAAGTAGTAAATACAGTGATTAGCATGATATTTGTAAGAAATAGTCTAGGACAGTTTTGCATTTTCAAGTCATGATTCTAGTAAAATATTTATTTAGTAATAGCGTTTTCCTTTGTGTTCTATCCATCCATCTTCATGTCGCCCAGCCGGATCATGGTGTGTCCAATGAATAACACCGCCTTTTTTTGTCCACTCATATTCCCCTTTAATTTTTACAGTATCATCTTGTCTGAGTGAATTAATCCTCGTAGCCAAATCAATATTATGACTTACTAGCAAGGTGTGGCCAGATGCCAGTTTCACTATAAACTTTTGGTGCCGGGAACCTTCATTATCATCAGCAAGTAATTTAATGACTTTACCGGTAATTTCGATGATTGTGTCTGACTGTTGGTTAGCATAAAGTGTTTCTACAAGCGATTTTGAATTGCCTTGTGTATTTATTGACTTATTTTCGTTTGTTGAAATCGATATATCAGATTTCGTGGCGTTGTTCTCTTCCAGATATTGGAAAAAAATAAC